>JBJTBH010000031.1:0-35196 GCA_046091285.1 Cyanobacteriota bacterium | reverse complement strand
GCTTCCGGCCGCCCCATGGACACCTCCCCCTCCCCCGCTCTTTCGGTGGCCATCGCCGTGCTGGCGGTGCTTCTCGCCCTCACCGGCTTCGGGGTCTACACCGCCTTCGGCCCGCCGTCGAAGGGCCTCACCGACCCCTTCGATGATCACGACGACTGAGCGCGCAATCGCCAGAACCCCAGCTGCCAGGGTCTGAGTTCCGCAGGCGCCGCTCCTGAAGCGTCCGACCGGGCATCTCCTGGACCCATCGACTGAGCCCGGGACCGGTCCGACGGCTGGTCCTGCCGCTCCAGGCTCTGATCGAGGCCATCGAGGCGCTCCAGCCGTTGCCAGGCCGGGCCTGGATCAAAGAGCTGCCGCATCGGTGTCAGGTTCTGAAGGGCGATCCGAACCACACCCGGCTCAGGGTCCGGCACCAGCCGCAGCAGCTGCAGCCCAGGGGGCAACGCCTCCAGAACGACCGTCCCCGGAGCTGACCTCCGCAGATCCACCGACGTCCCGGGCGCCGGGCAGGCGCTCTGCTGCGGCCGGCACCAGAGGGGTTCGCGGAAGGCCTGAGCCGCAGCGGTCACCTGATCCTGGCGCCAACCGCGTCGGCAGGGCATCAGGGCCAGCCGCAGGCGCTGCCGACCGTTATCGGCCTGAGGATCGGGCCAGGTGGGGCCCCGCAGCAACGACACCCCGAGCCGTTCCGGCGTTCCATCCACGCCCTGGGGGCCATCCAGCAGCAGCGCCAGGCCCCCGCGATCGGCCTGGCTGGCCACCCAGCTGATCGCCGTCACCTCCCAGCGGCTGCGCTCACGCGGCAGGAGCGCCTCCGCCGGGCGCTCGATCACCCCACCGGTGGTGTCGGCGGCGATCCGTCGCGAACACCGGGCCAGGGGACACTCCAGTCGCAGCAGCTCATGGCGCTGCTGCCAGTCGATCGCCAGGGTCACCTCCAGCCAGGGGCTGGCCGCCCTCAGACGCAGATCCAGCCGGAAGGGACTGGCACCGATCCGCCCCCGCCGGCAGGCCTGGAGCAGCAGCGGACCTCCGGCCACCATCTCCATCCCTCCCTCCCAGACCACGGGCAGGGGATGCTCGCGGTAGTTCGCCGCCAGATCCCAGGCATCCCAGTACTCGCCCGCATCGCGGAATCGGAGCAGATCCAGGGGAGCGGCAAGCTGGGGCACCCGATCACCATCCCAGAGCTGCGCCAGGCCATCGGCTGTGATCAGGGCGCTGAGGCTGCCGTTGCTCCAGCGCCAGGCCTGGCCACGGCCACGCCCATGGCCGTGATCTTCTGACTGCCATCGCACCGGATCGACCACCTCAGCCGGTTGGCGCTGATCCGGGGCCAGCGCCGGAGCAGCTGTGAGGTTGCGGCGCTGCAGGGACCAGGCCCCCACCCCCGACAGATCCGGCAGCTGCACCCACTGCCCACCGCCAGCGGCTGGCTGGCTGGCCAGCGGCTGATCACCCAGACACCAGGAGCCGGACGGCAACCGCAGGGATGGGGCCCGGCGGTGCAGGGGCTGCAGTTGCACCAGCCACCAGGACGACGACGACGACCGGCCACCGTCCGCGAGAGCGTCCGGTTCGGTCGACGCCAGCCAGTCCTGCAGGGCCTGATCCCTGGCCTGGCAGGCCTGCCGTCGCGCCCGCCGCCATTCCGGTTCTGCCTGCTCAAACACCTCGGGAATCGAGGTGCCGGGAAGGATGTCATGAAACTGCTGAAACAGCAGGGTGCGCCACGGCAGGGGATCCATCGCCGCGGCCAGCGGCCCACCGAAGAGCGTCTGCAGCGCCCGGGCCAGCTCCGCCTCCCGCAGCAACCGCTCCAGGGTGCGGTTGTGGCGCTTCTGATCGGGCCGGGTGGTGGCACAGCCGCGATGCAGCTCCAGATAGAGCTCATCGCGCCAGACGGGCCAGTGTCCGGCCTGCGGTTCCAGTCGCGCCAGATGGTCCCGGAGAGTGCCGTGCCGCTGCGGTGCCGTCTCGGGCCGCTGCTGCCACTGCCGCAGCTGCAGCAGCATCTCGGCCGTCGGGCCGCCGCCATGGTCGCCGACCCCTGGCAACCAGAGAGCCTCCTCCAGACCGGTCTGCCGCTGCCAGGCCAGCCGATGACGCTCCATCGCCAGGGGATCACCCGAGACCCCGATCGGCCCGTTCATCAGAGCCAGGACCTCCTCACCACCGCGACTGCGCCAGCGGAACAGCGCATGGGGGAAGGGATGGTCGGCATTCCAGGCGAGCTTGTGGGTGCAGAACCAGCGCACCCCCGTGGCCGCCGCCACCGCCGGCAGGCCCGCACCGAACCCGAAGCTGTCGGGGAGCCAGCAGAGGTTGTGCTCCCACTCCGGGAAGCGCTCGTGGCTGTAGTGCTGCCCCTCCTGAAACTGCCGCAACAGCGACAACGTGCTGATCAGCAGGCAATCGCTCTCAACCCAGGGTCCGCCGAGGGGCTCCCAGCGACCGGCGCGCATCGCCGTGCGGATCCGGGCGTACAGGGCGGGACGGCAGACCTCCAGCCAGGCCTGAAGCGCCGGGGTGGAATGGCCGAAATGAAGCTCCTCGAAGCGTTCCATCAGGTTGAGCACCGAGGTGAAGGTGCGCTCAGCCGCGTCCCAGGTGTCAGCCACCGGCCAGAGCCAGGCGAGATCGAGATGGGCGTGACCCAGCACCTGAAAACGACCGCTGGGGCCAGGCAGCACCCCCTGCTGCTGCAACACCTCGAGGGTGGCGCGCAGACCATCGGCATCAGGCAGCGCCGCGGCGTCGGAGGCCGCCGCGGAGGCCAGTGCCGTCACCAGCGCCTCGTGGGCGCGTTGACGCTGGGCGGGGGGCTGGGCCAGCAGCCGTTCCTGGAGCAGGGACAGAGCGGTGGCCAGGGCCAGACCGTCGGGATCGGCACCCGGCGGCGGATCGAGCTCCACCAGGCTGTGAATCAGGGCGGCATCGTCATGCAGGGGGCTGCGCAGCCGCAGATCCAGCGCCAGGGGCTGGCCCTGCCACCAGCGTGCGGGCAGGAGCCAGCGGCAGGCACTGTCGAAGAGGTCGCCGCGATGGACGAGCTCGGCATCCACCCGCAGCTCGACCAGATCCGCCCACCAGAGCAGCACGAGCCGCGCCCCGGGCCTGGGATCGTGACCATAGCGCTGCCTCCAGGCCGGCGGACAGTGCAGGGTGAGCCGAAGCTGCCGCCACTGTCCCCCGCGGGCACCGATGATCAGACCGCGGGCTGCCCACTCGGGCCGATGCTGCGCACCCCAGGGGTGCGCAAGGGCCGGAGCCCAGGCACCATCAGGGTGGAGGCAGCGCCAGAGGGGCTGCAGATCCAGCCGCGAACGTGACTGAAACGTTTCAATCCGCGGGCGAAGTACCGCCTCAAGGGCCTTCGGCATCTTGGCTGGCCTGCCAGGACCCATAGGATGATGCGGCTGCCACCGGGTCGTCCATGCTTGCCCTCAAGATCTCGGTTTATTCCGTCGTCTTCTTCTTCATCGGGATCTTCGTGTTCGGCTTCCTGGCCAGCGATCCCAGCCGCACCCCCAGCCGCAAGGATCTCGAGGACTGAATTTCCTCCGGTGATCTCCCCCCGCTGTCTCAACCGTCCCTGCCCGGACGGTTCACAGCGGCTCCCATGGCAGGATCTGCGCCACTGTCGTCAAAGGGACGAGCCAACCGTTGGGAATCAGGTTGTCGTCCCGGGCGCTGCGACTGCGCCAACGGCTGAATCAGGGGGTGCTGGCGGCACCGATCCTGGGAGGTCTGGTCGTGGCATCGACCATTCCGATCTCCGGACGGGCTGAAAACCAGCCATCCGATCCCGACATGGTCTCCCGGGGCCTCGCCCTGGTCCCGTCACCGACACCAGCAGCTGAAGTCCTGCCGTCGCCGGGATCTTCCATGCCCCGGTCGCCAGGGGCTTCAGCACCGTCATCGATTCTGCTTCCAGCCCCTCAACGTCCGACGGTGACGTTGCCGGGGACGTTTTCAACGGTTCCAGGCCATCGCGCGGCCAGCACGCGCGAAGAATCACCGCAGCCGCTGTTGGCCAGGCCTGGGTTTCCTGCGGCTCAACCCCTGTCAGCAGCTGTGCCTGTGGTTGCAGGCCTGGCTGGGGCGGAAGCCTCGGCCTCGGGCTTCGGGCTCTTGCCGGAAGAGCTCCTGCTGAGCGCCAACCACCAGGAGTTCGACGCCCAGAGCCAGCGCTTCGTGGCCAGCGGCAACGTGATGATCGTCCTCGCCGGTGGACGACTGCTGAGCGATCGGCTCGAATTCGATGCCAGCAGCCGCACCCTGCTGGCCAGCGGCCGGGTGCGCTTTCAGCGCGGCCAGCAGTATCTGCAGGCCAGCCGGCTCCGCTACAGCCTCAGTGAAGGCGTCGGAGAGATCGAGGACGTCTACGGAATCCTCGATCTCGACGGCAGCGGCACCGATTTCAACCTCGAAGCCCTGCCCTCCATCCCGCTGACGGCACCGCAGTCCCTGGCCTGCTCCCCCCTGCTACCACCACTGCCGCAATGGCGTCCCTTCCCCTGGTCCGCCACCGTCTGGGGCGGGCAGATGATCGACACCAACTTCGGCGACACCTTCAAGCTCCAGGGTCGGCTGCGACCGGAATACCTCGCTGGGATCGGCCTGCAGCGGCGTCTGCTCGATGGCGGACCCTTCAGCCTCGAATGGGACACCACCCTGATGGGTCATGCCGCCCAGGCCCAGGCCGGTGGTGCTTACAACCAGGCGGTGCCCTATGCCGAGACCCCGGCCCAGAGCTTCGGTGAAATCACCGGCGGCCTCGGCCTGCGGATCTGGCTGCAGCCCTGGCTGAACGTCTTCGCCGTCGAAGGGGTGAGCCTGCTCACCTCCTCCAGCAATTACGAACGCACCTACCGAGAAAAGTCCTCCACGTTCCTGAACTATCTGGCGTTTGAAGTGGAAGCGCTGATGTCGCCGCAATGGTCGGCCGTGGGGCGCATCCATCACCGATCCGGCGCCTATGGCACCTACAGCGGCGTGCGGGAAGGAAGCAACGCCTACCTGCTGGGTCTGCGCTACCGCTTCGGGCAGGCCGAGCCCGCCCGCCCGCGCGTGCAGGTGCCGCCGGCCCAGGGATGCCCCGGGGCCCCCGCCAACGATCGCCTTCGTGCCGACACCCTGGCCGCCGCGCTGGAAGCCACGGCCATGGGAGAGGCGCCGACGACCGCAGACGCGGATCGCCCGAGCGAACGGCGCCGGAACGCTCCGGAGGCCAGGCCTGGTGAATCGGCCTGGAGCCTGGCGCAACGGCAGGAACAGGAACGGGAGCAGGCGATTGCCCGGCTCGATCAACGGGTCGACGACATCAGCTTCGAGCAGAGCCTGATCTCGGAACAACGGTTTGGCTTCCCCCGACAGATCACCACCCCCGACACCGTCAATCAGTTCGGCACCGTCCGGCCGATCCAGCTCCAGTCCCTGACCACCGTCGGCAATCAGGATCTGGTGCGGGGCACGATCAGCCGCTGGCGTTTTCAGGCCAGCCGCATGGAGATCACCCCCACGGCCCTGCGCGCCGACCGCGCCGCCATGACCAACGATCCCTTCACCCCGGCCCAGTCGTGGATGGATGCCGAAGGGGTGACCGTCACCCAGAACGCCAAGCGACAAACGATCATCAAGGCGCGCCGCAACCGGCTGGTGCTGGATGAACGCCTGCCGATTCCGGTCGTGAGCCGCACCAAGATCCGCAGCCAGGTGATCGGCAGCCGCTGGTCCCTGAACATCGACAGCCGCGACCGCAACGGTGCCTTCGTCGGCTATGAGCTCCCATCCCTGCGCTTCGGCAACAGCGGCAGCCTTGACGTGCAACCCCAGCTCCTGATCCAGCGGGCGATCGACGGGGTCACCAACAGCTACCCGCTGCCGGGCCAGACGCCCGATGCCCCGACCGTCACCCAGCCCACCCAGACCTCCGACCTCTTCGGCCTGGTGGCGAAGCTGCGAACACCACTGGCCGGATTCCAGCTCAACGGCACGCTGGACATGTCCACCCTCAACCCGGAGCACATCCCAGCCGGCACCCGCAGCTGGGCCGACCTGAGCCGGGAGGTCACCCTGCCTCTGGTGGGCACGAGCACCCTGCGGGCGTTCGGGGCCTACCGCTATCGCACCTGGAACGGCACCCTGGGCCAACAGGATGTCTACGCCGCCTACGGAATCTCGCTGGAAGACACCGGCAACCTGCCGAACTGGGGCAAGCTCAGCAGCAACTATTTCTGGAAACTGGGCGCCGGTAATTTCCAGGCCACCTCCTACTCACCGACCAATGTCCCCACCAATCTCGCCTCCTACTGGCGTGGCAACCTGATCGGCTCCCTCAATGCCAGCCTCCCGCTCTGGACAGGCACGCCGCTGCCGCTGACCCGGGATCAGGCCTACCGCCATTCCGCCGTTCCGATCACCCCCGGGCTGAGCCTGGCCGCCAATCTCACGGCCACCGTCGCCGCCTACGGCGACGGCACCTACCAGAACACCCTCAGCCTCACCGGCGGTCCGACACTGACACTCGGTCATTTCCAGAAACCATTCCTGGATTACACCCAGCTCACCATCACCGGCGGCGGCACACTCAGACAAGGCCTGAGCCCGCTCGGCCTTGATCGGGCGGTCGATCTGGGCACCCTCAACTTCGGGCTGACACAGCAGATCGCCGGCCCGCTGCTCTTCAGCGGTGGCGTCGGTTTCAACGTCGACCCCAACTCCAGCAACTATGGCGAAGTCACCAATTCCTACGTCGAATTGCGCTGGCAGCAACGGGCCTATGAAATCGGTGTCTTCTATAACCCCTACGAAAAACTCGGCGGCGTACGCATCAAGTTGAATGACTTCAACTTCCAGGGCACCGGCCTGCCCTTCGTTCCCTACGAACCGACGCTGCCCACCTCACCGGCGCGCCGGTATCTCTGATCCTGCACCCACGGGGCCAGCGGAGGGCCGGAGGATGCCGGCGCCTCAGGCGGCAAAGCTGCGCAGGTAAGGCAACCGCGAGGCCGTCGCGACGAGGGCCGGGTCCTGGGACAGAAGCTGACCGGTGGCATCCCACTGACCGGTGGCCAGCATCTGGCGCGGGCCCGGCTGGAGCTCCAGCCGCCAGCTCTGCTCACCTGCAGCCAGGGTGGCCGACGCCACATCAACGCTGAAGCAACGGGCAGGATCAGCCTCAGCCGCCTGCTGGATGGCAAGCATGGTGTCGTGGTCGGCGGTGAGGCAGGGGATGCCGAGGGCCAGGCAATTGCCGTAGAAGATCTCAGCGAAGCTCTCACCCACCACGGCACGGATCCCCCAGCGCATCAACGCCTGGGGGGCATGCTCACGGCTGGAACCACACCCGAAGTTGCGGTTCACCAGCAGCAGACGGGCCCCTGCATGCTCCGGGCGATCAAACGGATGGGGCCCGGATGCGCTGCCCGCCAGCTCAGCGCGGTCGTCAGCGAAGGCGGCCGGCCCCAGGGCCTCGAAGGTGACGCACTTGAGAAAGCGGGCCGGGATGATCCGATCGGTGTCGATGTCATCGCCGCGCAGCACCACCGTGGTGCCCGCGACATGAAGCACCGGGCCGGAAGGGAAGGGAGTGCTGCTGGACGGAGCCGACATGACCAGGACGTCAGAAGGAGAAACAACGAAAGGGAAGGCGGCGGATCAGCCCCAGCCCAGGAGCTGAAGCTGGCGTGCTTCGGTGTCAGACAGCCGCCAGAAGGGGGCGCACATCCGTGACCCGACCATGGATGGCGGCCGCCGCCACCATCGCCGGACTCATCAGCAGGGTGCGGCCGCTGGCGGAACCCTGGCGGCCCTTGAAGTTCCGGTTGCTGGAGCTGGCACTGATCTGGCGACCCTCAAGACGATCAGGGTTCATCGCCAGGCACATCGAACACCCCGGCTGCCGCCATTCAAAGCCCGCCTGCAGAAAGATCCGATCGAGGCCTTCCGCTTCCGCCTCGGCCGCCACCTGCTCGCTGCCGGGCACCACGAACGCCTTGATGCCGGCCGCGACATGGCGACCCTTCGCCACCGCAGCCGCGGCCTGCAGATCACTGAGGCGACCGTTGGTGCAACTGCCGATGAAGCAGACATCCACCGGTGTCCCGGCGATCGGGGCTCCGGGCTGGAGGTCCATGTAGCGATACGCCTCCTCAGCGATCGGACGCTCATCGGGCTCGGTCTGCTCCAGGGTCGGAATCGCTTCATCAATGCCGATGCCCTGCCCGGGGGTGATGCCCCAGGTGATCGTGGGAGCAATCGTGGCGGCATCGAAACGCACCTCGTCGTCGAAGACGGCATCAGGACCGCTGGCGAGGCTGCGCCACCAGCTCACGGCCCGCTCCCAGGCCTCGCCGGTGGGGGCATGGGGCCGACCCTGGAGGTAGTCGAAGGTGACCTGGTCGGGATTAACATAACCGCAGCGGGCCCCACCCTCGATCGCCATGTTGCAGAGGGTCATGCGCTCCTCCATCGACAGGGCCGCAATCGCCGGGCCGGCGAATTCGTAGGCGTAGCCCACACCGCCCTACACGCCCAACCGGCGGATCACATGCAGCACCAGGTCCTTGGCGTAGACGCCCTGCTGCAGTTGGCCATCCACCCAGACGCGCCGCACCTTGAGCTTGCCCATCGCCAGGCTCTGACTGGCCAGCACATCACGCACCTGGCTGGTGCCGATCCCGAAGGCGATCGCCCCGAAGGCCCCGTGGGTGGAGGTGTGGGAATCGCCGCAGGCGACGGTCATGCCGGGCTGGGTGAGACCCAGCTCCGGGGCGATCACATGCACGATGCCCTGACGACCACTGCCGAGGCCATGCAGGCGGATGCCATGGTCAGCGCAGTTGCGCTCCAGGGTGGAGAGCATCTCCTCGGCCAGGGGATCAACGAAGGGACGCTCCTGGGACACCGTCGGCACGATGTGATCAACGGTCGCCACCGTGCGCTCCGGATGACGCACACCCAGACCCAGATCCTTCAGAGCAGCGAAGGCCTGGGGACTGGTCACCTCATGGATCAGGTGCAGACCGATGAACAGCTGGGTGCCACCGCCCGGGAGATCCGCCACGCGATGCAGCTCCCAGACCTTGTCGTAAAGGGTGGCGGCGCTCAAGGAACAGCAGGAAACACTGACCGGTCAGCGTAAAGGGGTGAGGTCCAGACGGAGGCGATTCAGAGCCTCACCGACCGTGAGCAGCTGGATCCAGCCCCTTCCACGGCTGTCACCGAAGCGCACGCCGGAGCTGTGGGCCCCGTGCGGACCGACCACGGCGATGTGGACCAATCCCACCGGCTTGGCGGCGCTGCCCCCCCCGGGGCCGGCGACGCCGGTGACCGCCACAGACCAGCTGCTGCCGGTGAGACGACGCACCCCCTCCGCCATCGCGATCGCCACCGGATCACTGACGGCACCATGGGTCTCCAGCAGGTCATCCGGGACCCCCAGCAGATCGCGTTTGACGGCATTGGCGTAGGAGATCACACCACCGAGGAAGACATCGGAAGCCCCGGGGACGGCCGCCAGGGCAGCCCCAAGGCCACCACCGGTGCAGCTTTCGGCAACAGCCAGCGTTTCCCCCCGTCGCCGCAGCTGATCGAGCACCACCGAAGCCAGCGATTGATCATCGACGCCATAGCCATGGGGTGCTGTGCGCGCCCGCAGCTCTGCCTCCAGGGGATCGAGCAGGGCCCGGGCCTGGTCCGCATCGGCGGCGCGGGCGGTGAGCCGGAGGATCACCTCACCGGCACCGGCATAGGGAGCGACGGTGGGATTGGTGCCCTCCAGGAGATCGGCCACCTGCTCAGCCAGGGTGGATTCACCGAGGCCCCAGAAACGCAGCCGTCGACTGAAGAGCCCGCCCTCCGCCACTCCCTGCGCCAGCAGCCAGGGCGCGGCCGTGGCCTGCCACATCGCCTTCATTTCAGCGGGCACCCCCGGGAAGGTGAGCACAGTGAAACCCTCACGGATCGGGAAGGGCAACGACCGCGCATCCGGACGCCAGATCATGCCGGGGGCGGTGCCGGTGGGATTGGGCAACACCTGAGCACCCACCGGCAACAGCGCCTGACGGCGGGTGGAAGGGGCGGGCTGACGGCCGCGGCTGGCAGCCTTGGCCTGGATGTCCTCCCAGACCTCGGCCCTCTCGCTCAGCTGCCCCCCGAAGGCCGCCGCCACCGCCTCGGTGGTGAGGTCATCGGGAGTGGGACCGAGGCCTCCGGTGGTGATCAGGACATCGCAGCGGGCCGCGGCCTCGCGCAGGGCGGCCATCAGACGCTCCCGGTTGTCGCCCACCACCCCCTGTCGATGATGGGCCAATCCGAGCGCAGCCAGCTGCTGAGCCAGCCAGCAGGCATTGCCGTTGACGATGTCACCGAGGAGGAGCTCGGTGCCGATGCAGAGGAGTTCAGCCTGCTTCAAGCGTCCTCAGAGCGGCGGTGTTCGTTCTGAATCCGGCGCCGGGCGATCACAAGGACGGCAATCAGGATCGCCGTGGCCAGAGCCAGCCAGAGAAAGCGATTTTCAGCATCGGCCACCACCAGGGCCAGGGCAGCGAGCGACTGGGTGAACGCGTAGATCAGCGCCACGGTGCGGCGATGGCTGAACCCGGCACGGAGCAGGCGATGATGCAGATGGCGACGGTCGGGATAGAAGGGTGAACGACCGGCGCTCAGGCGGCCCATGATCACCGCTGACATGTCGACCACCGGCAGGGACAGGATCAACAGCGGCAGCAGCAGGCTGACGCTGGTGAGCGCCTTGGCGGGACCGACGATGCTGATCGCCGCCAGCGAGAAACCGAGGAAGTAGGAGCCGCCGTCGCCCATGAAGATCCGCGCCGGATTGAAGTTGTGGCGCAGGAATCCGAGACAGGCGCCCGCCAGCGCGGCCGCCAGAAGACCGGCGGCAGGCTGACTGAGGCTGAAGCTGACCGAGAGCAGTCCAGCGGCGGCGATGCCGCTGACGCCGGCCGCCAGGCCATCGAGGCCATCCAGCCAGTTGATCGCATTCGTGATTCCCACAAGCCAGACCACAGTGGCCAGCAGGCTGAGCACGGGCGGCAACGGCAGGGAGGGCGAATGAACACCGAACCATTCCGCCGGCAGGTCCAGGCTGCCGATCCGCACGCCCTGGCTCCAGACGGCCATCGCGACCGCCAGCTGACCACCCAGCCGCGGCAGAGGCGGTAACGCGAAGAGATCATCGGCCAGGCCGATGACGAAGTAGCAGAGGGCCCCGGCGAGGGTGGTCCAGATCAGCTGATCCTTCTCCGGAGGCAGCTCGGCGAACCCCCCCAGCCGCCAGGTGACCATCAGCGCCAGGCTGAAACCGACGACGATGCCGATGCCACCGAGACGCACCATCGGCACCGAGTGCTGCTTGCGCTCATCGGGGCGATCGATCACCCCCCAGTGCAACCCCGCCCAACGCACCAGAGGCACCACCAGGGCCGTGATCAGGGTGGCGACCGCACCGGTGAGCAGGGCAGCAGCGTTGGGACTGTGGGCGAGGTTCACGTCAACAGGCCCGATGGCATGACCTTAAACGGCGAAAAACCTTCTCAAACGTTCTCCAGTACACGCTCGGCCTCATACAACGGGAAGCGCTCGGCCAGGGTCGCGACCCGTTCGCGACAACGCTGCTCGATCGTGGAGTCCTCGGGATTGAGCAGACGATCGGCGATCACATCCGCCACCTCCGCAAAGGCCTCCTCATCGAAGCCACGGGTGGTGAGGGCGGCGGTACCCAGGCGCAGGCCGCTGGTGACAAACGGGGACTGCGGATCGAAGGGAACGGTGTTCTTGTTGGCGGTGATGTTCACATCGCTGACCAACAGATCCGCGACCTTGCCGGTCATCCCGATCGAACGGAGATCCAGCAGCACCAGATGATTGTCCGTGCCACCGCTGACGACCGCGATGCCGCGCTGCTGAATGCGGCTCGCCAGCGCCTGGGCATTGCTCACCACCTGACGGCAGTAGCGGCCGAATGACGGTTGCAGCGCTTCGCCGAAGGCCACCGCCTTGGCGGCGATCACATGCTCCAGGGGCCCCCCCTGACTGCCGGGGAAGACCGCCTTGTCGAACTGACGGGCGAACTCGGCATCGCGGCAGAGGATCAGGCCCCCGCGGGGCCCCCGCAGCGTCTTGTGGGTGGTGGTGGTGACCACATCGCAATGGGGGATCGGGCTGGGATGGACACCGGCGGCCACCAGGCCGGCGATGTGGGCCATGTCAGCCAGCAGGTAGGCACCGACCTCGTCGGCGATGGCGCGGAAGGCCTGGAAATCGATCGTGCGCGGGTAGGCGGAGTACCCGCAGACGATCAGCTTCGGTCTGTGCTCCAGGGCCAGCTTGCGGATGCTCTCAAAATTGAGCTGCTGCGTTTCAGGGTCGACGCCGTACTGAACGACCTTGAACCACTTCCCGCTCACATTCACCGGCGAGCCGTGGGTCAGGTGACCGCCATGGCTGAGATCCATGCCCATGATCGTGTCGCCGGGCTGGAGCAGCGCCAGGAACACGGCGAAGTTGGCCTGGGCGCCGCTGTGGGGCTGCACGTTCGCCCAGGCAGCCCCGAACAGCTCCTTGGCGCGCTCGATCGCCAGCTCCTCGATCGCATCGACATGCTCACAACCGCCGTAGTAGCGCTTGCTGGGCAGCCCCTCGGCGTACTTGTTGGTGAGCACCGAGCCCTGGGCTTCCATCACGGCCCGGGAGGTGAAGTTCTCGCTGGCGATCAGCTCCAGGTGACTCTGCTGACGCTGAAGCTCCTTGCCGATCAGGGCGGCGATCGCCGGATCACTGCTGGCCAGAGAAGCATCGATCGAACGCTGGTGGGCCAGGGAGGAGCTCTCCGCCATGGATATCGGAACCGGACATCAGATGGTCTGATCGTAAAGACCAAGGGTCAGGAATGCTCTCGCCGCGCCTTGCGCGGCTCATCCACCGCCCTGAGCGAAGGGTCTGACCTCCAGCGGAGCCCGCGGAGCGCTGCGAGCCGGGGGGGCCTCTGCCCTTGAGGGCCATGCCCCGGCAACGCCGAGGCCCCGGGCCTGCAAGGGCTGATCAGCGCCGATGAGGAAGCGCCCGGAGCGCGCCGGAACCACAAGGACCCGCCAGGAGGGCTGTCCATGAAAAACCCCCCGATGAATCACCGGGGGGTTTCTGAAAGCGCGCCTGGAGAGATTCGAACTCCCGACCCTCTGATCCGTAGTCAGATGCTCTAATCCGCTGAGCTACAAGCGCATGAATCCATTGTGACCTCACGGAGGGCCCATCCGTCAACTCCCCCCCTCCACCCCAGCCAGGCTCCACAATCGGATCAGCTCCTCCGATCCCGTCCGCGGCCCTGAGCCCATGCCGATCCGCTGGTACGGCCCCGCCGATCCCGCCGACCCCACCTATCGCCACTTCTCACGGATTGTGAATCTGGTGCTGCACGCCATGGTGTTCGCAGCCCTCAACAGCGGCCTGTGGTTCGTGCAGGAGATGCGCCACCCCTGGCCCCAGCTGCGGCTGGTCACCCTGGCCTGGGGAATCGTCCTGGCGATTCACCTGGCCGTGGTGGTGATCCAGCGCCCTGCAACCGCCCCAGAGCCCCCTCCGACGCCATGACCCTGAACGCCGCCGCCATCGAAAGCCTCAGCCACGCCATCGCCGATCGGCTGTATCTGCAGGTGGCCAGCTGGCATCTCTATCTGGGGGATGCGGGCCTGGCCGAAACCCTGGCGATCGAATGTGCCGCACGTCTCGATCAGGGTGCGGCGATCTGCGCCCGCCAGTCGCTGGAGGCGGTGCAGGTGCCGATCGGCGGCGGCGCCACCCGGCTCCCCCTGGCACGCCTGCTTCCGAGCGGCCAGTTGCGGGATCTGGAGGAACTGCTGGAGGAGCTGGCCTGAGCAGGCGGGCCGTCACGGACCCAGCGATGGAGGGCCGTCGGCGCCTCAGCGTCTGTTGGCGGCACCGAGCCGGACCGATAGGGTGACACCATGCTGCCTGGGCCACGTGCTGATCATTGAGATCACCAATGCCCGCGATGTGGTCCGGCAGCGGATCGGGCCCCTGGGCAGTCGCCTGATCGGGAAGGTCGTTGATCCCGAGGTGCAGGTCGAGAAGGCCCTGATCCAGGAGCTGGAGACCGCCTTCAAGGATTTTGGCATCGAGGCGCGGATCCTCTCGGTCGATGGCCCCCAGATGGTGGGTCGCAGCCACCTGGAAGTCCCCCTGCAGGTGCGCGAGGAGCGACAGGTGCGGCTCCCCTGAGCAGGCGCCATCGCCGCGCTGAGGATGGAAGGCCAGCCGACGGCAGCGCTGAGACAGAGAGCGAACCGATCGCCCCGGCCCGTCCTCAGGAGCCGCCACCGCCAGCCCGACCGTTCTGACGGCGCCGCCCCGGCAGCCGATCGAGCACGAGCGCAAACAGCTGATTCGCCTCCGGGACCCGCGACAACCGCGCCAGCAGCCAGTAAACGGCGACCGCCAGGCCACCCCCGAGGAGCAGCTCGAGGCTCAGGCCGCTCAAGGCCTGCAGCCAACCACCGCCGCGGCCCGGGTCTGCCGTGCCCCCGCCCTGAGGCAGCAGCGGCTGCAGCAGGGAGCCGGGCCGGCCCAGACTCCAGCTGGTCGACCAGGCCACCGCCGCCATCACGACGGCGGCTCCGAAGAGGCGCAGGGTATCCCGGAACCAGTGCATCAGAGGCAAGCCGCCGAGCCGCCGCCTGAGGGCCAGCAGCAGCGCCAGGCACGTGAGCAGATTGACCAGCACCGTGGCCAGCACCAGCCCGGGGGCACCGAAATCAAGAGCCGGAAGCTTCTGTCCCCAGGGCGTGGGGGCCCCGACCAGCAACCAGTCGAAGAGGGCATTGAAGCCGATGCCGGCCATCGAACAACGGAACGGGGTGGTGCCATCCCCGAGGGCATAGAAGACGCGCACCAGCACATCCCGCCCGAGATAGGCCGGCATGCCGAGGCCGTAAGCCATCAGCAGGGCACCGACGCGATGGGCCGCCTGATGATCGAAGGCTCCACGCTCATAAACCAGGGCCACCAGGGGATCCGCCAGTCCCACCATCAGCGCTCCGAGCGGCAGCATGCAGGCGCTGGAGAGCATCAGTCCCTGGCGGATGCGGGCCACCAGCTCCGGGCGATCCTCCCGAGCGGTGAGGCGTGAGAAGACGGGCAGCAGCGGCACCAGCAGGGCGTTGGAGACCAGGCCGAGCGGGGTCTGCACCAGGAGGTTGGCGTACCCGAGACCGGCGGCCGCCCCGACGATGCCGGAAGCGAAGAACAGATCCGTGAAGACATTGATCTGCAGCATTCCCGACGACAGGGTCGCCGGCCCCATCACCCTGAGCACCTCCTGAACGCCGGGATGGCGCCAGTCCCAGACCAGCTTCATCCGATTCAGCCCCTGCCGGGCCAGGGCCGGCAACTGCACGAGCCACTGGAGGACAGCCCCGAGGGTCGTACTGCCGGCCAGCACCACCCCCCCGAGCAGGGCCAGGGCCGGGGTGGCGATCGCGGCGCCCTGCTGCCACCAGAGCAGACCGAGACCGGCGATCACCGCCAGACTGGAGAGCAGCGGGCTGACCGAAGGGATCCAGTATTCGTCGGCGGCATTGAGGGCACCGAAACCGAGACCGATCAGGCCGGCGAACAGGGCCATCGGCGCCATCCAGCGCAGCTCGACGACGGCAATGGCATGGCGTTCGGCATCGAGGCCGGGTCCCACCAGGGTGATCAGGGGATCAGCGGCCAGCACGAGGGCCAGGGTGACCACCAGCAGGGCGGCCCCCACCAGCGTGTTGATGGCGGCGAGCACATGGGCCCCCTCCTCACGGCTGCGGCGCGCCAGCGCGCCGACCATGGCGCTGTGGAACGGCCCGTTGATGCCACCGAGCAGGATCAGCAGAAAGCCCGGCAGCACGTAGGCGTAGTTGTAGGCGTCATACGCGATGCCCACCCCGAAGGCAGCGGCGATCACCTGCTGTCGCACCAGGCCGGCCAGCTTGCTGAGCAGCGTGGCGACGCTCACCACCAGGGCGATGCGGCGCAGGGACTGGGTCATGCCGACCTCGTCACAGCCTGGGCCATCAACAACGCCATCCACGGGACATCAGGAACGGGCATTCTCCCGCGCCTCCGACCACAGCCCCCGGGCGCCTGGCCGCTCGAAGGCACCATGGGAGGCCCCGCCCACCGGTGCCATGACCACAGCCCCACTCCCCTCTCCGGGGGGAAGCGATGCGGCGGCGCCTGTCCTGCCGATGGGGCCCCTGGTGGAAGGGGTGCTGCTGCGCCGCTACAAGCGCTTTCTCGCGGACGTGGAACTCGCGGATGGCGAGGTGGTGACCGTGCACTGCGCCAACACCGGCCCGATGACCGGGGTCCTGCATCCGGGCGGACGGGTGCGGTTGCGCCATGCCCCCTCCCCCACCCGCAAGCTGGCCTGGACCTGGGAACAGGCCGAAACCACCGGCAGCGATGGGCGGGCCTGCTGGGTGGGCGTGAACACGGCCCTGCCGAATCGCCTGGTGCGGGCCACGATCGAAGCCGGCCTGCTCGAGCCCTGGCTGGGGCCGATCGCCAGGATCAGGGCCGAGGTTCCCTATGGCGTCGGTCGGCGCAGCCGCATCGACCTGCTGCTCACCCCGACCGCCGAGGCGCCGGACCCGCGACCGATCTATGTGGAAGTGAAGAACACCACCTGGACGCTCGGCGATCTGGCGCTGTTTCCCGACACCGTGACCGAACGGGGACAGAAACACCTGGAGGAACTGACGGCACTGGTGCCCGAAAGCAGGGCTGTGCTCCTTCCCTGCCTCAGCCGGGACGATGTGAGCCGCTTCGCGCCGGGTGACAGCGCCGATCCCCGCTACGGCAGGCTGTTCCGGGCCGCCATGGCCGCAGGCGTGGAGGTGCTGCCCTGCCGCTATCGCTTCGAGGCCGAGGGGGTGTATTGGGGGGGGCTGGCGAGCGTGGAACCCCAGGGACCGGCGGGCATGCCGGAAGCCCCATAGAGTCAGAAGCCCCTGCGATCGCGCCGTGGATACCCGGGCCTTCAAGCGCTCTCTGCACCATTCGGAGCGCTACAACCGCCGCGGTTTCGGACGCGCCGACGAGGTGGCCGGGAGCCTCGAGGAGGCCTACCAGAGCGATCTGGTGGCCAGCATCCGCGAAAACGGCTACGAGCTGCGCCATGGCCGACTGACGGTGCGCCTGGCGGAGGCCTTCGGCTTCTGCTGGGGGGTGGAACGGGCTGTGGCGATGGCCTACGAAACCCGGCGCCATTACCCGACCGAGCGCATCTGGATCACCAACGAGATCATTCACAACCCTTCGGTGAATGATCATCTGCGGAAGATGGACGTGCTGTTCATCCCGGTGGATGGCGGAGTGAAGGATTTCTCCGACGTCGGACAGGGCGATGTGGTGATCCTTCCGGCCTTCGGAGCCACGGTTCAGGAAATGCAGCTGCTGAATGAGCGCGGCTGTCACATCGTCGACACCACCTGCCCCTGGGTCTCGAAGGTGTGGAACACAGTGGAGAAGCACAAGAAGCACGCCTTCACCTCGATCATTCACGGCAAGGTGAAACACGAGGAGACCCTGGCCACGTCGTCCTTCGCCGGCACCTACCTGGTGGTGCTCGACCTGGTCGAGGCCCAGCTGGTGTGTGACTACATCCTCGGCCGCGGCGATCGGCAGGTGTTCATGGAGCACTTCGCCAGGGCCTGCTCCCCCGGCTTCGACCCCGACCGGGACCTGATCCAGGTGGGGGTCGCCAACCAGACAACGATGCTCAAAAGTGAGACCGAGGAGATCGGACGCCTGTTCGAGCGCACGATGCTGGAGCGCTATGGCCCCCAGGCCCTCAACGAGCATTTCCTCGCCTTCAACACGATCTGCGATGCCACCCAGGAACGCCAGGACGCGATGTTCGCCCTGGTGGACGAACCCCTGGACCTGATGGTCGTGATCGGCGGCTACAACTCCTCGAACACCACCCACCTGCAGGAGATCGCGATGAGCCGTGGCATCCGCTCCTTCCACATCGACACGCCGGAGCGCATTCACACCGACAACGCCATCGAACACAAACCCCTGGACGGCGATCTCACCACCACCCTTCCGTTCCTGCCGGCGGGGCCGCTGCGGGTCGGCATCACTTCAGGAGCGTCCACCCCGGACCGCGTCGTCGAGGACGTGATCCGACGGTTGATCGACCTCTGCGACACCTGAGCACCCTGGTGGTCAGGGTGCTGTCACATCCGCTGCTGCCGAGGGTCCGCCGGAGCTTTACATTGAGTCACGTCACGTCCGGCGCGGGCGCCTGGGAGATCCAAGTCCGTTGACCAGCACTGTGACCAGTTCCACGCTCGGTGCTTTCCCGCCGCTGACCGCTCCGGGAACGTCCCAGCATCCGCCTGATGGCCTCGGGCATGCCGCTGGCCTCGCCACCCCCCCTGGCCTCGCCACAGCTGAACCTTCGCCTGCCAGTCCGGATGCCGTGGGTGCCAGCCCTCCCAGGTCCCCTCTCCGCCACGATCCCGACGCACGCGTGCGCTGCTATGGCAGCACCTTCGCCGACCTGATGGAGATGCGGGCCCAGCCGGCCACGGTGGCCAGCTACCTCGATCGCCATGAGGGCTGGTTCCGACGCTGTGCCGCACCGATGAAGGTGTCACCACTCGGCCGGGCCGGCTACGTGCTCACCCTCGGCCGTTACGGCAACTTCGGTTTCGAGGTGGAACCGACGATCAGCCTGGAGCTCCTGCCCCAGAGCCAGGGGGTCTACCGGATCATCACGGTGCCGAGATCGCCCGGAGACAGTGATCTCAGCGATCTTTATGACGTTGATTTCAATGCCTCCCTCCGGCTGGAAGCAGCCCCGCCGGAGCCTTCCTCGCCAGGAGCAGAGGCCACGGAAGCCGCGCCCTGCACCCTTGTGCGCTGGGAGCTCGATCTGAAGGTCTGGATCCGCCTGCCAGGCATGATCACGATTCTTCCAGAGGGCCTGGTCCAGAGCAGCGGCGACCACCTGTTGCGCCAGATCGTGCGTCAGATCTCCCGCAAGCTCACCTGGAAAGTGCAGGAAGATTTTCACGCGTCCCACGGGCTCAGCTGCCCACCCAGGCGCCGGGCCCAGTTCTGAGGTCCAGCGCGTTCACAGCGGCACCAGCGCTGGGCCGTCGATGGTGGACAGCCGACACGCCGCCGCTGTCCACCGCCCAGCGAGCACCGCCCGACGAGCGCTGCCCAAGGAGCACCGCCCGACGAGCACCGATCAGCGATTCGTCCAGATCTTGTTGAGGATCTGCAGGCCGGTCGCGGTCTGCCAGAGGAACAGGGTCATCACGGTCATGTTCAGACCGACATGCACCTTGCGGGCGACCAGGTTGCCCTGCTGCATGAAGGGCGACAGGGACGCCGCAACGGCGAACAGCGCGGTCATCGCCAGGCCCACAAGCAGGTGGGGCCCCACGAACAGCTTGCCGTTGTTCAGGTAGGTGACGGCCATGCCTCCGATCGTCCCGAGCACCATCACGGCCAGAAGGATGCTGCCGATCTGGAAATGGCGACGGGCGAACTGGCCCTTGATCAACTGCTTGCGCTCTTCCGCCTCAGCGGTACGGGTCTTCTTGGCCTTGATGCCGAGGACCATCGCGTAGCCACTGGCCGCCAGCAAGGCGCCCATCAGCAACGGATGCAGAAAGTTGAGGTTGTAAGTGAGGGCGTCAGACATGGGGCAAGCAGCCACCGAGCGTTGCCTGCGAAGCTACAGCCTGCCCGGCACGCCCCGGGGCCTGGGACTCAGTGAAGAAAATGCCGGCGCCCCGTGGTCACCATCGCCAGGCCGAGCGCATCACAGGCCGCGATTGACTCCGCATCACGGACACTGCCACCGGGCTGGATCACGGCGCCGATGCCATGGCTGGCGGCCAGGCGGACCGTGTCGTCGAAGGGGAAGAAACCATCGGACGCGAGCACCGCACCGGCGGCCTTCCCGCCCGCCGCCTCCAGGGCCAGGCGAGCCGAGCCGACCCGATTCATCTGACCGGCTCCGATGCCGAGGCTCTGACCTGAACGGGCCACCACGATGGCGTTCGAGCGCACATGGCGCACCAGGCGCCAGGCGAAAGCAAGATCCTCCAGCTCCTCAGGGCTGGGCTGACGCTGGCTCACCACCTGCCAGTCGTTCGGATCGCTGATCTGATCATCGGACTCCTGCACCAGCACCCCCCCCAACAAGGTGCGCAACTGGCGGCGATCGGCACGCTCGATCGCGGCGGCCGGCAGCTCGAGCACACGCAGATTGGCCTTGGTCGCCAACCGCTCCCGCGCCGCCGGATCAAAGCCGGGCGCGACCACGCATTCCAGGAACAGGCCGCTCAGATGCTCGGCCGTGGCCACATCCACGGGGCCATTGATGGCGACGATGCCCCCGAAGGCGGAGACCCGATCGGCATCCAGGGCCCGCAGCAGGGCATCGGCGCTGTCGCGGCCGGTGGCGACACCGCAGGGATTGGTGTGCTTGACGACCACCGCAGCCGGCTGGACAGCACCGCCGTAGCCGAATTCCCGCACGGTGGCCAGCGCCGCCTCAAGGTCGATCAGGTTGTTGTAGCTGAGCTCCTTGCCCTGCAGCTGACGGGCTGCCCCCCAGCCCGCCTCCGGCAGGCTGTGCCAGGTGGCCGACTGATGGGGGTTCTCGCCATAGCGCAGCCGCTGGCGGGCCGGCAACTGCAGCAGCAGCGGGGCCCCGGCAGCGTCGTCGGCATCACCTGTGAGGCGACCCTCCAGCCAGCCGCTGATGGCGGCGTCGTAGGCGGCGGTGTGACGGAACGCCGCCAGGGCGAGCTGCCGGCGCAGGGAAGCATCGACGCGACCGCTCTCCAGGGCGGCGATGAAAGCCTCGTATTGATCGGGACTGGTGAGCACCGCCACATCGTCATGGTTCTTGGCCGCCGCCCGCACCATCGCCGGACCGCCGATGTCGATCGTCTCGATCGCCTGTTCCCAGGTGACGTCCGGGTCGGCGACGGTGGCCTCGAAGGGATAAAGGTTCACCACCACCACATCAATCGTGGGAATGGCCTGCGCTTCGAGATCGGCGCGGTGGGCGGGATCGGAACGACGGGCCAGGATGCCGCCATGGACCCGGGGATGCAGGGTATTGACCCGGCCACCGAGAATCTCCGGAGCGCCGGTGTGATCCGCCACCCGGGTCACCGGCAGCCCTTCGGCCGCCAGAGCTGCCGCCGTGCCACCGCTGGAGAGCAGCTGATAGCCCTGGTGCAGCAGCGCCTGGGCCAATGGCACCAGGCCCTGCTTGTTCGACACACTCAGGAGGGCCGTGGCTGCCATGGCGAATTCAGGGGCTCGGCTCCAACCTACGCAGCAGACCCCGCACCGCTCGAGACCATGACCACGACGCCTTCAGGCCCCGATCCGACGGCCGACAGCCACCCCGATCCCCAGGCTCTGCGACGGGGTCCGGCGGACGCCGAGCAACGTCTGGTGCTCCTGCACGGCTGGGGTGCCGACGCCGACGACCTCCTGGACCTCGGCGACCTGCTGATCTCCGGTGGTCCACCGACCCAGATCGTGGCCCTGCGGGCACCCCAGCCCCATCCGGGTGGCTTCGGTCGCCAGTGGTACGACCTCCAGACCCCCGGCTGGCCGGATCTGCCGGACGCCCGCCTGGCACTGCGCCACCGCCTGCAGAACCTGGCCGGGAGCCTGCCCCTGGAGCGCACGGTTGTGCTGGGCTTTTCCCAGGGAGCCGCCATGGCGATCGATGCGGCGGGCGATCTACCGCTGGCAGGACTGGTGGCCTGCAGCGGCTATCCCCATGAGGGCAGCCCCCTCCTCCTGGCTGCCGACGCTGCTGACACACCATGGCGACCGGCGACGGTGCTGCTGCTCACCCATGGGCAGGATGATCCGATCGTTCGCCACGAAGCGAGTGAGGACCTTCTGCGTCACTGGCGCCGGGCGGGCGGAACAGCCGAATTGCTCAGCTTTGCCGGCGGACACACGATCGATGAGAGCGTGCTGCCGCAGATGCGGGACTTCGTGAACCAACGGCTCCGGGGCTGATTGCAATCACCCGGATGCGGCGGCCTCGGGATCGGACATCCGCTCGGAGATGGGGCCTGGGGTGAGGGCCTCAAGCACCCAGGCCCTGTAGGCCGCCGACACCGCAACGAGCGGCTCGGCCAACACCATGGGCAGGGCATAGGGATGGTGCGCAAGCAGCAGACGCTCCAGGGCGGGATAAGCCGCCACCGTCGTCTTGAACAGCAGACGCCGCTCCGGCTCCTGCACAGAAGCCCCTTCCCAGATGTAATGGCTTTCGATCACGGCCACCTGAACACAGGCGGCCAGACGGCTCTCCAGGGCCAGCCGGGCCAGATGTCGGGCGGCGCCATCCTCCGCCACCGTGGTGGACACCACCAGCAGGGCCTCAGCCTCGGGCTGCCAGGGGTTCATCCGCCGCCGCTCCATCAATCGAGGATTCTGCCGGCGACCTTCCTGGCGCGGGCGGACCGGATGCTGGGCGAACCATCTCCGGACGCTGGATCAGCGACCGCCGTAGCCGTCGTCAGAGGCCTCCTCCAAGGAGTCATCCCCTCCACAGAACACACCAACAGAACACATCGGAATGAGGCCGTACTTCCAGTACGGCCTCATTCCGGCGCTGATGTGGGGTCTGGGAAGACAGGCGTTCAGAACGCGCTGATCACGATCAGCAGGCGATCAGACGAACGCGTATTCGTACTCCTCCATTTCCTCCCAGTCGTCGGCAGCCAGGGCTTCGAGGCCCTCGAACAGCACATCTTCCCCGATGCGATCAACGATTTCACGCAGGGAGGGGAAGAGGAAATGATTTTCCTCGGCGTACTGAGCACTGAACAGCCCTTTCTCGCCCCAGAAGAAGCGATCCGTGGTGTGCTCATTGCGACGCACGTTGAGAATGGCCGGTGGCATCAGGACGCCATCGGCGATGAAGCGTCGAGCCGCGGTCACAGGCTTGTGAGCGCCGGTCTCGAGGTTGTAGGTGGGCACATGGGCCAACACTCGCTGTCCAGCCAGCCGGCGGCGGCTGATCCGCTTGCGCTTTTTCGACATAGGACCACTCCCAGGGAGGGAGGCGGAGAGATGGGGGGATGTTCAAGGGCAGGTGTGCGCGCAAGACGCGCAGCACCAAGGTCGCCATCCCGAAAAGGGAAGGCCTGGCAACGCCCAAACGTCTGACAAGCGGGGGAGGATCGGGCAGCTGGCCGACCATGGACGAATGAAAAGCCATGGACGGACACAACACCACCTGGCCGTCGAGCGCCGGTGACGGAAACCACCCGGGGGTGGCTCCACAGAAGAGGAACGAAACTTCCCCTGCTGTAGCCTCGTCTGCGAGAGAACGCAAGCGTGGCTGTCGAGACGCTGACCTGCCGTCCGGCCCCGGACTGCGAGGTATTGGTCGATACGTTCATCTTAAGACTTTTTCCCGGATTTCCAACAGGGGACTCCACAGAATTTTTTCCACAACCTGGCTGAATCGCTGAGATGCAAGTCTCCAAGAGCTTTCTCAGTCTTCTCCAGGCCCAGCTCCACCAGTTCTCCGACTGCCCGGAGCTGCGCTGCCTGGCCGTTTATCTGGCCTCCCCAGGCCCGGATGGTCGCCCCCATCTGGTACTGCTCGGCCAATGGCCCCCCTCGGCGCCGGCCCTGCCGCCGATCGACCAGGTCCTCGACCGCGACAGCAACGACGAAAGCCAGCGCTGGCTGCCCCTGCGTCAGGGTCAGCTGCTGCTGGGCGCCATGCGGGTGGACAGTCGAGTTCTGCCCTGGCCCCCCGCCCTACGGACCCGCCTGCAGGCGGCGGCGCTGTGTCTGACGGAAGCGCTCTGCCTCGACATCGAACAACAGCGCCTCAGCCATCGCCTGCTCCGTCAGGACGAAAACCTGCGCCTGCTGGTTCATCAGCTGCGCAACCCCCTGACGGCCCTGCGAACCTTCGGGCAACTGCTGCTGCGGCGCCTCGAACCGGACAGCCGCCATCGCCCGTTGGTGGAGGGCCTGCTGGCGGAACAGACCCAGCTCAACCGCTACATCGATGCCATCGGCTCCCTGGCCAGCGAACAGCCGGAACCCGCGCAGCTCTCCTCCCCAGGGACCGGCGCCCTGCTGCTTCCCCCCTCGTTGAACAGCCATCACCCCGAATCCCTCGACACCGTCCTCCGACCGCTGCTGGATCGGGCCGCAGCCACCGCCTCCCTCCAGGGACGCCTCTGGCAGGCTCCGAATCACCTGCCCGCCTGGTGGGGTGATGCCGGGAGTGTCGCTGAGATCATCGCCAATCTGCTGGAAAACGCCTTCCGCTACAGCCGCGCCGGCGCAGCCGTCGGGCTGTGGATCGTGCCCGGAGATCGGGATCGCGGCCCCGGTCTCTGCCTCTGGGATGGCGGGGAGACGATCGAAACCGACGAACGGGAAGCGATCTTCGAGCCGGGACGCCGCGGCCGCAGCGGCATGGGCCTGGCCGGAACCGGTCTGGGACTGGCGCTCGCCCGCGACCTGGCCCGCTCCCTCGGCGGCGATCTGCAGCTGGTGATCCCGCCATGCCGGTTGTCTCCGGAGCTGCCCCCGGACGGCAACGCCTTCATGCTGCAGCTTCCCCTCAGCGCAGCAGCGCCCTGACCAGCCCGATCAACAGCAGCGCCAGGGCCTCACTCCACTCCACACAGGCGCCGTAACTGTCGCCGCTGTGCCCCCCGAGCCGGCGCCCCAGCCACAGCGGCACCATCGCCGCCGGCAAGGCCGCCAGCAGCGCCACGGGCCACCAACCGGGCGGTGCCGCCAGCAGCAGCGCAGCCAACCCCAGCAACGCCGGCCGGCCCTCCCGAGGCAGGCCGCACCAGTGGGCGCGATGAAAGGCGGCCGTACCACCCTCTGGCCGTAGATAGGGAAACCAGGCCATGGCCAGCAGCGGCGAGACCCGACTCCAGAACCCCGACCAGAGCAGTGCCAGCGGCGCGGCGCCCCCGAGACAGAGCAGGGCAGCGGCACGCAGGAGCAACAGCACCACCAGAGCCTGAACCGCGCTGGCCCCGACCCGGCTGTCCTCCATCGCCTCAAGACAGCGCTCACCGGCGGCCAGGCCATCAGCGGTGTCCATGGCGCCATCGAGATGGAGGCCACCGCTGAGGGTGATCCCCAGCGCGAGCACCAGGGCCACCTGGGGAGCCACAGGCACCCGGTCCTGCAACAGCATCCAGAGCAGGGCCTGCAGCAGCCCCAGCACCAACCCGATCCAGGGGGCAAAACGGGCGATGCGTTCAAAACGCGGCCGGATCCAGGGCCAACCGGGAAGAACGCTGTAGAAGATCCAGGCACCGGCCAGATCCCGCAGCCACACAGGCACGGTTGAAGGCAGCGGCGGGGATCGGTCTGGGGACACGCGAGCTCCGGCAGTGCTGGACCTGAAGCGCATCCTCCCCTCCCGGGGCGCCGCGTAGCGTCAGGACCATGTCGACCCCAGTGACGGCTCCGGAGGCCGCGGCCTGCGAAGCCACCCCCTTCTCCTTCCAGATCAGCCACCGCTGCGGCTGCACCGCCGCCCGCTGCGGCACCTTTCACACCCCCCATGGACCGGTGCAGACGCCTCGGTTCATGCCGGTCGGCACCCTGGCGAGCGTCAAGGGGGTGAGCCCGGCCCAGCTGGCCGAGACCGGCGCCGAAATGGTGCTGGCCAACACCTATCACCTGCACCTGCAACCGGGGGAAGCGGTGGTGCAGGACGCCGGCGGCCTGCACCGTTTCATGGGCTGGTCAGGGCCGCTGCTCACCGATTCCGGTGGTTTCCAGGTCTTCAGCCTGGGGGCGATCAACACGATCAATGACGACGGCGTCACCTTCCGCTCCCCCCGTGACGGAGCCCGGATCACCCTGACCCCGGAGCGGTCGATGGAGATCCAGATGGCCCTCGGGGCCGACGTGGTGATGGCCTTCGACCAGTGCCCCCCCTATCCAGCGAGCGAGGCGGACGTGGCGGCGGCCTGCCGTCGCACCCACGCCTGGCTCGAACGCTGCGTCAGCGCCCATCAGCGCCGCGACCAGGCCCTGTTCGGGATCGTGCAGGGCGGCTGCTATCCGAGGCTGCGTCAGGAATCGGCCCGGTTTGTGGCCGGCCTGAACCTCCCAGGCATCGCCGTGGGCGGGGTGAGCGTCGGCGAGCCGGTGGAAGAGATGCACCGGATCGTGCGCGACGTGGGCCCGTTCCTGCCTGACCACGTGCCGCATTACCTGATGGGCGTGGGCAGCCTGCGGGAAATGGCGGTGGCCGTCGCCCATGGCTTTGATCTGTTCGACTGCGTGCTGCCCACCCGCCTCGGACGGCATGGCACAGCGCTGGTGGGTGGCGAACGCTGGAACCTGCGCAATGCCCGCTTCCGCCACGACCACACCCCCCTCGATGCCGGTTGCCCCTGCCCGGCCTGCCGCAACCACAGCCGCGCCTATCTGCACCACCTGATCCGCTGCGACGAAATGCTGGGTCGGACCCTGCTCAGCCTCCACAACCTCACCCAGCTGATCCGCTTCACCACGGCCATGGGACAGGCGATCCGCGAGGGTTCCTTTTCAGAGGATTTCGCTCCGTGGGAGCCGGACTCTCCTGCCGCGCACACGTGGTAGTTTCCATCCACCACTGTCCGACGCGACCAGGGATGGCCCTTTCTGCGCTGCTGGCTTCCTCTGCCTTCCACACGATGGCCCAGCTGCCCGAGGCCTACCAGGCCTTCGGTCCGCTCGTGGACATCCTGCCGATCATTCCGCTCTTCTTCCTGCTGCTGGCCTTTGTGTGGCAGGCCTCCGTCGGCTTCCGCTGATCCGACGACCCCGGGCGACGTCAGGGGCAATCAGAACAAGCCAGAACGATCTGGGGCCGCTGACTGCAGCACCCCGGATTTTTTTATGGGCGGTTGTTTCATGGGTGAACACGACGTCAGTGAGCGATTGGCTCCCGCGCTGACGCCATGAAGCGGTTCACCGGAAGCCAGCCAGCCGAAGCGATCCAGCTAAAGCCAGCCAGCCGAAGCCATTCAGCAGCAACCACTCGAGCGAGGCGGAGGTTGCCTTCGCCGCCTTCGCACGAACCCATCGCTTCAGCGCTCGGGGACGCATCGCTGGACCTTATCGAGGGACCGCATCGGATCCCTCCTCCGCGGCTCCGCCGGCTGATGCGGCATCGCCGATCGGCTCAGGAGCGCCGTTCCGTGAGCACCGCCCAGGCGAAGGCCGGTAAGGCGAGCATCCGGCGCCAGCGGGCCGGTTCCTGCACCAACCGATACAGCCACTCGATCTGCAGGCGCCCCATCCAGGCGGGCGCGCGTTTCTTGTTGCCGGACCAGACATCGAAGCTGCCACCGACGCCCATCCACAGCCCCGGCTGACCCTGACGACAGCGCAGCGACCAGGTCTCCTGACGCGGAACGCCCAGAGCCACCAGCACCAGATCAGGCTGCTGCTGCCGCAGCGTCCGCTCGATGCCAGGCCAGGCCTCCGCCTCCTGGTAGCCGTGAACGGCCAGAACAAGCTGAAGCGCTGGATGACGCTGCTTCAGGCGCTCCAGCAACCGTTCCATCACCGGGGGTGACGCCCCGATCAGGGCCACCCGCCAGCCGGCCCGTTCGGCAGGGGCCAACAGGTCGGCGGCGAGCTCGATTCCGGGGCTGCGGCGCACGCGCACCCCCTGACGGGCCAGGGCCCAGACCACGCCGGCGCCATCGGGAATCACCAGCTCCGCCCGGCGGATCACATCCCCGAGCTCCGGGAGCTCGCGGGCCACCATCGTCATCTCGGCATTGAGGGTGACGATCTGACCGCCGCCGCGGGCCTGCAGCGCCAGGGCTGCAGCCAGAGCCTCAGGGCAGGCATCCGCGGGGATCCCCAGCACCGACAGGCGCTGACATCCCAACAACGCCGCTGAATCCGCCGGCGCAGACGCGCCCGGATCGGTTGCCTTCGATGCCATGGCTCGGTCGGGTGGAGAAGGAGAATCTATGGGTCACCCCTGAGTCATCTGCCCGGGCTGCTCGTCCGAGCTGACCATCCCCGCTGAATGTCCGCTGAATGTCCGACGCCGTGAGGATGCCGATCGCCAGCTCTCCCTTGCCCAGCCCCCCCCGGAGCACCCAGCCCGATCAGCCCCCGAGGCCTGAACCGGCCGAGGCCTGGGCGTTCCTGCAGGACCTCGACCGACAGATCGAACGGGTGGTGCTCTCGCGCCAGCACCCGATCAGCGGCCTGCTGCCGGCCAGCACCGCCAACACCGTGCATGGCAACTACGGCGATGCCTGGGTGCGCGACTGCGTCTACTCGATTCAATGCGTCTGGGGGCTGGCCCTGGCCCACCGACGCCTGCGGGGGGAGACGACCCGGAGCTACGAACTGGAGCAGCGGGTGCGCCAGCTGATGCGTGGCCTGCTCCTGGCGATGATGCGACAGGCCGCCAAGGTGGAACGGTTCAAGGAGAGCCTCCACCACCTTGACGCCATTCACGCCAAGTTCGACACCGCCACAGGTCAGCCGGTGGTGCCGGATGACGGCTGGGGGCACCTGCAGCTCGATGCCACCGCGGTGTTTCTGCTGCAGCTGGCCCAGCTCACCCGTTCCGGTCTGGTGATCATCCAGAGCCGGCACGAGCAGGACTTCATCCAGAACCTTGTCTATTACGTGGCCCGGGCCTATCGGGTGGCGGATTACGGCATCTGGGAACGGGGCGACAAGGGCAACCACGGCCTGCCGGAGCGCAACGCCAGCTCGATCGGCCTGGTCAAGGCGGCCCTTGAGGCCCTCGACGGCCTCGATCTCTACGGCCCCCATGGGGATGGCAGCGGTGCCCTGATGGTTCCCCACGATGCGATCGTGCGGCTGCGGCGAGCCCTCCAGGGTCTGCTGCCCTGGGAATCGGCCAGCAAGGAAGCCGACAGCGCCTGTCTGTCGGTGATCGGCTACCCGGCCTGGGCCGTGGAGGATCCGCAACTGGTGCAGCGCACCCGGGCCAAGATCCGCAAGGATCTCGGCGGCGCCTACGGCTACAAGCGCTTCCGCCGCGATGGCCACCAGACCGTGGTCGAAGACCACACCCGGCTGCATTACGAGCAGGAGGAACTGGCCGAATTCGAGGGCATCGAATGCGAATGGCCCCTGTTCCTGGCCTACGAACTGATCACGGCGGCCATGGAAGAACGCTGGGCTGAAGCCTGGGCCTGGCGCCACCACCTGAGCAGCCTGACGGTGGAGCAGGACGGCATCGGCCTGCTGCCGGAGCTTTACCTGGTGCCGACCGATGCCGTAGCCGCCGAACGCCGGCAGCCCGGAACCCAGGAGCGCATCGCCAACGCCAACGTGCCCCTGCTCTGGACCCAGAGCCTCACCTGGCTCGGCGATCTGCTGCTCAACGGTCTCGTGCTGCCGGAGGATCTCGACCCCTGCTGCCGCCGTCAGCCGCGCCCCCTGGGCGCCGAGGAGGTGCTGGTGGCCCTGATCCCCCGCAGCCCCGCGGTGGCGGAGGCCCTGATCGCTGCAGGGCTACCGGTGGATCCCCCCGGCGCCCGGCCTCCGGTGCGGATCGCGGGATCCAAGGAACTGGCCCAGCGCATGGCCGCCGTCGGCGCCAATGCCCGCCTGGGCCTGGGCGGTCACCCGGCCGTGCGGATGGAGACGATGGCCACCGCCCGTCTCTACCGCCATGGCGACGAGGCGATCGCGGTGCTGCCGGCGGTGCTCGAGGAGGGCACCTTCTACCTCGCCGATGATGCCCGCCTGCTGGTGGACACCGTGCTCTCGGAGGTGACGCTGCTGCAACGCCACTGGCGCGGGCCCGGGCAGCCGCTGCTGCTGATTCCCGTGGAGGAAGCCGCCTTGCAGCAGGATCCGGAGGCCTTTCTCACCCTGGGGCAGACCCTGATCTCCGGCCTCCTGGAGGGGCTGCCGGTGCAGCTGGCACCGTTATCCGCCCTGCTCGATCAAGCCAGCTGGATGGATCTTCCGGATCAGGCCGTAGCCGCCCCCGGAGCCCCGGAACCGCGCAAGCTGCCCCTGCGGGCGAGCACCAGCCGTCAGCCCCTGACCGGGGTGGAGGAGCTGGCGCTGGAGGACTTCTCAATCGGCGATCTCGCCGACCGCCTCTGGCAGAGCACCTCCCTGCAGGAGCAGGGCGAGGTGCTGGAGCAGCTCGTGCACCGTCTCGGACCGAACGCCATCCTTCAGGGCCCGACCAGCAGTGGCCCCCTGCGCCTGCAGAGCCTGATCGAGGAGGTCTACCGCCGCGGTCTTTCGGAAGGCGACTGGAACGTGGTGCGGCGTTGTGCCGGCGTCATGGGCCTGGTGCATCCTCAGCTGGAGGATGCACTCACCGACCTGCTGCTGCGTCGCCAGCAGGTGGTGGTGGGCCGCAACTACACGCGCGATTCCCTGATCAGCGAACCCCAGGGCAGCCTGGTGATCGCCACCATGATCCGCCGCTTCAGCGGGGAGGATGGACGCGAGTGGATGCTGCAGCAGGAACTGCTGCTGGCCCTCGACACCCTGGCGCGACGGGAACCGTCGCTGCTGTCAGGCAGTTTCACCCTGCAGCTCGGGCAACTGCTGCTGCTGCTCACCGGGGAACTGGCCAGTGAGGAGGACCTGTCGCCGATTGATGCCTTCGAGGCGCTCTGCGGCCTGCCTCCCCATGCGATCTACCGCCGACTGCGGGCCGTGCTGGCGGACACCTCCCATGCCCGCGAAGCACTCAAACGCAAGGAGCAGCTCCATCTGCGGGGAAGGGTGCGCTGGGAGGTTCCAGCCCCTCTGGAGGAGCTGCCACGCGGCAACTGCTGGCTGCAGCATCGGCAGCGCCTCGGAGCCCTGCGGCGGGTCCCGCAGGACTTCTATGCCGGGATCTGGGATCTGCTGCACCACTGCCAGGGCCTGGTGATCGGCGACAAGCTGGAGCGACGCAACCGCCTGGAGAGTGCCCTGCTGCTCAGCGCCAACACCCCGGGGGAACGCAATTTCGCCACGGTGGTGGAACATCTGCTGAGCAAGATCGAAGCGCCGGAATACCGTCAGCTCTGCGTCGAGACCCTGATCTCGCTGATGGCCTTCGTGGGCGCCAACCCGGAGGTGCAGGTGGCCGATGATGTCGCCCTCGACGTGGTGATCGGCCATGCGGTGCGGGTAGGCTGGCAGCAGCAGCACCCTGAGGTGCCGGCGGAGGACTACCCCGAGCACAAGGCGGAAGCCTGGGATCGCTTCTACCGCTCCTCGCCGGCCAGTTGCCGCCTCTGGCAGATCCTGGCGCTGCAGGAGCTCACCGCCGCCAGTTAGACGACGACGACACCAACGGAGGGCCTGCGCCCTGATCTCAAGGGAACGCCACGACGGTGTTCCCGTGTGATCAGATCGGCGTGTCGAGCGTCATGCAGAGGTTGGGCTGCTCGACACAGCGCTCGATCAGATCGGCGAGCAACAGGGCACGGGAGGCCTGCAGACCATCGACCGCCGGCACTTCGCGACCACGCACGCACTGCAGAAAATGCTCGAGTTCAGCGGCGAGCGGTTCCATCGCCGTCGTGCTCACCTCTTCGATGAAGCCATCGTTTCGGTAGAGCAATTCACCATGATCAGCCGTCACCGACTGATGGGAGCGGCGATGAATCCGCAGGGTGCGGTTGAGGAAATCGGTATCGACGTAACTGTGACGGCAGTGGGCGCTGAGGCTGCGGATCTTGCGATGGGCCATCTTGCTGGCCGTGAGGCTGGCGACGACACCATTGCTGAAGCCCAGGGTGGCATTGACGTAATCGATCGGACCTTCCGCGCTGCGCCCCCCGGCCGCCGCCAGGCGTTCCACCGGTGCCCCGGCCAGCTCCAGCACCAGGTCGATGTCGTGGATCATCAGATCGAGCACCACCGACACATCATTGGCACGGTCGGGGTTGGGGCTGTGGCGGCGCGCTTCCAGGACGACCACCTCCTCATTGGCCACCACCTTGACCAGCTCCCGGAAGGCCGGATTGAAGCGCTCGATGTGTCCCACCTGCAGCAGGCAGCGGGCCGTTTCAGCAGCGGAGATCAGATCGGATGCTTCCTCCTGGCTGGCGGCGATCGGCTTCTCGATCAGCACATGCACCCCGGCCTGCAGGCAGGCCAGACCAACGCGATGGTGCAGCAGGGTCGGCACGGCGATCACCACCGCCTCAACCTCGGGCAGCATCGCCTCATAGGTCGGATACCAGGTGCAGTCGAACTGATCGACGGCCAGACGGCCGCGCTCGCCATCCGGATCAGCGACCCCGACGAGCACGGCATCGCGCAGCAGGCTCAGCACCCTGGCGTGATGCCAGCCCTTCTTGCCGATGCCGATGACACCCACCTTCACCGGTGTCATGGGATCGGTCATTGCATCTCCTGCCGCGAAACGCGTCACCTGTGCGCAAGATTATCGACGACAGCCTTCACCCCGCGCTGTCGCTGTTGCGGCGGGAGATCTGGACACGGTCGATGCGGGGACCATCCATGGCGGTGATCTCGTACTGGAACCCCTTCCAGCTCAGGCCTTCCCCAGGGGCGGGGATGTGCTGGAGCCGTTCCAGCAGGAAACCGGCCAGGGTGTGGTGGCCTTCCGCTTCCGGCAGCCGCAACGGCAGCTGACGGTTGAGCTCGAAGATCTCCAGATCGCCGGCCGCCAGCCAGATGTTCGGGCAAAGCTGCTGGAGATCATGGGCTGTGTCGCTCGGATCCTCCTCATCACCCACGATCTCGCTGGTGAGATCCGCCACGGTCACCAGCCCCTCGGTACCCCCGTGTTCATCGACCACCACCACCAGGGGTTGACCGCCGCGAATCACCGGCAACAGCTCGGCCAGCGACGCCGTTTCCTGCACCTTCACCACCGGGGTGATGAAATCCACCAGCGGGGTGTCCCCCTGCAGGCGGCCGCGGGCGATCGGCTCGGCCAGGCGGCGCAGATCCAGCAGGCCGCGCACATCATCGAGGGAACTGCCGATCACCGGAAAGCGGGCGTGCTTGGTGCCATGCACCGCCTCCATCAGATCTGCGAACCGGACATCAAGCGGCAGGGTGACCATGCCGGAACGCGGCACCATCACCTCACGGACCTGGGTGTCCCGCAGCGAGAACACCCCTTCGAGGATGTTGCGTTCATCCGGCAGCAGACCGGTGACGCTGCCCGTTTCGATCAGGGTTTCCAGCTCACCGGCGGACAGGGCCGGCACCAGCTCATCCCAGTTGCGTGGCAGGCCGAGGAGCCGCAGCAGCAGGTTGCCGAGCTGCTCGAGCACGGCGAGCACCGGAGCGAGACTGCGGTTGACCGACTCAAGCAGGGGCGCCAGCTGCAACGCGGAGCTCTCCGGCTGGTGCAGCACCCAGGCCTTGGGCAACAGGCCGCCGACCACCGTGGCCAGCACCGCCAGGAAAATAAAGACCAGCAGATCCACCCAGGGATGCGCATGGGCGGCATCGAGCCGCACCGCCAACCCCCGGCCGGCCCAGCCGAGGGCCAGCAGGGCCAGGGCCGTGCCCAGCTGGGTGGCCAGCAGCGCCCGGCGCAGGCGCCGCTGCAGACGCACGACAGCACGGGCTCCCGGCACCCCGTCGGCCTCCAGCTGACTGACGCGACTGGGCCGAAGCTGAATCAGGGAGAACTCCCCCGCCGCAAAAAAGGCCAGCAGTAGAATCAGCAGAACCGCCAGCACCAGCAGCGGCCAGACGGAAGCGAGGAAGGGCATGGCGGCGTGGGAGGGCTCGCGAGTCGGACACCCGCGTCAGAGGTCATGATGACGCCCGCCGCGCTGAAGCTCCAAGGGCGACGGCCACTCCAGCGGCAAGCGGCCGCTTCGGTGCGTTCGATCCGATCGGAGCTGTGAAATCGCCCAGCCCAATCAGGAGGGTGCCCAGCAGCTGGGCTCCGTCGATCGCAGCGCGTCGTCAGCGCATCATCAGCGCAGCCATGCGACCCAGGTCAGGCAGCCGGCCAGGCAAGAGCCTTCCGGAGCAACTGTCAGAAACTGACGTAGAGTTCTGACACAAGAAGGCAGAGCAAGACCCATCAAGCCGCCATGACCGTGCTGAGCGAGCAGATCCTGGAAGCCGCGGCCAAGCGCCCCGAGGGCTCCCTGCTGGCTGCCAAGCAGTTCCTGGAACTGGGCAAACGTGATGCCGTGGACCAGGCCCTCAGGCGCCTGGCGGCCCGCGGCAAGCTCGTGAAGATCACCCGCGGTCGCTACGCCCTGCCCGTGCGCAGTCGCTTCGGCACCAGGCCACCGGCTCCGGAGGTGGTGATCGCCCAGCTCAACCGGGAGGGTGCTCAGCAGTTGGTGAGCAGCGGCGGCGCTGCGGCCAATGCCCTGGGCCTCACCACCCAGATGCCCGTGGAGCAGACCTTCCTGGTCCGCAACCGGAGCCAGAAGCGCTACGTCTTCGGCCGGCAGCAGGTGACCATCCGCCCGGCCGCCGCCTGGAACTTCCTGCTGGCCGATCGCCCCGCCGGCCAGGCGATCCGCGCCCTGACCTGGCTCGGCCCTGATCAGGCCTCTGCGGCTCTCCCGACCCTCCGCAGCACCCTCCCACCTGAGGAGTGGAGGGCCCTGCTCTCCGTCCGTGCCGAGCTGCCGCTCTGGCTGGCGGAGCTGCTGAGTGAGCCGGCTCCGTAAACCTGTCTGCAGCCCATGAGAGGCGGAACTCCTGAGTCGCCCCCGCTGGCGATACCCCCGCGGGCATTCATGATGAAAGTTGCAGCGCCTACCGAGAAGCAGCTCGCCAGGTCCTACCGTCAAGCACCGCCATCGCTTCCCTTCCCCCCTGCATGGCAGTCTCCAGCCCCACCACAAAAAAGCCAGCCGAAAGTTCCCGACAACTTTCCCGAGAGCAAGTAGACGCTCTTCTGAGGGAGCTGCGAGACCCACGCCTTGCGCGCGAATTCCTGATGGATGCAGGCCTGATCGATGCTGATGGCCAGCTGAGCCCCCCATATCGCTATCAGGATGCCCACTCGGCCTAAAAACAGCCTTGGCCCCCTGGTTCTCTATCATGGCTGTGACAAAAGTATCGCCGAATCAGTTTTAAGCGGGAAAGAGACACTACAGCCTAGCGAAAACGATTACGATTGGCTGGGTCCGG
>JBJTBH010000030.1:0-6323 GCA_046091285.1 Cyanobacteriota bacterium | reverse complement strand
GGTCAACGGCACTCCTGATACCGCTGTTACTGAAGCTGGGGGCGAGGCCAATGGCACCCCCGCAGATCCATTCGCTTCCGGTGATCTGGATGTAAACGATGTGGATAGCGGCGAAGCGACGTTCCAGACCCCCGTCTCGCTCGCTGGCACCTACGGCGATTTCACCTTCAATGCCAGCACCGGCGCTTGGGGCTACACCCTGAACGACGCCGATGCGGATACCCAGGCGTTGACCGCAGGGCAGAGCACCACCGATAGCCTGGTGGTGACCTCCGGTGACGGCGCCACCTCGCAAGCGATTACGGTCAACATCAGCGGATCCAACGACAACGCCACGATCACGGTCAACGGCACGCCCGACACGGCAGTCGCCGCAGCCGGTGACGGCAGCAATGGCACCCCTGCAGATCCATTCGCTTCCGGTGATCTGGATGTGAGCGACGTGGATAGCGGCGAAGCAATATTCCAAACACCCATCTCGCTCGCTGGCACCTACGGCGATTTCACCTTCAATGCCAGCACCGGCGTTTGGGGCTACACCCTGAATGAGGCCGATGCGGATACCCAGGCGCTGACCGCAGGGCAGACCACCACCGATAGCCTGCTGGTGACGTCCCTTGACGGCACCGCTTCGCAGCTGATCACGGTGGACATCACCGGTGCCAACGACTCACCGGTGGCCGGTTCCGATCAGTGGACGCTATCCGACACTGCCCTTCCAGCAGGCGTGATCACGGCTAGCTGGTTCCTTTGGAACGACAGCGATGCGGAAACTCAAGCTGATCTCTACGTCACAAATGTGACTGGTCTTTCTGGAACAGGACTCACTGCTCTTTATGACTCTGCCAATCAAAACAGATTCATAGGGTTCACCGGCACCCCCACAACACCTGCGGGAGCGGCCACCGAGACTGATTACAGCTTGGGTTACACGCTGAACGACGGCCAGGGTGGCACTTCCTCCGGCACCGTGAATTTAAGGGTCCAGGCAACATCGACTGCTGCCAACAGCATCACCGTTACTCAGGTTGGCAACGACTATTCCTATATTGATCTCCAGGATGGCGATGATTCCATAACAGGTGCCGATGATGCGATCTCTGGAAGTGCTGGGATTGATTACTTTGTGGGCGGGCAAGGTGCAGACAGCATCGCTGGCGAAGGTGGAAATGACACGATTGACGGCGGCGCGGGCGTCGACACCCTGAGCGGCGGCGATGACGATGACACGTTCAAGGTCGTCAATGCGACCGATTCCGCCGCTGACACGATCGACGGTGGCAATGGATCGCAGGACAAAATCGTCATTTCGACCGGTACAGCGTTCAGCCTTGGCACCGATGCGCAGGTCGTGAATGTTGAGATCATCGAGGCAATCGGCACCTCGGGGGTTAGCGCAGCGAATCAAACCGAGAATCTGACGATTCTGGGTTCCGCGACCAGCGACGCCGCCCTGACTGGTGGCTCCGGCAGCGACACCATCACCAAGCTTGTTTCCAGCCCGTCCACCCGGGGGACCGCCTTCGGCGGATTCGGCAACGACACGATCACTTGGACGGTTGCAGCGGGCGTGACACCAAACGCCAACTCCAACTGGTTGCGTGGCGGCGCGGGCAACGACACGATCACCCTCAACATGAATGGGGGCAATCTCACAGGCATGGTGATCGCCGGGAATGCAGGCACAACCGCCACTCAGGCTGGATACAACTCATTTAATCCGGCGGACACCTTTACGGACGACGACACTGTGATCCTGAATGGATCGGTGGGAACATCCGTCAATGGTCGTGTTCATCTCAATAGCGGCAACGACGTTTTCATCAGCAACTTGACAGCGGGCACGATCGCCGTCCACGGCGGTGCGGGCAACGATGTGCTCATCGGCGGTGCCGGTGCAGACAATTCAGCCCTTCAAGGCATGGCTGGCACGGCCGGCCTGGTCGGCGGTGACGGGAATGACACGCTCGTCGGCCGCGCTGGCGCTGACACTCTCGACGGCGACGGCGGCAACAACACGCTTGACGAGGACATCGACACGGTCGATTATTCCCAGGACGGCGGTGCGGGCGCCGTCATTGTGAACCTGGCTACCGGTACAGCAACCGATAGCTGGGGCGATACCGACAGCCTCAAATCGATCGAGAATGTGATCGGCACTGCTCTAGCAGATATGATCATCGGGTCGGATGCAGCCAATGTGATGAGCGGCGGCAACGGCGATGACACCTTGGTTGGAGGCAAGGGCGCCGACAACCTCACAGGCGGTGCAGGAATCAATGTTTTCCGCTATCAGGCGATCGATGAAGGCAATGATCTCATCACAGACTTTGCTAGTGGCACCGACAAGCTGAGCTTCGCAAGTTTGGCCTTCGGCAACATCACCTCTGCAACGCTTGACAGCAACTTCTTCATCAGTGCAGACAATGTTGCCCAAAACGGCACCACTCCTCAGTTCATCTTCAATACCACTTCTGGCGCATTGATCTTCGATTCCAATGGCAGCAGTGCCGATGGACAGACCACAATTTTGACAGTTCAATCAGGCGCTTCAATTGTCGCCAATGATCTTGTCTTCTTCTAGTCAGCGTCCCTTGGCTTGATGGCTATTCTTCGCCTCGTTGAGGCGGGCATAAGCTACCAAAAGCCAGGCCCAAGCCTGGCTTTTTTTTGCAAAGCAGACGTCAACCGCCGTAAACAGTGTCCGGATTCCATTGAGCCCCCCGGCCTTGGCGACGCGGGAGTGCTGAGGAGGAGCCTCTCCGGCTCTGAGCCCAATTGACCGGTGCGGGAATCAGCCGCAACAACGACGCAACCAGCCGTTCAAAGTGGACGAACCTGGCAAGACGCTGCTAGGCCGCCGCAGCCCGCGGGTGTATGGGGGTTTGCGGATCAAGAAGCAGCTCAGCAGGGGGAACGAGCTCGTGGATCTGCCAGTGCACCCGATCGCCATGGATATCAACAACCCTGTCCACGTCTTGGGCGGCTTGCTGAGGGGTGGTGTAGGGACCCACATGGCGGGTTTGCAGACCGTCGCGGATGGTCAGCACATACATACAGACCGTGGGATCGCTGGGCGCATTCACGCTAAGGGCGATTTCCTTGGCTGCCTAGGGCAAACGCGGCGTGCGGGGCTACGGATTCCCCGCACATGCGCGGCAGGTTCTTCAGGATTTCTGCGTTTTGCCCGGGGTGGTGACGGTCTCCTTGGTGTCCACTCCAGCGACTTCACCCCTGGCCAGCCAGCGGGAGCCCGATCGTGCCCTCGCTCCCCACACCTGGTTGAGCCGGCGGTCACGCCCGCAGGACCAGCGGTAGTAGCTGTATTTGAGCCCGTTGCGGCGGGCATAGTTCTGGTGGTAATCCTCCGCCGGCCAAAAGCGCGACAGGGGCCGGATGGCCACCTTCAACGCCGAGGTGGGGCGGCCCAGTTCGCGTGCAGCAGACACCAAGCTGTTGCGGGCCTCAACCGCCTGGCTGGCGGTGGTGGTGAAAATCACCGGCTTGTACGACTCACCTCGATCGCAAAACTGTCCACCGCCATCGAAGGGATCGATGTTGCGCCAATACGCCCGCAGCAGGGCGTCGTAGCGGAGTTTGGTGCTGTCAAACCGCACCTTCACCACCTCCTGGTGGCCCGTGCCTCCCGCAGAGACTTGCCGATAGGTGGGTTGGGACAACTTGCCGCCACTGAAGCCGCTCTCCACATCCAGGACGCCTGGCAAGTCCTCCAGATCGTGCTCCAAACACCAGAAGCACCCCCCCGCCAGCACAGCCTCTTCCGTTGCGGCCAATGCGGGGGCCACGGGGCCCAACACCATCAGCAACGCACTCAACACCAGCGCAATCCAGCGCATCAGCCCGCCTTGGCAACCTGATCCAGAATGGCTGCCGCTGCCCTCGTGGTCACCCCTGGCTCCCCGAGGGATTTCCGTAAGCGGGCGTAACCCTCCAGCTGGCGCTGCCTCGCCTCACTGGCAGAAGGAAGCAGCTCCTGCACCGCATCGGCGATGGCAACGGCGCTCAATTGATCCTGCAACAGTTCAGGCACCAGCCGCTCCTGCAAGATCAGATTCACCGGTGAAATGTGGGGCACGTTGAAACGCAGCAGGTGACGCGCCACAAATGCGGTGGGCAGGCTCACCCGATAGCCCGTCACCTGGGGGACGCCCCGCAGGGCCAGCTCCAGATTGGCGGTGCCCGATTTGGTGAGGGCGCCATCGGCTGCGGCACACAGCTCCGGCTTGAGGCGATCGGCCTCCGCCGCAGGCACCACCCGGGCCCGCACGCCTGCCTCGGCCATGGCCTGCCCCAACGGCTCTTCAAAGCCCGGCAGGCCTGCGGGCAGAAGCACCTCCAGCTCGGGCTGGCGCTGCTGCAGCAGGGCCACGGCCTGAGCCATCGAAGGGAGCAGATAGCGCAGCTCCTGACGGCGGGAGGCTGGCATCAGCAGGAGCACCGGCACCTCCTCGGGCAGCCCGAGGGTTTGGCGAGCCGCCTGGCGGGAGGGGAGCCGGCCCAAGGTATCGATCAGGGGATGGCCCACCCAGGTGACCCTGGCGCCGCGGGAGGCATAGAACCGGGCCTCCTCTGGAAAAATCGCCAGGATGCGATCGCTGAAACCAATCAGGCGCGTGGTGCCCCCCTCTCCCATGCGGAAGGCCCATTCCTGGGGGGCGATGTAGTAGCTGATAGGAACCTTGGGATAAAGGTTCTTTAGGCGAAGCCCGAGATTGATGTTCGCTCCCATGTAATCAATCAGCACCACGCCATCGGGTGGGTTGTGGCGCAGCCATTGGCGCAGTCGCCTTTGCAGCTTGAGGGTGGGGAGAATCAAGGGCAGGGCTTCCCAGAGGCCGATGGCCCCCAGGCGGGATGTATCCGCCAGCAATTCCGCCCCGGCCTGCCGCATGCGCTCCCCGCCCAGGGCCACCACCTGAAGGGGCAGCTGTCGCCTTTGGGCCTCCTGCAGCAGGGCGCGGATCAGCAAAGACCCCTGCAAGTCACCAGACACCTCGCCGGTGCTCACCAGCAGGCGCACCATCAGCGCTGCGCGGGCAAGGGCCCACGGCGACCCGGACCGATGGAGGCCTCGAGAAAGCGGCAAAGTTCCTCAGAGGGAGGCAACAGGGGCAGGGTGAGGGCTTCGGCCAGGGCCTCCGCGAGCACCCGTTGGCTGCGGTAGAGGAGCGTCCACACCTCCTGAAGCTGGCGCAGCTGGGCACCGTCATCATTGTGGGCAATGCCGCTGCGTCGCAGGCCAATCTTGTTGAGGCCGCGGATGCGACCTGGATGGCCTTCGATCATCATGAAGGGCGGCACATCCCGATCGATCCGGCTCATGCCGCCCACCATCGCGAGTTTGCCGATGTGCACAAACTGGTGAATCCCCAGCACCCCGCCAATCACCGCCCGATCACCGATCACCACATGGCCGGCAACGGCCACCCCGTTAGCGATGACGATGCGATCACCCAGCTGGCAGTTGTGGCCGATGTGGCTGTAGGCCATCAATAAATTACCGCTGCCCAGCAGCGTCTGCTCGCCCTCATGGGTGGCGCGGTTGATGGTGACGCATTCCCGGATCGTGTTGTCATCGCCCAGCACCACTTCGGTTGGGGCGCCGCTGTATTTGAGGTCCTGCGGCTCCAGCCCGATGCAGGCGCCAGGAAAGATGCGGTTGCGCTCTCCGAGACGCACCCGCCCATCAATCACCACCTGGGGCCCAATCCGACTGCCGCTGCCGATCACCACATCGGGGCCGATCACGGCGTAGGGGCCGATCTCCACGCCATCAGCCAGCTGGGCCTTGGGATCAACCACGGCCGTGGGATGCACTTGGATTGCCATGGCTGCGCTTGACATCGACTCAATCCACAAGGGAGAACATCAATTCGCCCGAACACACCAGATCTCCATCCACCCTGGCTTCCGCTTTCACCTTGCCAAAGCGCTGCCGCTTGAGGCTGAGCAATTCGCAGCTGATTCGCAGCTGATCCCCCGGCACCACAGGCTTGCGGAAGCGCACCCCATCAATGCCGGCAAACACAAACAATCCCTTCGCCAGATTCGGCATTTGGGTGACGATCAAGCCGCCCACCTGGGCCATGGCCTCCACGATCAACACCCCTGGCATCAGAGGGCGGCCCGGGAAATGTCCCTGGAACTGGGGTTCGTTCAGGGTGACATTTTTGATGGCCACCGCCCGCTTGCCTGGCACATGCTCAATCACCCGATCCACCAAGGCGAAGGGATAGCGATGGGGCAGCAACCCCTGGATCTGTTCGCTGGTGAGCACCGGGCTGGTGGGGGCAGTCTCTGGA
>JBJTBH010000029.1:0-2211 GCA_046091285.1 Cyanobacteriota bacterium | reverse complement strand
GGCCGTTGGCCTGGTGCCGCTTCTGGCCCTGAGCGGCTGTGCCCGGGGCCCCTCAGCCGCCGGGCGGACGCCCACCGCAGCCAGCGCCCAGATCACCCTCCATCGCGTCTCCCCCACGCCGCACCGGCCCCGCAGCGACGAGCCGCAGCTGCTGGCGGTGAGCCCCCCGACCCTCAGCGCCGGCGAACCGGTGCTGATCGACTGGCTGCTGCGCAACGCTCCCCTGCAGCATCTGCGCGATGGCGACACCCATTGGCGGCTGCGGATCACGGTCAACGGCGACAGCTTCCAGGTGGATCGGCAGATCCCCCTCTGGCTCACAGGCTTCCATCCAGGCAGCAATGCCGTGATCCTCGAACTGCTCGATGGTCTCGGGGAACCGATCGCCCCAGCGCTCAACACCCTGGTGCGGGAGGTGGTCCTCCAACCGGGTGAGCGTGCGGTGTGGAGCGGCAGCGTGCTGGCTCCGGACGTGCTGGCCGCCCTGCTCCGGGAAGGTCCGCCGCCTGGGGCCGCGCCGCTGGCCAGCCCTGAACCTGAGGTCGCTGCAACGCCGCTGGCGACAGCGATCCCCGGAGCCGGCGACGGCGCTGGCGCTGGCGACGGCACTGACGCTGGCACTGACGCTCAGCCAAAACCGGAGGCCGCCGAGGCCCCGGTGCCGACAACGCCAACAACGCCAACCACGGCAACCACGGCAACAACGCCGCCGCCGATCCCAGCGGCACCGGACCCGGACACCACGACCCCGGAAGGCTCAGCCATCGCACTCCCGACCGCCACCGCGACCCCTGTCCCCGGATCGACCATCCCAGGCACAAGCGCCACCAGGACAACCACCACCAGGACCACCAGGACAGTCACCACCAGCACACCCGAGCCTGACGCCATCTCTCCCATCACCACCGCTTCTGAGGCGGCAGCTCCCGCAGAGCCGTCCAGCGCAGCCGACCCCAGCGAAGCCGATCCCAACGCCACCGCACGCGACGCCAAAGCTCCCCCCGAGGCGGCGGAGCCAGAACCCGCCGGCGCCGCCTCCCCGGGCCGCATCCTTCCAGCCGACGCGCAGCCCCTGATCGCGCCTGATTCAGACCTGGATCGCCTCAACGCACAGCCCCCGGCAACAGAACCACCGGCAGCAGCTGCGGCTCGTCGCTGCGGGGCCGGTGCGGCGTGGGGGCGACGCGATGGAGGGTGATCTGGGCGCTGGCGGCCGGATCCTTCACCGCCTCTCCCCAGGGGCGTGCGGCATAGACCGTGATCCTGTGGCTGCCGGGGCTGAGCGGATCGAGCGTCAGGCGCACGCTGCGCTGATCGGTGCCGCCATCTGTGCCGCCATGGCTGCTGCCATCACGGCGTCCGTCACCCCGTTCATCGCGGCCTCCAGCGTTGGGGGTGGCCCTGGGGGCATCCCCGGCGCTGACTGTTGTGGTGCGGATCGGTTCCTGATCATCGATCTGAATCACCAGATGGGGCCCGAGACCGAGGGGGCCTGCCGCCACAAGGGGCCAGTCGCGCACCTGGATCGCCAGCTCCCAGGGGCCGGGGGGCCGCAGGGTGTCATCGGCGGGAGCCTGGATCGAGACGCGGGGCTGATGGTGATCAAGGGCGGCCTTCAGCTGCAGCACAGCGGCGGGCGGTGCCACCTCCTGCAGGGTGCGGGCGCTGGCTGCGGTGGGCGTCCGCCCGGCGGCTGAGGGGCCCCGGGCACAGCCGCTCAGGGCCAGAAGCGGCACCAGGCCAACGGCCAGCGAGAGGATCAGGGCGGTGAGGCCCCGCTTCAGCGCGCCCGCCATGGGCCGTCTCCGGGATGCGGTCCCTTCATTCTGGAGGCCGATGCATCGAGTGCTCCGGACGCTGATGCGTCGAGCGCTCCGGACGCCCGTGCGTCGGCGGCCCTCATCAACGTTTCGGTGGGGAAGAAAAGCAGTCTGATGATAATTGAAGCCTCGGAAGTAGGGGCCTCACGATGATGCAGGGCTGCCGGCAAACCCCTCTCCCTGACTGGCGACGCTCCGGGTTGAACCTTTGTAACTGGAGGCCGGAGAGCCCCAGATCGCCCCCCTATACTTCCGCCAGCGGTCCCCTTGTCGGGGCCCAAGCTCCAGCTGTGGTCAGTGGTTTCGGCTCCCGCCGGCCCTTTCCAGCGCTGGTGCCCATGGGGCTGGTACGCCGACCCCATAGGGCCCACCGATCCCGCCCCCGGCTCAG
>JBJTBH010000028.1:0-13501 GCA_046091285.1 Cyanobacteriota bacterium | reverse complement strand
CACCCAGCAGGTCATGCAGCTCTTCGAGCAGGGCCAGCAGCCGATGGGGCGCCTCGAACAGCACGAGGGTGCGCTCTTCGCCGGCCAGCGCCTGCAGGCGCTGCCGGCGTGCCGCTGCCTTCGGCGGCAGGAAGCCTTCATAGCAGAAGCGACCGCTCGGCAGGCCGCTGCTCACCAGGGCCGTGGTCACCGCACAGGGACCCGGCACGCAGATCACTGTTCGTCCCTGCGCTCTGGCGGCCGCCACCAGCTCCTCCCCCGGATCCGAAAGTCCCGGCAGGCCGGCATCGCTGATCACGGCGATGCTTTCCCCGGCCTCCAACGCCGCGAGCAGCTCCGGCAGGCGCGCGTTCTGGTTGTGCTGATGGAAGCTCAGCAGCGGCCGACGGATTCCCAGGTGGTGCAGCAACAGGCCGCTGTGGCGGGTGTCCTCGCAGGCGATGCGGTTCACACCCTCCAGCACCCTGCGGGCGCGGGGGGAGAGATCACCGAGATTGCCGATCGGGGTGCCCACCAGATAAAGCACGCCGGCGGCGGGTTCCAGCTCCTGCACAATGCTCCTCTGTGGGTGCTCCGCCCGCATCCAGTCCTGTGCTTCCCATCATGCCGGCCCCCGTCTCCCTGCCTGAGGGCCTGGATTCCGAAATCCTGCTCACGGCCCTGCGGCCGCTCTGCTGGGGAGCCGCCGACATCCTGCGCGCCTATGCCCGTGCGGAGGTGCCTCCCCATGGTTTCCCGCCGGTTCTCTCCGTCGAGGATGGTGGGGAGGGCCCCGTCAGTGCCGCTGATCTGGCGGTGAATCAATGGTTGCTGGAAGGCCTGCGATCAGCCTTCCCCACCGCTCCCTGGGACCTGCTGTCCGAGGAGACCGCCAAGGAGCAGCTGGCTTCCGGTCGACCGCTGGCGGCGGACTGGATCTGGATTCTCGATCCGCTGGATGGCACCCGCGATTTCCTGGCGGGCACAGGCGAATACGCCGTCCATCTGGCCCTGGTGCAGCACGGCAGCCCGGTGGTCGGGATCGTGCTCCTGCCGGAACGGGACGAGCTCTGGATCGGTTATCTGCCCCAGGATCCGGATCAGCCCGGGGTGGCCTGGTGTGAGGATCGCACCGGTCGGCGCTGGGCGCCGCGTCTGAGTGAACGGGCCAGGCGATCGGAGCTGGTGCTGGTCGCCAGTCGCAGTCATCGGGATCAGCGCCTGGAGCAGCTGCTGGCGGAGCTGGCGGTGGGCTCCAGCCAGGCGGTCGGCAGTGTCGGCGGCAAGGTGGCAGCGATCCTGCGCGGCGAAGCTGATCTCTATGTGTCGCTTTCCGGTCGCACGGCCCCCAAGGACTGGGACATGGCCGCTCCGGAGGCGGTGTTACGGGCCGCCGGTGGTGCCTTCTGTCATGCCGATGGCACACCGCTGCGTTACAACACCGGCGATGCCCGGCAGGCGGGCTGCCTGATCGCCAGCCATGGACGGCTGCATCACCAGCTCTGTGAGCTGGCGGCGACCGCCATGGCAGCCATCGACCCTGGGTTTCAGACCTGAGGGCTATCGGCTTCCGGGGTGGCGCCGTTGTCCTGAGGGACGCCGCGCAGGGTGAGATTGATGCGGCCGCGGTTATCGATTTCCCGCACCCGCACGGTCACCTGATCGCCCACCTTGACGACGTCATCCACCTTCTCGACCCGTGCTTCCGAGAGCTGGGAGATGTGAATCATGCCCTCCTTGCCCGGGAGGATCTCCACGAACGCACCGATCGGGATGATCCGGGTGACCGCACCACGGAAGGTTTCGCCTTCGCTCACCCGACGTGTCAGACCTTCGATGATCCGTTGCGCTTCCTCAGCGGCAGCACCGTCGTGACTGGCGATCGTGACGATGCCGCCGTCCTCGATGTCGATCTTGGTGTTGGTGCGCTCGGTGATTCCTTTGATCGTGCGGCCGCCGGGACCGATCACGGTGCCGATCAGTTCCGGATCGATGCGGAAGCTGAGCAGACGGGGAGCGTGGGGAGAGAGGATATCGCGAGGCTTTTCGATCGCCTCAAGCATCTTCTCAAGGATATGCAGACGGGCCGGACGGGCCTGCTGGATCGCTTCAGCCACCGACGGCACGGCCAGGCCGGTGATCTTCATGTCCATCTGCAGGGCAGTGATGCCCTTCTCGGTACCGGCCACCTTGAAGTCCATGTCGCCGAGGAAGTCCTCGATGCCCTGGATATCGGTGAGAATCCGCACCTCGGAACCCTCCTTGATCAGGCCCATGGCGGCACCACTGACGGGCGCCTTGAGCGGCACACCGGCATCCATCAGCGCCAGGGTGCTGCCGCAGACCGAGCCCATCGAGGTGGAGCCGTTGGAGCTCAGGCATTCCGAGACCACCCGGAGCACGTAGGGGAAGCTCTCCTTGGGGGGCAGCACCGGGACGATGGCCCGCTCCGCCAGCGCACCGTGGCCGATCTCGCGACGACCGGGGGAGCGCATCGGCCGGGTCTCGCCGACGGAATAGGGAGGGAAGTTGTAGTGGTGCAGGTAGGTCTTCTCGTTGGACGGATTGAGATCATCCATCTCCTGGGCATCGCTCGGGGTGCCGAGGGTGGCGGTGGACAGGACCTGGGTGAGGCCGCGCTGGAACAGGGCGGAGCCGTGCACACGCTTGGGCAGCACACCGGCGGCGGCGCTGATCGGACGCACCTCATCAAGAGCGCGGCCATCGACGCGCTTGCCGTCCTTGAGGATCTGCTGGCGCATCAGCTTCTTGGTCAGACCCTTGTAGCTGTTGCCGAGCAGTTTGCTGTTGCTGCTCACAGCGATACGAATGGCATCGTCATCCTTGAGGGCCTGAATCTTCTCGCTCACCTGCGACTTGATCGCGTCAAGCCTGCTGTCGCGTTCCGCCTTGGTCTGGGTGAACTGCTGCAGCACTTCGGCGATGCCGGCGCCACATTCCTGCTCGAGGAAGGCAGGAAGGATCGGGTCCTCGGATTTCTCTTCCGGCAGCACCTGCTCGATGCCGAGTTCTTGGAGAAGATTCAGCTGGGCTTTGATCAATTCACCCACCGCTTCGTAACCGAAGTCGATCGCTTCGATCACATCGCCTTCACGAAGCTGGTTGGCTCCTGCTTCCACCATCACCACCCCGGCGGGGGTGCCGGCCACCACCAGGTCGAGGTCGGAGCGCTCGATCTCGCGGTAGCTGGGGTTGAGCACGAAGTCATCCCCGAGCAGGCCCACCCGCACAGCTGCCATCGGGCCATGGAAAGGAATCCGGGCCAGCAGGGTGGCCATCGAGGCCCCGGTCACGGCCAGAACATCAGGGGGGACCCGCTCATCCAGCGACATGCAGGTGGCGACGATCTGAAGGTCGTCGCGCATCCAGCCGGGGAACAGCGGCCGCATCGGCCGATCGATCAGGCGAGCGATCAGGGTGGCGCGTTCGGGAGGACGGCTTTCACGGCGCATGAAGCTGCCGGGGATGCGGCCGGCGGCATAGAGCCGCTCTTCGTAATCGCAGATCAGGGGGAGGAAATCAATCCCTTCCCGGGGGTTGGAACGCGTGGCGGTGACCAGCACCGCAGTATCACCGCATTCGATCATCACCGAACCCCCCGCCTGGGGAGCGAACCGACCGGTGATCAGCCGGATCTCCCGACCATCGAAGGAGATCGACTGAGTTTGTCCTTGCACTGGGCCTTATGTCCTTTTGTTGTCGATCACCATCTTCGCATCCGGGCCTACCGCCTGGATGAAGCTTCGGTTTTCCTTCCTCGACCCGAAGACACAACAAAGGCGCCCTTTCAGGCGCCTCTTTCATGGTCAGACCATGGTGGCCGACTGGCTCACCAGCTGGACTTCACGACACCGGGAAGCTCACCTTTGTGGGCACGCTCGCGCAGCTGGTTGCGGCAGAGGCCGAAGTCGCGGTAGACGCCGCGGGGCTTGCCGGTGGCCCAGCAGCGGTTGCGCAGGCGGATCGGAGCGCTGTTGCGGGGGAGGGACTGGATCTTGCGGTGGATCTCCAGACGCTCCATCGGGTCGGCAGCAGCGTCGAAGGCGGCCTTGAGGGCAACACGCTTGGCAGCGAAGCGTTCAACCATCTTCTGGCGCTTCAAATCACGCGCGATCATCGACTTCTTCGCCATGCAGCCTGAGGGGGGAAATGTCCAGAGTCCAGAACTTTACCGCCTGGTCGACCCTGACCGATCCTGGACGCGAAAGGTGCGTCCGGCGGATCGATCGTCCGGATCACCGGAGACCGGAGGGATCAGCGACCGGCGGAATGGAGCAGCTGCTGGATCACAGGCAGCTGGCTGGTGTCCTTGACGATCAACAGCACACTCAGCCCCACGAGAAACACAAACCCCGACTGCAGGAAGACCGTCTCGAAGCGTTGGGGAAGCCGACGGCCCCGGACCCCCTCCAGCAGCAGCAGCACCATCTGGCCGCCATCCAGCAAGGGCAGGGGCAGCGCGTTGAGAACCGCCAGATTGATCGAGATCAGCGCCGTGAACAGAAACAGACTGCTGCCCCCCTGCCGGGAGAGCTGGGCACCCATTTCGACGATCTTCACCGGACCGGAGACCTGGCCGGCCGTCTCGCCGAAATGGGTGATCAGGGTGGTGAAGCCCTCGATCGTCCGTCCTGTGAGGGCCGTGAAATCGTGGTTGGCCTGGTTGATCACCTCCAGAGGAGACCGGGGCGCTCGGAACTGCTCCTGACCGCTCGGCAGCAGTTCGGCGCCGATGCGACCGATGCCATCACGGGGCCGCGGGGTCAGAGTCAGGGTCTGACTCTGTCCGGATCGATCGGTGCGCAGCGTCAGCGTCCGGCTCGGGGAGGCCTGGATCAGCTGCTCCAGCTCCTTCACCGTCACCTGGCCGCCACCGAGGGTCCGGCCATCCACGGCCACGATCCGATCGCCGGGGACCAGGCCGGCCGCCGCCGCCGCCTGTCCCGGTTGGACCGCGGAGATCAGCACCCCAGGGTTGGTGCTGAAGCCCGACGGAATGCCGAGCACCGATCCCTGGGCCAGCAGCACCAGCCAGGCCAGCAGCAGGTTGGCGAGCACGCCGGCGGCGATCACGAGGGCCCGCTGCGGCAGGGGACGGTTGCTCAGCAGATCGGGGTCGTCCTTGGGAATCGGGCTGTCCTCGTCGTCATCGGGAAAGGACACGAAACCGCCGAGCGGAATCGCCCGTAACGCATAGGTCACCCCGCGCCGCTTCCGTTCAATCAGGGCCGGCCCGAAGCCCACCGAAAAGCCGCTGACGCGGATGCCCTGAACCGTTGCTGCAAAAAAGTGGCCGGCTTCGTGAACCACCACCAGACCCGCCAGGATCAACAGGGCCTTGATCACATCCATGAACCGGTGCGTGCGCCGTCGTTCGCCCCATTGTGGGGGGCTGGCCCTCAGGACGGCGTGGCGGTCAGGGCCGGAGCGCCGAAGTACGGCACCAGGGCTTCGGGCAGACGGACCGAGCCATCCGGCTGCTGACCGGTTTCAAGCAACGCGGCCATCGTCCGGCCCACGGCCAGACCGCTGCCGTTGAGGGTGTGGACCAGCTGGGTGCCGTTGCCGTCCTTGAGGCGGATCGAGGAGCGCCGGGCCTGGAAGTCGCCGCAGACGCTGCAGCTGGAGATCTCCCGGTAGGCCCCCGCCCCCGGCAGCCAGACCTCAAGGTCGTAGGTGCGGGCGGCGGAGAACCCCAGATCGCCGGTGCACAGCTCGATGCGGCGGTACGGAAGCTCCAGGGCTTCGAGGATCGCCTCGGCGTCGGCGGTGATCCGCTCGTGGGCCTGGCTCGATTCCTCCGGATGGCAGAACCAGTAGAGCTCCACCTTGTTGAACTGGTGCAGGCGGATCAGACCGCGGGTGTCGCGGCCGTAGCTGCCCGCTTCGCGCCGGAAGCAGGGGGTGTAGGCCACGTAGCGGAGCGGCAGCTGATCGGCGGGAATCACCTCATCGCGATGCAGCGAGGTGACGGGCACCTCGGCCGTGGGCGTCAGCCAGAGGTCATCGCCTTCGCAGCGGAAACTTTCCTCGGCGAATTTCGGCAGCTGACCCGAACCGGTGAGGCTGGCGCTGTTCACCAGGATCGGCGGCAGCACCTCCTGATAGCCGCGGCTGGTGTGGCGATCGAGCATGAAATTGATCAGAGCCCGCTCCAGGCGGGCGCCCTGGCCGATCAAAGTGACGAAACGACTCTGGGCGATGCGCACCGATCGCTCCGTATCGAACAGGCCGAGACGGTCAGCGATCTGCCAGTGCTCCTGCAGGGGGTCGTCGGCACTGGCCTGGCGCGGCGTACCCCAGCGCTTGATCTCCAGGTTGTCGGCCTCACTGCGTCCATCCGGGGTGTCCGCGGCCGGCAGATTGGGAAGGGCCAGCAGCTCGGCGCGCAGGCGCGCCTGCAGGCTCTTGCCCTCCTCCTCAAGCACCGCCACCTGCTGTTTGATCGTGTTCCCGCGATCGCGCAGCGCCTGGACGTCGGGGCTGCCAGGGGCCGCACCAGCCTTGATCAGCTGGCCGACCTCCTTACCGATACGGTTGCCCTCGGCCTGCAGCGTGCTGCGTTGCTCCTCGAGATCCCTTTCCTGGCGAGCGATCAGCTGCAGACCGGTGAGGTCGAGCTCCATGCCGCGACGCGCCAGCTGGGAGGTGATCTGCTCGGGGTTATCGCGCAGCAGCCGCTGATCGAGCACGGCATCAAGGCAAGTGGCCGCAGCCTACGGGTCGAAGCGCTGGGGCCTCAGAGCACCTGAACCACTTCGTTGACCTCGGGGATTTCCTCGCGCAGCTTGCGTTCGATCCCCATCTTCAGGGTCATGGTGCTGCTGGGGCAGGAGCCGCAGGCTCCCTGCAGACGCACCTTGACGATCGGGCCGTCGATCTCGACCACTTCAACGTTGCCGCCGTCGGCCATCAGATAGGGGCGGAGTTCATCAAGCACCCGTTCGACATTCACCAGCGTCAGGGCCCGGGGGTCGTGATCGGTGTCGACGGTGCTGGCGCCACTGGTGGCCGTGGCAGTGCCATCGGCGGTGAGTTCAGCAGCGGCAGCGGCGGTCTCAGGGCTCATCGGGGCTCACCGTGGCAGGCATTGCTGCAGAGCTTAGGGAGCCGAATCCGGGCCAGGGTCCCAGCCGTCCCGGCAGCGGGCGGCAGGGCAGGGCCCGATCACTAGGATTGATCGATCGAAAGCCGCCGCCCCGGGGCGGGAACCCGCCAGCCCATGACCGACGTTCCCGTTCAGAGGATCCGCAACTTCTGCATCATTGCCCACATCGACCATGGCAAATCCACCCTGGCCGATCGTCTGCTGCAGGAAACGGGAACGGTGGCGGCCCGGGACATGCAGGAGCAGTTCCTCGACAACATGGACCTGGAGCGGGAGCGGGGGATCACGATCAAGCTCCAGGCCGCCCGGATGGAATACAAGGCCGCCGATGGCGAGACCTACATCCTCAATCTGATCGATACCCCAGGCCACGTCGACTTCTCGTATGAGGTCAGCCGTTCCCTGCAGGCCTGCGAAGGGGCGCTGCTGGTGGTCGATGCCAGCCAGGGCGTCGAGGCCCAGACCCTGGCCAATGTCTATCTGGCTCTGGCGAATGACCTTGAGATCATTCCCGTTCTGAACAAGATCGATCTGCCGGGGGCCGATCCCGAGCGCATCAGCGAAGAGATCGAGGCGATCATCGGGCTGGACACTTCCAATGCGATCGCCTGTTCCGCCAAGACAGGGCTGGGTGTGCCCGAGATTCTGCAGGCGGTGGTCGATCGGGTGCCACCGCCGGCCGATCAGGTGGCGGAACCCCTCAAGGCCCTGATCTTCGATTCCTACTACGACCCTTATCGCGGGGTGATCGTCTACTTCCGGGTGATCAGCGGCTCGATCCGCCGCAAGGACAAGGTCCTGCTGATGGCCTCCAAGAAGACCTACGAACTGGATGAAGTGGGTGTGATGGCGCCGGATCAGCGCCAGGTAGAGAGCCTCCATGCCGGTGAGGTGGGCTATCTGGCCGCCTCGATCAAGGCGGTGGCCGATGCCCGCGTCGGGGACACGATCACCCTGGTGGCCAATCCAGCGACGGAGCCCCTGCCTGGATACACCGAAGCCAAGCCGATGGTGTTCTGCGGCCTCTTCCCCACCGATGCCGATCAATATCCGGATCTGCGCGAAGCACTCGACAAGCTGCAGCTCTCGGATGCGGCTCTGCAGTACGAACCGGAGACCAGCAGCGCCATGGGCTTCGGGTTCCGCTGTGGCTTCCTGGGGCTCCTGCACATGGAGATCGTGCAGGAACGCCTGGAACGTGAGTACGACCTCGATCTGATCGTCACCGCGCCATCGGTGATCTATCAGGTGAACATGCTCGATGGCAGCACGGTGATGGTGGATAATCCCGCCACCCTGCCGGATCCCCAGAAGCGCGAATCGATCGAAGAACCCTATGTGAAGCTGGAGATTTATACGCCTAACACCTATAACGGCACCCTGATGGAGCTGTGTCAGGAGCGGCGCGGTGAGTTTATCGATATGAAGTACATCACCACCGATCGGGTGACTCTGCACTATGAGATGCCTCTGGCGGAAGTGGTCACCGACTTCTTCGACCAGATGAAGAGCCGCACCAAGGGCTATGCCTCGATGGAATACAGCCTGATTGGTTACCGTAAAAATGAGCTGGTGCGTCTTGATGTATTGATCAATAGCGAGAAGGCTGATCCGCTCACCACCATTGTTCACCGCGACAAGGCCTACAACGTCGGCAAGGGGCTTGTGGAAAAGCTCAAGGAACTGATTCCCCGCCAGCAGTTCAAGATTCCGATTCAGGCGTCGATCGGCAGCCGTGTGATCGCCAGTGAGAGCATCAGTGCGATGCGCAAGGACGTGCTCGCCAAGTGCTATGGCGGTGATATTTCCCGCAAGAAGAAGCTGCTGCAGAAGCAGGCCAAAGGCAAGAAGCGGATGAAGGCGATGGGCAAGGTGGAGGGCCCTCAGGAGGCCTTCATGGCCGTGCTGAAACTAAACCAGTAGGTCGGTCGTCGGCTCAGGCCCTGGCCTCAACGCTGCAGCGGCCTCTCGCCACGTCCCTCGCGAAGGGGGCTGCGGGGGGCGTTGCTGCCTGGGCCTGTGTCGGGCGGGGAATGCTGTCGTCATGGTCTGGCGATCTGCGCGGTGACGGCACGCTTACGACGAGGGTTGCGGGGTGATACCGGCCGTTGGCGGCCTGCGGTGCCCCCGTCGCAGCAGGGGTATCTGCTGCCACTGGCCAGCGCCGGATCCCTGTTGCTGCTGCTCAGTTGCCTGATGCTGCAGAGCCTGATCTGGGGTCGCCAGCTCTCGGGGCGGGGGGCCTGGCAGCAGCGCCGGATCGATGACCTGCTCGGTTCGGCGGCTCAGCAGCTTGCGCTGGCCCTCAACCGCAGCCACCGTTGCCTGCTGACCTTGCCATCCGTCGCCTGGTCGGCCTCCGCCGCGCCCCCCGAAGGTTGCGAGGCGGCCGTCGATCCGGAGACGCTGCAGCGGATCCATCTCCCGGACGGTGATGTGCGCCTGCTCAGCTGGACGCCGCCGCAGGCGGAGCCAGGGGGCACGACCGCTGAGAGCGGCTCCGGCTGGGGGCTTCTCACCCTCTCCCAGGAGGGGGCGCATCCGACCACGCCCACGCCCGCGCCCGCGCAACGCCGCTATCGCCTGCTGCTGGCCGGGGCACCGCTGCGGGTGACCGCTGTTCAGGAGCTCGATCGATGAATCTCACAGAGGCGATGGTGGCCAGCCTGGTCTGGGGGCTGACGGCTGTAGGGGTGCTCCAGATGTGGAGCGCCAGTGGCCATGCCCTGGCTGAAGCCCAGAAACGTCAGCAGGCGCTGGAGATGATCGACGTCGATCTGCTGCGCTTCGCTGCCACCCTGCAACGTCAACGCTCGCAGCTTTCCGGGGCCGCCAGCGATTGCGGCGCCGTGCTGACGGCATGGTCGCTGGCGTTGGCGGATCAGCCCCTGGCCCGGCTCCCCGGCCTCAGCCGCCGGTACTGGCGGGAGGGGGAGGCCCTCTGGATCAGCTACACCTACAGCCAGGGTTCTCGCCAGGATGAGCGACGACGCCTGCTGGCACCGGAAGCCTTTGGCCTCTGTTCCGTGGAGGCAGCGACAGGTTCGGCGCTGGCCTTGCCGGTCCCGGAGCGTTCCGGGCCTCCGGGACCGGTGGCGGTCGTGGGCGCGCTGGCCCCGACCCAACGTTCCGCCTGAGGGGCGATCGTCATGGGTCGTGGTGGTCGTGTTCTGGCCCAGGGGCGGCTCCGGCCTGGGCATCGGTGGGCGCAGGGCGTGTCGCTGCTGGAACTGCTGGCGGGGTTGGCGATCACCCTGATCGTGGCGATGCTGGCTCTTCAGGCCACATCGGAGCCGATGGCCCGGCAGGCGGTGGAGGGGGCGAGTCGCCGCCTGGCCCAGGGATTGGAGCTTGGGCGCTCCGAGGCCCGCCGTCTTTCCCAGCCCTGTGCCCTGAAACTGGCACCGGAGGGTTGGATCGCCCCGACGGATCCAGCCCTGCCGCCCTGTCGACGGGCTCTGCTCAGCCTCGGCGAACCGTTGACCCGCCGGGTGCAGCTGCTGCACAACGTCCCTGCGTCCGTGCGCTTCAGCCGTCGAGGTCTGGTGATTGACGGTGGAACCGTGGTGATCACAGCCGCCGGAACGCCTCTGCGCCGTTGTCTGGTCCTCGCACTGCCCCGTGGCGTCGTGCGCCTCGGTCGTTACCTCGGCGATGTCGCCCAGCCCCCGGACAGCGGCGCCTGCAAGCCCGACCCCTCCCTCTGATCTCCCTGGAGTCCCCCCGTGGCCCGTGCAGCGATGGCCCATGGCCGCCCCATCTCCCGTTTCCACTCCCTGTCCCGTCGCGGTTCGGCGTTTCCTCCGCCGGCTGGACCCTGTCCGACGCATGGGTTCACTCTGCTGGATGCCCTGCTGGCGGTCTGCATCGGCTCGGTCCTGGCGATGGGAATGCTGCAGGGTCTGCTGGCCGATGCCCGGATCGCCCAGCGTCTGAGCCGCCAGATCCATGAGCGTCAGAACCAGGCCCGCCTGTTCGATCTTCTGCACAGTGATCTGAGCCAGGCCACCGACATCAGCCCCCATCCGGAGCTGGAGATTTCCGCCTGCTCCCTGGCCGGTCGCCAGGCCGTGCTGCATCTGAGCACCGCCAGCGGACCGATCACTTACAGCGTCGGTGCTCCGCCCAGTGCCATCTGGCGTGGCCAGGTGTTGATGCGCTGCGGGCCTGCCTACGGACTGGATGGCATGGTGCCCGAGTCAGCCACCGCCGTCAGTCGGGTGATGCTGGATGCCCTTCCCCCGCCGCGCAGCCAGTCCCAGGGATGTCCGGATCAGCTGGCGCCGGGTGAGGGGGCCCAGGAGCTGAATCGATCCGGGCGCACCGGCCTCACCGTCTGCCTGCTTGGAGACGGCACGCTGCTGGCTGTGGCCCTTGAGCAGACCTTTGACGATGGAGCCGCCACCCAGCGTCTTCGTCAGCAGCAGCTGCTCGGGGTCGGTTTCTGAGCGCTGTTCAGATCATGGTCGCAACGTGAGGGACGTCTCAGAGCGTGATGTAGGTGCCATAGGCGTTGTTGCTCAGGGTGCGCATCCAGCTGGATTCACGGCCGATGGAGATGCTGTTGAACGCCAGTTTCTGGGTGCGGGATCGATTGAGAGTGGTGTAGACACTGATCGATTCCGTTTCTCTTCTTGGATCGCCCCAGGCTCGGCCGTAATAATCCAGATCGGGGGGATCATCACTGAAGACGAAGACCGCCTTGGCCAGGTTGTCCTTGAAGGCTGTTTCCATCGGCCCCCAGGCGTTGCTGCTCGCACCCCAGGTCCTCGGGTCCCCATCATCCAGGCTGTCGACGAAGGCGATCGCTTCGGCGCGGTTCGTGCCACTGCCGATGACCCGGACCGATTGATCGGCGGGCCAGCGTCGATTGTTGATTCCAGAACTTCCACTCTGTTGATTACCGCTGTAGCTCACCAACAGCAGCTCCACATCCGCGGGCAGGTTCTGGAGCACCTGTTTCAGCTGCTGTTGCAGGGTCTGCATTCGCGTCCTGAGGCAGAGGCGGGTGGTGGTGGTCCAGCTGTTGGTGAGGGGGTCCCAGTAAGGTCTGGCGTCAGGATTGACATCACTCTCCCGGCCCCAGGTGGTGCAGGCGCTCATCGAATCGGAGCCATCCACAAGGAAATGGATTCTTGTCAGGCCGGCGACCGGCAGGCCGTAGACGCTGCAGTTGGTGCAGGCCGTCGCGGCGGTCGTGCCGGTGGCCGTTGTCGCTGCATTCGATTGCACGCGAGCACTCAGATACAACGGGACCCGCAGGCTGAAACCGGTGGGGTCGGTGCTGGTGAAACTGGTGGTGATGCCGTCGCCGCCGGTGGTGGGATCGATCAGTTCCAGCTGGCGACGCCCGGCATCGGTGCGGAAACCGAAGGCCGGTTGGCGCGCCGAGCGCAGCGGGCTGCTGTTGTCATCGCCGAGGCTGTGGCTGAGGCCGGCCAGCACGGCCGGCAGATCCGTGGCATTGCCGCTGGCATCCAGACCTGGCAAGGGACAGCGGCTGCGGCCATCGCCACAGGGCACGGGCGCGATCGCTTCGATCACCGTGCTCAGCACCGGGCTGCCATGGCCACCGATCGTTGCCGGTCCGCAGCGGCGCAGGGCATAGCTCGTGCCGTTGCGCCCGATCCCGAGTCCATAGATCACCGGCACCGTGGCGCTGCCCTGGCTCATGCCGAACACGGGATTCCAGGCACTGCTTCCGGCCAGGGCCCGGCAGGCCGTCATCGGAGCCAGAAAGGCGCTGCCGTCCAGATTGTCACTCGCCTCGCTGCTTCCCTGACGAAACAGCAGCTGGCTGGCCCGCATCACCTCCGAGCGCAACAGGGTCAGGCCTGTGGCATTGCCATCACGACCGCTGGTCAGACCGATGGCGCCCTGGATGCTGCGCAGGTTCGTCTGCAGAGCCACCCCGGCCGCGCTGATCACGATCCCGGAGATCGCGGTGGCCACCAGCACCTCACTCAGGCTGAAGCCGCGATCGTCTGCTGGCCGCGCTGCTGATCCAGCGCTGCGACCTCGGGCAGCCGTTGCCGCCAAGGGTGCGATGACGTCCGTGCCGGCCGCCCTCGGGATCGCCCTGACGGCGGCCTGCCGGCGCCTGCCTTGGGGACTGTCGCTCCAGGGAACTCCGCCCTGGCCCCAGCAACGTCCTGTCAGCCTGCAGATCCGCAACAACCGCTGGGTCGTGGCCATGGCAGCAGAGCTCCTCCAGGGAGATTGAGGAGAGATCGGCCCAATCCAGGGCTGATGTTAGGTGTGCTTTCTCACCAGGTCATTCAGCGAGCAGCAGCCGCTGGAGGGACTGCTGAGGGCTGAGGCCACCGAGGCCCATGTGGCACCTGCGGCCGTTATAGAGCCCCAGATAGCGAGGCAGCCAGTGATTCCGTTCCT
>JBJTBH010000027.1:0-8958 GCA_046091285.1 Cyanobacteriota bacterium | reverse complement strand
GAACGCCTGCAGCAACGAGGCGAGCAGCAGCTGTTCAGGCGGCACCGATGGCCGGCCTTCTGCGGCGTAGAGCTTGCAGAAGGTGGGATTGAGCCGGTCAAGGGCCTGATCCGCCAGCTTGCGGATCCGCCGCAGCGGATGGCTGGCAGGGATCCGTTCCTCGATCGAGACGTAGAGAACAGAAAGCCGCTGCGCTCCTGCTGACCTCGCATCACGGGATCTGCGATTGCTCCATTTTGGCAGGGATAGCCGGGTTTTTCAGCGAACTCCTAATGAGCCCTGGGCCTCAAGGCCATTGACGCGGCCTTTGAGAACGGCAAGTTCCTTCTCGAACTCCTTGATCAGTTTTTTCAGTTCATCGGTCACTTCAGTAACGCGGTCGAGGCAGGAGTTCAGCAGGACCGCTGTTTCGTAGCGGGTCAGGGCCTTGCTGCCGCCGAAGGTGCCATTCGGATAGCCGGCCACGCAGCCGTATCTCTCGATCAGGTTGCTGAGGGCCTGATAAGCCCAGTCGGTCGGTTTGACATCGCTGAACTGGCTGATGCTCGTGACCTGCTCGTCAGCACTGCCGTACTTGTCGAGCCCGATCGCGGGCGCTGCGCTGGCGGCCAGGGGACTCAGCAGCCCCAGCGCAGCAGGCGCGAGCATCACCAGTGGTTTGATCTTCATGGAACTCCAGACACCAAAGAAGGTTCAATGAACCTGATTCAAGGTGCCGCCTTTGGCGAAAATCTGACGTTCTCGGGATACCTCGCGATGTTCCTCTGCCACGCCTGGCTGTATTCCTGGTTGCGTTTTGCTCGGGGGGCCTCAGCTTTTTTCTCGTTTTTGCTATAAAGAAAGATTAGGTCGTTAAAGATAAGGCTGTCTTCTCGTTTGCGGGAGCTGGCGGCGACGGGTGGTCTGTTGACGGCCCAGCGTCTGACGTCCGTGCGCTGGCATGGTCGGAATCGGAGGGGCGCTCGATAGCCTCCGGTTCAAGCTGCTGTCGCTGTCATGGTCCGTGAGAATCGCCGCAGCCAGGCAGGGGCTGCGACTGGCCTGACCTCGGTGGGGGCCGCGGCAGGACCGGTCAGCACGGCTGAGAACCCTGGCTCAGTTCTTCCGTTGGCTGAGCAGCTGGTGGCGGTGGCCCGGCGCATGAACACGGTGGGCCTCAACCAGGGCACCTCCGGCAACCTGTCGGTGCGGATCGATGGCGGTCTGCTGATCACGCCCAGTTCTCTGCCCTATGAGCGGATGGAGCCGGCTGATCTTGTCGCCCTTGATTTCAGTGGTGAACGCCTGGATGCGGTTCACGGGGCGGGCCGGTCCGCCCGGCAGCCCTCCTCGGAATGGCGCCTGCATGCCGACATCCTCGCCGGCCGGCCGGATGTGCAGGCCGTGCTGCACTGTCATTCAATTCATGCCACGGCCCTGGCCTGCCACGGCCTTGCCATTCCTCCGTTCCACTACATGACTGCCGTGGCGGGGGGTGATGACATCCGCTGCGCTGCGTACGCCACCTTCGGCACCGGGGAGCTCTCGCAGCTGGCGGTGCAGGCTTTGCAGGATCGCCTGGCCTGCCTGCTGGCCCAGCACGGGCAGGTCGCCCTTGGTGTCAGCCTCGATCAGGCGCTGCGGATCGCCATCGAGGTGGAGACCCTGGCTCGGATGTATCTCCAGGCCCTCCAGCTCGGTGAACCGCCCCTGCTCAGCGCCGATCAGATGGCAGCGGTGCATCAGCAGTTCCGCCGCCTTCACTATCAGGCTGATCACAGCCGTTGATCGAGGTGCTCCAGGTCGTCGCCGCGGGTTTCGATCCGCAGCACCCATGTGACCAGGGCTCCGGCCAGGGAGCTCACGGCCAGCAGCACCAGCAGCGTCTGGCGACCCCAGTGTTCCAGCAGCACCGGCACCAGCAGGGCCGTCAGCACCGCCCCCACCTTGCCGGCAGCGGCGGCCAGTCCGGCACCGACCCCCCGCAGCTGGGTCGGGAAGAGTTCGCCGGCCAGCAGGTAGGTCTGGGCGTTGGGGCCCAGGTTGGTCATCACCTGAAACAGCAGCAGGCCGATCAGCAGCAAGCGGGTGGCGTTCGAGCTCTCCAGCGCAGCGCTGCCATCGCCGCCGAGGGCCACACCGCCGGCGGCGACCAGCAGGCCCGTGGCGCAGCCGAGGAAGCCACCGATCTGCAGAGGAATCCGACCCCAGTGATCGGTGAGCAGGATCGCTGCGCCGATCCCCAGCAGCAGGCCGCCCTCCACCAGGGTGCTGCGCCAGGCGGCGCTGCCGCTCACGTCCAGCCGATCGCTGAGCAGCAGCGGCAGGGACAGGCCGATCCCATAGGTGGCCAGGTCCTGCAGGAACCAGGGGAGGGTGGCCAGCAGGGTGGCCCGGCGCCAGGGGGGCTGCAGCAGGTGCCCCAGTCCTGGAGCGGCGGCCCTGGTCTGCCGTTGTCCCTCCCAGGCGGGACTTTCCGGTAAGCCCAGGCGAGCCGCGGTGAGCAGGGCCAGGGGCAGGAGCGGCAGGCGATACAGCAGCCGCCAATCGGCTGCACCGGCTCCATGCTGCAGCAGGGCACTGGCCAGGGCCATGCCGCTGATCGCCCCGAGGGCCTGGAAGGCGAAGGCTCCGAGCACCAGCCGACCACGCCAGGCAGCGGGAAGGTGCTCGCTGATCATCAGGTGGGCCAGGGGGTAGTCGGCTCCGAGCCCCAGGCCGATCACCAGCAGGGACAGGCCGAGGCTTGTCGCATTCGGGCTCAGGGATGCCGCCATCAGGCCGCCGAGCAGCAGCACCAGCTCACCGATGAACACCAGCCGCCGGCCGATGCGATCGGCCAGGGCCCCGAAGAGCAGGGCTCCCATCAGGATGCCGCTGAGACTGGCGGCTCCAAGCCAGCCGCGACCTGTCGCCTGCAACTGGAAGTCGGCGCTGATCAGGGGCAGGGTGAGGGCCCCCATGAAGACGATCAGCCCCTCGAAGAATTTCCCCACCGTCGCCAGGCTCCAGATCAGGACCTGCCTGGGAGCGACCCGGTGACGCAGCTGGGTGGAAGCGGACGGTGGCAGCACGGGGCTGGCAGCGGCGTAACGCTGCGGGGGCTGTTCCTCCAGTGTGGCTGAATCGGCAGCTCCCGCACCGCTGGCCCGGTCGTCCGGATCCGGCGACCCTCTGGGGCCACCGTCTTACTGGCGCAACCGTTGTGCTGGGGCCACTGATTGGTGCCGCGCTTCTGATCGCGTTGATGCTCTGCGCTCAGACCTCGCTGCCGGCAGCCAGGCGCAGGCCGAGGCCGATCCAGAGCAGCACCAGCAGGCCGCAGATCGTCGTCCAGAGCGGCAACCCCCAGGCCTGCACCGTCAGCGGCGCCACCACGGTGATCACCCCGCCCGCCAGCAGCGGTTGCAGAAGCATCTGCTTGATCGAGAAGGGGGTGAGTGTGCCGTTTCTGTCCTCCGGGTCGACCATCGCCAGCAGCAGCAGACCGCTGGCCGCCACGCCCGTGGCCTGGCCGAATTCCACCAGGCCGCGCTCGAACCAGTTGGCGGGCAGGATCCTCGGCGCCAGCAGCAGCACCACCGCCAGGTTCCAGGCCAGGCCAGCCACGGCCAGGGCCGTTAAGGGCAACCACTCGCGGGCCAGCTCGTGAAGATCAAGACAGGCGGTGGCGGCCGTGATCAGCAGATCGGCGCTGATCGTGCCCACCTGCCGTTGGATCGGGGCGGACACCCAGGCCTGCCGACCTCCCCGTTCCAGCAGCCAGCGCATCAGCAGGGAGGCCAGCAGGGCCAGGGGAAAGACGGGCAGCGCTTCCACCACGGCGGCGGCCGTGGCTCTCCCATGGGCGGCGATCCGTTGCAGCAGCATCAGGGCGCTCCAGCCGAGCAGCACCACACCACCGATCAGGCCGAGATTCCTGGCCCAGTCCCTGAAGCGCTGCGCCATCGACGGGGGTGGACCGGCGGAAGGGCTGGAGCTCCCAGCGGTGTCGTGGCCTCTGGCGTCCTGGCTGGAAGCGCCCGTGGCCTTGATCGGGCCAGGCTCCGGGGCCTGAAGGGCCGGGTCCGGGATCGCTGGCGTCAGGCACCAGCCTCGCCGTCGACCGATCACCACCAGCAGCCCTCCGACCAGGGTGGAGGCGAGCAGGCCGACCGTGGACAGGGCCAGGCCGAGCGATTCGCCGCCCGGAAATCCCAGCCTCGTGTAGCTGGCTCCGAGGGCGGCGGCACTGCCATGGCCTCCTTCGTAGGCGACTTCGATCAGACAGGCCATCACCGGTGAGGAACCGAGCAGCGGTTGCAGCCACAGCAGCACCACCAGACCGGCGACCAGGTACTGGCCGAAGGCGAGGGTGAGGGCCAGCAGGATCTGGGCGGAGAGGGGCCGCCAGAGGCCGCTGATGGCCGGAAGCGGTTTGGCCAGCAGCAGGGTGGCGAACACCAGGGTGAGCAGCACCAGCGGCAACCCTGACCACAGCTGGATCACCGGTTCGGGAATCAGGGGCAGCGGGCCGTTCGGTGCCAGCAGCAGCCCCAGCCCGCCCGCCAGCAGCGCTTCCGGGCTCCCCCAGCGCTGCAGGCCGAGGCCCTGGGCCAGCCAGCGACCCAGCTGGATCAGGGTCAGCAGGATCGCCGCCCCCACCACGAACGTCAGCAGCGCCGGCCAGGCGGCGGCGGCCGGCAGCAGCTCCTCCAGGCTGACGGTGAAGGCCGGTGCCTGCATCACGGCAGCAGGTGACGGCGGAAGAAGGCCTCGGTGGCCTCCAGCACCGCCTGGCGCACGGCCCCGTCGCGGAAGCCGTGGCCTTCATGGGCGAAGTGGTGCACCTCCACCGGCACGCCCCGTCGGCGCAGGGCCTCGGCCATCGCTTCGGTCTGGGTGGGGGGAACGACCGGATCGAGGTCACCCTGAACCAGTATCCGGGGAGCCTCGAACCGCTCGACCAGGTTCAGGGGCGAGCGGCTTTCGTAGATGACGCGACCGTCGGGCCAGGGGGCAATCAGCGTATCGAGATAGCCGGCCTCGAAGCGATGGCCGTCGTGCACCAGAGCGGTGAGATCGGCGACGGCGTAGCGGCAGGCGCCCGCCTGGATGCCCTCACCCCGCGCCAGGGCGGCCAGGGTGGTGAAGCCGCCGGCACTGCCTCCTTCCATGGCCACCCGCCGGGCGGAGGCCAGGCCGCGTTCCACGATCGTGCGCGCCGCAGCCAGGCAATCGTCCACGTCGACGATCCCCCACTGGCCGTTCAGGCGCTCGCGGTAGGCGCGCCCGAAGCCGCTGGACCCCCCGTAGTTGACATCGATCACTCCCCAGCCGCGGCTGGTCCAGAATTGAATGCCGAGATTGAGGCCGGTGCGGGCCATGGCGGTCGGTCCGCTGTGGCTGCGGATCAGCTGGGGCGCTTCGGGCTGGCCGCCACCGCCGGGGGGGTAGTACCAGGCCTGGGTGGGGGCGCCGCCGTGTCCGGCGAAGTGCACCGCCTGCGGCCGCGACAGCTGCTCCGGCGGCAGCGGACAGCGCGAGGCCGGGCTGTGCTGCCACTGGCCGCTTTCCAGCGCGATCTCCAGCAGGCCGCTGGGGGTGGTCGCCTCCCCGGCCACCAGCACCACGTGGCCGTTGTCGGCACTGAGGCCTTCGAGGTCATCGAAGGGCAGGTCCAGCGGCTGCCAGCGGCGTTCATCCACCGGTCGATCCAGTCGGATCTCCCCGAGACTCCAGCGGCCGTCCCGGCAGGCGAGCGCCAGCAGGTGCTGTCCATCCCAGGCGATGGTGCGCATCCCGAACACCCACTGCGGCGGTGCGAGATCGGCCTCCAGGGGCAACAGGGCCTCCCAGGTCGGTCGCGTCGTGCGGCCACCCCCCCTGCCCTCCGGATCGGGGACGTCGTCTTCGGCGCCCACCAGCCGGTCGAGGTTCCACCAGCCGCTGCGGTCGCAGGCCACCACCAGGTCTCCTGCTGCCGCTCCCGTGAGCCAGAGCGGCTGGAAGACAGCCACGCCTGCGGTGTCGTCGCCGTCGGAGCCGGCCACCCGTCGCGGTTGCGCCAGGGATCCGTCGGTCTGAACGGCCGCCAGCCAGAGCTGACTGCGATCCCAGGGCATGAAGGGCTGCTGCCATTCCACCCAGGCCAGTTGCCGTCCCCGGGGGCTGAGGGCGGGATAGCCGCAGAAATCAAGGGCCTGGTGCAGCACCTGCGGCGGCGCTGATGGCGTCGGGACCCCGGCGGCGTCTTTGAGAGGAACCGCCACCAGGGCATCCCGGCCCTGCCATTCGCGGACGCCGATCCAGCGACGGCCGGGGCCGTCAATGAGTCCGCCGCCGAAGTGGCAGTCCTCGGGAGCCGGGGCCGTCAGGGGAGCTGGTGGAGTGAAGAGATGGCCCTGGCGATCGAGCCTGAGCTGCCAGAGCCGTCCGTCTGTGGCGTCAACGAAGACCACCGCCACGCTGCCGTCGTCGAGGGCGCCGATGCTGCAGGCGCCGCCGCCGTAGGTGTGCGTGCGGGAGCGCAGATTCCAGGGGGCCGGGGTCAGTTCCCGGGCCGGAAGTCCGTGGCCGGAGCGCAGCATCAGGGTGGTGCGCCCCCCCTCCTGCGGGCGCTGTTCCAGCCAGAACAGCAGCCCCTGCACCAGCTGCGGTTCGAGCAGTCCGGGGACGGAGCCGATCGCGGCGGCGGCGGGCAGAGGCGTGGGAAAGGTCAAGGCGGCAGGTTGGCGACTTCTAGAATCGCTTCAGGTTGAGGAATTGGCTTGGCCAGTAGTTTCGCCAGGATGGCGCAGTCCGCCGCGCAGGCGAGCCGGAGGATTCAGGTGTCCAAGGAACCACCGGCGGAGCCCCCCCTGGTGATTCACACCCTGGGTGATGACGCCCTCCGGCAGCCTGCCCGGCGCATCAGCAGGGTGGATGACGAGATCCGTGAGCTGGCTCGGGAGATGTTGCGCTCGATGTATCACGCCAAGGGGATCGGTCTGGCGGCGCCCCAGGTGGGGGTGAACAAGCAGTTGATCGTCATCGATCTGGAGCCCGACAACCCCGACCATCCCCAGATGGTGATGATCAATCCGGAGATCCGGACCACCGGCGGGGGCCTTTCGACTTACGAGGAGGGCTGCCTGAGCGTGCCAGGGGTCTATCTCGATGTCGTCCGTCCGTCGGTTGTTGAGGTCTCCTACCGCTGTGAGCTGGGGAGACCGCAGCGGATCAAGGCCGATGGCCTGCTGGCGCGCTGCATCCTGCACGAGATGGACCATCTCAGCGGCGTGCTGTTCGTGGATCGGGTCACGGATGAGCTCAGCCTCAATGAGGGCCTGAAGGATCGGGGATTCGAGCGGGCGGATGTCCGTTCGATCGCCTGAGTCGATCGCGCACCTTCCTTTCCCTTCTCCCCTTTGCCGCAGTTCCGATGACGATGAAACCCCTGGCCGGTCTGCTCCTGGCTCTGGCCTGCCTGCTGGGCATCGCCGCCACCGGGTCGGTGTTTGAGCTGGCCTACGGAGATCCGGATCTCGGTGCGACCACAACCCGCTGGATTCTCGGAGCCAGTCTGCCCGGGACCCTGATCAGCCTCTGGCTGGCGGTGCGGATCAACCGCCCGACCTGAAGGCCCCCTGGCATCAGGTCCCAGCGCTCCATACGATCGGTGCACCTTTCGCTGCTGCCTGTGAAACGCTTTGATCCCCGTCCGGCGCTGCTTTCGGCGGCCACGGTGCTGACTGCGGGTCTGCCCCTGGGGATGGGAGCACCGGCGTCTGCCCAGAAGGCTCTGTTTCTGGCGCGTGAGGTGCCTCAGGAGCGATTCATTCTGGTGGCGGCGCCGATCGGTTCCGGTGAGCGCGCCCAGCTCAATATTTATGAGCAGCTGAACGACCGCAGGCTCTGCTTCAGCACCTCAGGCGCTGCGCCGGCGATCGTCAATCCCCTGCTCGGCACCTTTGATTTCACGGGCATCTGCAACCGGTTCATCGATGCCAACGGGTACTCTCTGCGCATCGGTGAGGACGACCTGGCGACCCGATACCGCCTGAGTGTGGTGCGCGGCAAGGGTGACACCGTGTTGCTGGCCGTGCCGCTCAAGCCCGAGTACGGGACGGAGCTTGTGGTGGCGCGCACCAATGGCACGGCCCCAGGCTTTCTGCAGCTGGTGTTCGAACCCGGCTGGATGCTGAAACGCCGCCATTTCGGTCCCCGTCCCCTTGGTCACGTCTACATCTATCGCGATGGGGCCGCAGACACTGCCGCATCGCCGCAACCGGCCACCCCTGCCGCCGGTGTGACGGCCCCTACGGGCGCTGTCAAAGCCCCGGCCCCGGCGCCAGCGCCAGCGGCCAGAGTTCCGGTTCCGGCCACCCCCGCGGCTGCCCTGACCGCCCCTCCGGTGGTGTCGCCCGTGTCGTCCCGGCCGGCCAGGGGATCTGCGCCAGCTGCCGCTCCCGCCACCTTGCCCGCCGCTTCCGGGGCCCAGGCGGTCAGCCCCGTTTCGCGGACCCCCCGGTAGGGCACTAGCTACGAACGATCCTCTTCCCCTCTAGCGTGGTACATGACCCAGGTCACCGACGGCGAAAATGAAGGAAACGAGTCGGCTCTGCGCCGGTTCAAGCGCCAGGTGTCCAAGGCGGGCATCTTTGCTGACCTCAAGCGCCTCCGTCATCACGAGACCCCGACCGAGAAGTACAAGCGCAAGGCCCAGCAGCGCCGTCGTCGTCGCTGATCCGAGCTCACGGTTTCAACCCGTTTCCGGCGGTACCGATGTCTGGTGTGTCCACCTGAATTGGCCACCTGCACGATTGGCTGCACGACTGGATAGTGTTCAGCGCTCCGAGAGGGGCGCTTTTCTGTTGGGTCGGCCGCTCCTGCCCCCCTTCAGCCGTCACCCACCACCAGCTGGTCGAGGCAGCGAAAGCTGAGCGCTTCGGCGACGGCTGCTGCCGTGATCCGGTCGCTTGCGTTGAGGTCGCAGATCGTCAGGGCCACCCGCCAGAG
>JBJTBH010000026.1:0-7812 GCA_046091285.1 Cyanobacteriota bacterium | reverse complement strand
GCGGATGGCTGGCAGGGATCCGTTCCTCGATCGAGACGTAGGAGAACAGAAAGCCGCTGCGCTCCTGCTGACCTCGCATCACGGGATCTGCGATTGCTCCATTTTGGCAGGGATAGCCGGGTTTTTCAGCGAACTCTTAGGCCTCGGCACCTTCGATGGCCTGGATGGCGAGGGAATGATGCTTGATGGGGTCTGCTGGCAGGCCCGCGGCGATGGCATGGTGCGCGTCGCTCCCGATGACTGCCTGGCTCCCTTCTGGGCCGCCACCCGTTTCCAGGCCGATCAGCGCCATCAGCTCCGTGATGTGCGCGACTGGGCTGACCTGATGGCGCGGCTCGATGGCTTCAGGTCCAGTGCCAATCTGTTTCTGGCGATCCGCCTCCATGGTCGTTTCGACTGGATCCGCGCCCGCACCGCCTGCAAGAGCCCTCCGGGAATGGATCTGGCCACGGCCACCGCTCAGCAGGTGGAATTCGAGTGGCAGGACCTCGAGGCCACGATGATGGGCTTCTGGACGCCGGCCTATGCCCGCACCATCAACGTGCCCGGGTACCACCTGCATCTGCTCAGCGATGACCATCGCCATGGCGGTCATGAGCTGGATCTGCGGGCGACGCAGCTGGAGCTGGAGCTGCAATGCGACACCCAGTTGCAGCTGGCGCTTCCCGAAACGGAGGCTTTCCTGCGGGCGGATCTGAACGGCGACCCGACGGCTGTTCTCGACCAGGGGCTGGGAGGCAGTTCCTGAGGGCCTGTGTTCGAAGGGCTGTCTCGCTCAGATCAGCAGCAACGCGGCTAGGGCCAGGAGCAACAGGGACGGCAGCCCCTGAATCTGCTGGCTGTTCAGGGGCAACCCCAGGGGGAGATGGGGATCGAGGACGCTGGTCAACAGTCCCCCGAGCACCAGGCCGACCATCAGGAAGGCGAAGGCCAGGCCGGCCGCCGTCGGCAGCCGGCGACCTCGCCAGAGCAGACAGACGGCCGTCATCAAGGTGGCGACGGCCAGGACGACCTCAGCGCTCAGGCCGGGAAGCAGCAGCAGGGCCAGCAGCAGCGCTGGGAAAGCGACAGCCGGCAGCCAGAGGCTGCGCCCCTGCCCGAGGGCCAGGGAGGGGGCGGCCAGCGCTGGCACCGGCAGTTTCGGGAGCGAAACCTGGGGAAGCACCGGCAGCGGTGTGGTGCGACCGACTCCCTGGTTGGTCTGCTCACGTTGGGAGGCGCTGGCGGCCGCAGTGCTCACACGACCCTGCTGGCGTTCCTTCAATCGCTCCATCAGGACCGCGTCATAGGCGGCCTCGATGCGGGCCCGGGCCATGGGGTCGTCGCCGACATCGGCCAGGCGGGCCTGACGGGCGGCCTGCACGGCATCGAAGCTGGCGTTGATCTGCACCCCCAGACGGCTGTAGGGAGTGTCGTCGCCCGGGGAGGGTGGCTGGTCAGTGCCCTGGTTCATGGTCCGAGCGTATCGAGGTGCGGGTGATCGTGCAGGGAACATCCGCAGAAGGCACTTCAGAAGAGCGGTTCACTGGACCGATACCCTCCTTCGTTCTGAAGGCGTCGACAACGGGCTTCCGCCTCTTCGCGGTCGAGGCGGTGACGTCGCTTGAGCAGAGGCATCTGAGGGGGCAGATGGCTGCCTTCTCGGATCTCCACGGTGCAGGAACCGGGGGGGCCGTCATCGGGGAGGAAGCTCACGTAATCGCAACCTCCGTCGGCCCGGGGCCGCACCAGCCAGAAGGGTGTCGCCATGGCTGTCACGTTTCGTTGCACCATTGTGGCGTCGCTGACGGCCCGGCTGTGGCTCAGGCCATCAACCCCTCACAGGGCGATCGGTTCGACGCCACTCACCACCGGTGCCACGGCGCTGAGCTCCAGGTCCGGGTGATCCTCATGAAGCTGGTTGAGATTCCAGTCGTTCTTGAACAGCAGCACCGGTCGATCCCAGGCATCGCGAACGGTCTTGCAGTTGAAGATGCGGCCCACCGTTTCCAGCGCAGGCCAGCCGCCCACCACCCAGCGGGCCACGGAGAAGCCCAGGGGTTCGAGGCGGGTCTGGACGCCGTATTCGTTCTCGAGCCGGTATTGCACCACTTCGAGCTGCAGCTGGCCGACGGCGGCAAGGATCGGATCGCGCTTGCTCTGATCGGTGTCGTAGAGAATCTGCACGGCACCTTCCTCGCGCAGTTCATTCACCCCTTTGCGGAAGCTCTTGAAGGCCGATGGGTTCGGATTGCGCAGCCAGGCGAAGATCTCGGGGCTGAAACAGGGGATGCCTTCGTATTCCACCTTCGGACCCACATAGAGGGTGTCGCCAATGGCGAACATGCCGGGGTTGTTGAGTCCGATCACATCGCCGGGGTAGGCGTCCTCCACCACTTCGCGGTCTTGGCCGAAGAGCTTCTGGGGCCTGGAGAGGCGGATCGCCCGGCCGGTGCGGGCGTGCTGCACGGTCATGTCCTTCTCGAACCTGCCGGAGCAGACGCGCACGAAGGCCACCCGGTCGCGGTGGCGCGGGTCCATGTTGGCCTGCAGCTTGAACACTAAGCCGCTGAAGCCGTGGCTGAGGGGATCGATCGGGCCTTCGCGGCCGCTGCGGGCGATCGGCCGCTGGGCCAGCTCCAGGAAGGCATCGAGGAAGGGGCGGACGCCGAAGTTGGTCATCGCCGAGCCGAAGAACACCGGGCTGAGGTCACCCCCGTGCACCATCTCCAGGTCGAGGTCGGCACCGGCTCCATCCAGCAGCTCCAGTTCCTCGAGGGCCTGATCCAGGAGTTCCGTTTCCACCGTGCCCGATTCGCGGGCCTCCGCGACCGTCAGGGTGGTTTCGGCGGCCTGGCGGCCCCGTTCGGCACGTCCGAAGACAATCACCGTCCGACTGCGTCGATCGATGACGCCCCGGAAGCGGTCCCCGCTCCCGATCGGCCAGTTCACCGGCCAGCAGGCCAGGCCGAGCTCGCTTTCGATCTCATCAAGCAGCTCCAGGGGGTCGCGCCCCGGACGGTCCATCTTGTTGATGAAGGTGAAGATCGGAATCCGCCGCAGGCGACAGACCTCGAACAGCTTGCGGGTCTGGGGTTCAAGGCCCTTGGCGGCGTCCTCGAGCATGACGGCGTTATCGGCCGCCGCCAGGGTGCGGTAGGTGTCTTCTGAGAAGTCCTGGTGGCCGGGGGTGTCGAGCAGGTTGATCGTGCTGCCGGCGTAATCGAACTGGAGCACGGTGGAGGTGATCGAGATGCCGCGTTGCTTCTCGATTTCCATCCAGTCGGAGGTGACCTTGCGCTGCTCGCCCTTGGCCTTGACGGCACCGGCCTGCTGAATCGCCCCTCCGTAGAGAAGGAGCTTTTCCGTGAGGGTGGTCTTGCCCGCGTCCGGGTGGGAGATGATCGCGAAATTGCGACGGCGGGCCACCGCTTCCGCCAGGGAGGCCTGGTTGGGGAGGCCGCCGGCCGTGATGGCGGCCGGACTGCTGCTGCTGGAGCTGGTCATCGAGCCAGCCTGCCAGGCGATCCGCCCTGCGGCCGCTCCTGGTGCGCCAACCCTGCCCATGGTGCCTGGAGCGGCTTGCGGCCCCCACCGGTGGGGTCTACTTTGGATTGCATCGCTGAAACTTTCCGTGACGCTGTCGCCCACCCGCCCGATCACTGCCGAGACCGGGGCTCCCGGCGAGCGCGACATCTCCGTTGCGCCCAGTGCTGCAGGCAGCAGCGGCCCGAATGCCGATTTCCCGGCCACCGCTCCTGCCGCCAGCTTTCACGGCCCTGGGGGGTCTTGCGGCTGTAGGTGCGATAGAAGACCGGATTGGCGGCAGGTGGCTGAGCGCAACCTCGGTGGACTGCGGACGCTGGGCCGGCTCAATGAGGACGAGGTGAGCCTGCTGCGGCGGATGCAGCAGCAGCAGATGGCTCTCCCCTCAGGGCGCTGGCTCTGGATCGGCGGCACCCCCTGGATCGAGCAGCGTCATAACTTTTCCGGCGCCTACAACTGCACGTCCACCAACCTGGTGGACTGGGAGGCCTTCGGTCTGATGATGGACCTGGCGATGATGGGCTGCGGCACCGGCGCCATCATCGAGCCGCATCTGATCAACCGTCTGCCGGTGGTGCGTCAACCCCTGGTGATCGATCAGGTCACCGACATCGGTCGCACCCCGGCCGAGCAGCGCCAGGAGCACACCAGTCACACCATCGATGGCCAGACCGTGGCGATCAAGGTGGGCGACACCCGCCGCGGTTGGGTGGACAGCTATCAGCTGCTGCTTGAGCTCTGCAGCGATCCCCGTTTCGATGGGCCGGTGCACATCAGCGTCGATCTTTCGGATGTGCGGCCCGTGGGCGAGAGCCTCAAGGGCTTCGGCGGCATGGCCAACCCCGTGAAACTGAAGGATCTCTACGGCAGGGTGGCCCAGATCCTCGGCAGGGCCGTGGGTCGTCAGCTCACGAGCGTGGAGTGCTGCCTGCTGATCGATGAAGCGGCCGTGACGATCGTGGCCGGCAACATCCGCCGCAGTGCCGGCATGCGCCAGTTCTCCGCCGAGGATGTCGCCGCTTCCACCGCCAAGGACAACCTCTGGCAGCAGGACAGCGAGGGCAACTGGCGCATCGATCCGGAGCGCGATTCGCTGCGGATGGCGAACCACACGCGCGTCTTCCACACCCGCCCGAGCCGTGAGGTGGTGCTCGAGGCGGTCACCAGGCAGTTCCAGAGCGGTGAGGGGGCGATCCAGTTCGCTCCCGAAGCGATCGCCCGCTCCAATGCCGATCTGCTGCCCACCCCCGAGCTGCGGAGTCAGTTCATCGAGATCTATTGCGAGCAGGGTCGGGAGGAGGCCGGTCGCTGGCTGCAGTTGCACCAGGGCGATCTCTCGGCGGCCGAGTTCGAACATCGTCTCGGTCGTTATGGCCTCAATCCCTGCGGCGAGATTCTCGGCGCTGACTTCCACTGCAATCTGGCGGAGATTCATCTCAACCGCATCGATCCGAGCGACCATGCGGCCCAGGAGGAGGCCTTCCGCGCCGGTGGCCTGGCGGTGGCCTGCCTGCTCAACCACGATTTCGAAGTCGAGCGCTATCGCCAGAGCCGCGCCTGGGATCCGATTGTGGGTGTGAGCTTCACCGGCCTGTTCGATTTCTTCGTGCATGCCTTCGGGACCCCCTGGCTGCAGTGGTGGGAGGCCGGCCGTCCCGACACCGAGGAGGGGCGTGCCTTCAAGCGTCAGGAGGCCGAGTATCTGACCCGTTGGAAGGAGATCGTCAATGAGGCGGTCTGGGACTACTGCGATCGCCACGGTCTGCGCCGTCCGAATCGCTGCACCACCGTGCAGCCCGCCGGCACCAAGAGCCTGCTGACCGGCGCTTCGCCAGGCTGGCATCCCCCCAAGGCCCAGCGCTTCATCCGCCGCATCACCTTCCGCAAGGACGATCCGGTGGCCCTGGCCTGCATGGACTATGGCTACACGATCGTGCCGTCGCAGAGCGACAAGGATGCACAGGGACGTCTGCTCGATGATCCTTTCGATCCTCGCTGCACGGAGTGGCTGGTGGAGATCCCCACGGAGGTGAGCTGGGCCAATATCCCCGGGGCTGATGCCGTGGAGATCAACAATTTCTCCGCTCTGGCCCAGTTCGACTTCTACATGCAGGTGCAGCGGCACTACACCGCCCACAACACTTCGGCCACGGTGGAATTCCGCGAGCACGAGATCGAGCCTCTGGCTGAGGCCATCCATCAGGCGATCGAGCAGGGTGAGGGTTACATCTCGGCGGCGCTGCTGGCCCGTTTTGATGCCAATGCCACCTTCCCTCGGCTGCCGTTCGAACCGATCGATCACGCCACCTACATCCGCCTGTCGGACGAGGTGGTGGCGCGTCGCCGCACCGATGATTTCTTCCAGGCTCTGCAGCGTTACGACGGTGGCGGTGAGCTTCTGGAAGCGGGACCGGCCGGCTGTGATTCCGACAAGTGCCTGCTGCCCTTGGCCAAGCCGGAAAGCTGAGCTCAGCCGGTCGTCAGCTGATGACGATCGGCAGGGTTGGTCACCGGGACGAGCAGCTCTGGGCTGAGTTCGTCCCGGTGGTCAGTCGCCAGCTTCGCTGGTGTGGTTTCGCCCAGGACATCCCATCCCTGCGCGCGCATCGCCAGGGGGCTGCTGGGGAGACCATCCATCGGTGCAGCAACCAGAGCCAGGGACCCACGCCCCTGGGACGCCCTTTGATCCCATGGGTCTCACGCAAGACCATGGACTGGCCTTCCTGGGCATGGGAGAATGCAAGTGATCGAAAAGGTCAACCCCTGGAGGGGTGGTCGAGTGGTTGATGGCTCTGGTCTTGAAAACCAGCGAGGTGAAAGCCTCCGTGGGTTCGAATCCCACCCCCTCCGCTTCCGCAGCACGACATAACGGCGCCATGGCTGAGGGATCAGCACTGACCCCCCAATTGTTTGCCTTCAGGAACTTTCAGGATTCGTGGGCCGATGGTCGATGATTTCGGCCGCTTGCGGCGCCTGAAGGCTTACGAGGCGGAGCCGATCCCGATTCACAAGGGACGGGAGGACTCCGATCCCACCCTGTTCTCGCCATTCGGACCTCTGATCGGCCGTTGTCGACTGGATCAGTCGTGGCTGGACCTGATCAATCGGAGCGCCGATGCGCACGTCCAGGCAGATCAGTCCATTGAATTTGCCCTGCCGCAGGAGCTCCTGCAGGCGCAGAGCCCAGCATCCGGTACGTTGCTACAGACCCTGTCGCGCTCGATTGTCCGATACGTCGAGCGTGTCCAAGGCAGAGCCCCCAGCCAACTGACCTTCGAACATGTGTGGGTGGTCAGCCAGGTGGCTAACACAGCCAGTCCGGTGCACTTTCACTCTGGCGATGTCTCCGGTATTCTTTATCTTAAGGTTCCAAGCCTCGTGGTAGAGAGCCCCTCCAGTAATTACATTCTTGGTCGTCGCCAGGGCCAGATCAACTTTCTGCATGGCGGTAAACAATTGCTCAGCCGCTCCTTGATCAGCTTTGCACCGGTGGTGGGAGACCTCTACCTGTTTCCCTCCTGGCTGCTGCATGGCGTGGAGCCTTTTGATGGTAATGGTGAACGGCGGTCATTATCATTCAATGTGATTCTCGAGGAATAAACCCAAGGGGAGCAGGCCAGTTGTTCATGCTGCAGCCGAAAGGCAGGCGAAATAGGCTTCACGTCATCAGCCCGACCCGCTCTGAGGACGGGATTGGCGTCAAATCTGGAATGGTCAAGGTCTATGCTTTATTCCGATTTTTTCCATGGTGCTGTAATGAAAAGCGTGGCGATAGGGTCTGGGTCTGTAGTGATTTTATCAAGTGCTGGCTGAGTGCAGTCAGCCGTATTGGCTTGAGTCATTTGAATGCGAGTGCGTGAGTCAGAAGGCCTGATCGTCCTTGTGAATTCGGAGCGATAAGTTCCATTGACGATGCCACGCTGGGCTTTTATCTACAAAAGAAAGATTTCCATTTCAGCCGACATTTGAGGGGCGACAGAGGCTTGCCGATCGGTCATAATGGGGCACCCAAATCCTGATTGGCGGCAACGCCGCTGCATGTATGCCATACGCCAGCAGCATTCAGCTCCTCAACGATGCCAACGGGCAGGCTTACGCGTTTCTCGCTGATAACGGTTTTATCTGGCAGTGTCAGTGGGATGCCCAGGCAGGGCTGATTGAAAGTCTCAGCCCGTCTTGGGCTCTGGCTGGCGCATCGCCATCGCCAGCAGCGCCGTGATGTCGTGCATCACCGCCTGCATCCCGGCGCGGATCGACTGAAAACCAGCCAGCCGCAACAGGTTGAGT
>JBJTBH010000025.1:0-3196 GCA_046091285.1 Cyanobacteriota bacterium | reverse complement strand
CCCCAGAGTGCAAACGGCAGCACCAGCAACCACCAGCGGAGCGGCCGGGGCAGCAGATCGGGCATGGAGGCCTCATCGAGGCTTCTTTTTAAGATCCGGAGGCATGGAATCGCCCGAATGCCCTGGCCACTGAGCCGCCGTTCCCGACATCGCATGGCGCGGATCGCCATTGAGGGACCCATCGCCGGAGGCTGCCGGAAGCGGGTGCTGAAGGCCCTGCGACAGATCGAGAAGCGCCGCTTCCCCGTGCTGCTGCTGCGGATCGACAGCCCCGGTGGCACCGTCGGGGACAGCCAGGAGATCCATGCGGCTCTGCTGCGCCTGCGGCAGAAGGGCTGTCAGGTGGTCGCCAGTTTCGGCAACATCTCCGCTTCCGGCGGCGTGTACATCGGCGTGGCCGCTGATCGCATCGTTGCCAATGCCGGCACGATCACCGGCTCGATCGGGGTGATCCTGCGGGGCAACAATCTTTCCGGTCTGTTCGAGCGGGTCGGCATCCGCTTCGAGACGATCAAGAGCGGGCCGTTCAAGGACATCCTGGCCCCCGACCGTGCCCTGAGCCCCGAGGAGCGGCAGCTGTTGCAGGCCCTGATCGATTCCAGCTACGACCAGTTCGTCGCGGCGGTGGCCATGGGCCGGAGCCTGGCGCCCGAGGCCGTGCGGGCCTTCGCCGACGGTCGGGTGTTCACCGGTGCCCAGGCCCTGGAGCTCGGTCTTGTCGATGCCCTCGGCGATGAGGAGACGGCCCGGCGCCTGGCGGCGGAGCTGGCCGGTCTGGATCCGGAGAAGATCCGTCCGATCACCCTGGGCGACCCTCCGAAGCGTTTCGCCGGCCTGGTTCCAGGGCGGGCGCTGCTGGGCAGCCTGATGGCGCTCTGGCAGCAGGAACTGGGCTGGAACGGACTGCCCCTCTGGCTGTACCGCCCATGACCGCCTCTCTTGAGCTGCGCGCCCTCCGGGGGGCCACCACCGCCGGCGACAACAGCATCGCTGCGATCACCGTCGCCGTCGAGGATCTGATCGGTGCGCTGGTGGAGCGCAACGGGTTGGTGGGGGAGCGGATCCTTTCCGTCACCTTCTCGGTCACGGCGGATCTGGATGCCTGCTTCCCGGCGGCCATCGCCCGAAGGCGGATCGGCTGGGATGGTGTGGCTCTGCTCGATTGCCAGCAGATGGCGGTGGCGGGTGACCTGTCCCGTTGCATCCGGGTGCTGGTGCATGCCTGGATGGAGGCCGACAGGGCGCCTCAACATCCCTACCTCCGGGACGCGGCACGCCTGCGGCCGGATCGGGCCCGTTCCTGAGGGCTCCACCGGCGGTCGCGCCAGCTGCGGCTCCGGCCACTGCGACCACAGGCCATGATCACGGCTGCTGACAATGCCAGTGGTCGGGTGGTGATTCACTGTCCGATCCCTCCCCACACCTTCGCGATTCGATGCGATCACCCTTTTCCCGGCGCCGGGGCCTGCTCCCGCCCGGGCTGCGCCGAAGGTCCGCTTCCCTGGTCGGCGGGCTGATGGCTGCGGCCACCCTCGTCGGCGGTGGTGCCCTGCTGACCGTCGGCAGCGTCACCGCCCCTGTGCAGGCCCAGAGCACCCCGAGCCTGATGGAATTCCGCTGGGACAACACCCGCGATTTCCGCAAGCTCACGTACTTCATCACCAGCGCTCAGCGTCTGCGCCGCTCGGAGTACTACCTGGTGCTTCGTCCGAAGGACCGCAGGACGGCGATTCTGAAGCTGGCGGTGTCGATTCCTGAGGGGTTCGATGCCGAGATCAATCCCCGCGACGTCAAGCTCTGCTACATGAAGGAGGGCGGAATGCTGTCGCGGACGACCTGTGATGCCGTGATTCCGGCGACGGTTGAAGTCACCAACAAGTCGGTGGATATCTTCCCGGAACGGCCCGTCTCCGATAAGCGCACCATCGGTGTGTATATGAATTTGTTCAACCCGTTCAACATCGGGATGTATCAGTTCAATGCTCTGGCCCAGGCCCCGGGTGATGTGCCGATCTCCGGATACCTCGGCAGCTGGGTGATCCAGATTGATCCGCCCGACTGACCTCCGCCTGATAGGTTGGCCCACTGACATGAAACGAGGAGCACAGCGACAGCCATGACCAAGCGGACCCTGGAAGGAACAAGTCGGAAGCGCAAGCGGGTCTCCGGCTTCCGGGTGCGGATGCGCAGCCACACGGGCCGCCGCGTGATCCGTACCCGCCGCCGTCGCGGTCGGGCCCGCCTGGCTGTCTGAGGCCTCGATCCCAGGAACGCCCTCGGCCATGGCCCTGCCCGGACAGCACCGGATCAAGGGCCAGAGGGCTTTTGATTTTCTTTATCAGCACGGCAGACGACACCACGGCAGTTGGATGGTCATCCGGATCGCGGAGGCCCGTCCAGCGTTGCTCAAGGCCCGTGCTCAGCTCAAGGCATCTGCTCAGCAGGATGCCGATGCTTCCTGGCGATGTGCCGTGGTGATCAGCAACAAGGTGAGCAAGCGGGCGGTGCGACGCAATCAGTTGCGCCGTCTTCTGCATCACCATCTGCTCAGGAGTCTTCCTGACGTGCCGTCCGATCGGCCGACCTGGCTGCTGATCAGTCTCAAACCGGGCAGTGCTGACGCAGCACCGGCGGCGCTGCTGGGAGAATGTGAGCAGTTGTTGCAGCACGCAGGGTTCCGTTCATGACGCCTTCCACCCCGGATCCGGCCGCTTCCGTCCCCTCCGCCACCGGGGCCCCGGTGGCAGGTCCTCCCGGTGGTGGCCTCCCCGGATCAGCCAATGAAACCGTCTTCTACGAAGGTGGACCGGCCCGCGGTGACCTGATCTTCAATCTGATCTTCGGTCTGACGTTGATCGGCATCCCCTTTGCGGTCGGCGCCGTGATCCGGGCCCTCTGGCTGCGTTTCCGCATCACCAGCCGTCGCATCTCCGTCAACGGCGGCTGGCTCGGACGCACCCGCACCCAGGTCGTCTACAGCCAGATCCGGGAGGTGCGCAGCGTGTCCCGGGGCCTGGGCTTCTGGGGGGACATGGTCCTTGTGCTCAGCGACGGCGCCAAACTGGAGCTGCGCTCCGTTCCCCGTTACCGGGAGGTTGAGACCTACGTCAATGAACGGATCGCGGCCCGCGCCGCCAGCGTTCAGCGCCCCAGCAACGGGTTTGCTGTTCAGGGCGATCAGTCCGCCGCCTGATTG
>JBJTBH010000024.1:0-19896 GCA_046091285.1 Cyanobacteriota bacterium | reverse complement strand
GTCGGCCGCTCCTGCCCCCCTTCAGCCGTCACCCACCACCAGCTGGTCGAGGCAGCGAAAGCTGAGCGCTTCGGCGACGGCTGCTGCCGTGATCCGGTCGCTTGCGTTGAGGTCGCAGATCGTCAGGGCCACCCGCCAGAGACGTTCGCCGCTCCTGGCGCTGAGGTGGCGGCAGCGCATCGCTCCCTGCCAGAGCTGGACGGCTTCGGTGTCGATCGGGAGCAGAGCGCTGATCGCCCGAGGGGCCAGCTGGGCGTTGCTGACGCCCTCAGGGTTGCGCTGCTTCATCCGCCATCGGGCCTGCTGCACCCGTTCCGCCACCACCAGGCTTGATTCGTTGGTGGTGCTCGGACCTGAGCTCCTGTCGGTGCTGGCGGGCCCGTCATCGCGCCGGGCCGGTTCCAGGTAGTCGGCGGCCAGGATGTCGGGATCAAGGCGTCGCACCATCACCTGCAGGTCGATGCGATCGAGCAGGGGCCCGGTGAGATGGTTCCAGTACTGACGGCGACGCCGTTCCCCGCACTGGCAGGCCCGTTCGGGATCGCCGTGCCAGCCGCAGGGGCAGGGATTGCTGGCGGCGACCAGGGCCACCTGACACGGAAAGTGGTTCTGCTGGCGGGCCCGGTGGATGCGGATCTCGCCTTCTTCCAGCGGCTGGCGCAGCTGGTCGAGCACATCACGTCGGAATTCGGCCATTTCATCGAGAAAGAGCACCCCGTGGTGGGCGAGGGAGAGTTCCCCCGGTCGTGGGAAGGCGCCGCCGCCGACCAGGGCCGCGGCGGAGCAGCTGTGGTGGGGCGCTCGGAACGGCCGTTCCCGGATCAGCCCACCGCCCGGCGGAATCAGGCCCGCCACGGAATGCAGCTGTGTCACCAGCAGGGCTTCATCGGGCTCCAGCGGTGGCAACAGCCCCGCCAGGCGCCGGGCCAGCATCGTCTTGCCGCTGCCTGGGGGGCCCACCAGCAGCAGGTGATGGGCCCCGGCCGCGGCGATCTCCAGGGCGCGGCGGCCCAGGGGCTGACCGCGGACATCCGCCAGATCAGGGTGGTTCCCGGTGCTTCTGCCGGGGGGTACGGATGTCGGGGATGCCTGGGTCGGCCCAGGGCTGCGGCTCGGTTCCGCCAGCCACTCCAGCAGGTGCTGCAGCCGTTCCGCCCCCCAGACGGTCAGCCCTTCGACGACGGAAGCCTCGGCGTGGTTCGCCGCCGGCACCACCAGCAACCGCGCTCCCCGGCGGCGAGCCGTCAGGGCAATCGCCAGCACACCGCGCACCGGCCGCAGGGAGCCATCGAGTCCCAGTTCGCCGCAGCTCCAGAGATCCTGGACAACGTCGGGGGCGAGCTGTCCGCTGGCCACGAGCCAGCCGAGGGCGATCGGAAGATCAAAGCCCGGTCCTTCCTTGCGGCGATCGGCCGGTGCCAGGTTGACCACGACGCGGGTCAACGGGGTGCGCAGGCCACTGTTGCGCAGGGCGGCGCGGATCCGCTCCCGCGAGTCCTGCACGGCGGCATCGGCGAGGCCCACCATCTGCCAGCCGGGCAGGCCAGGGCTGAGGTCAACCTCCACCGTCACCGCCAGCGCCTCCAGACCGCTCACGGCGGCGCTGCTGCATCGTGCCAACATCCAACCAGGGGCCACTGCTCGTTCAGTGCCACCCCTGTCTCGTCCAGGCTTCCTCGCGGCTGCTTTCCGGCCTGCCGGAGCCCGCAGGCGACACCCTTTCTGCCCCTTCCTTGCCCCTGGCGTGATGTCTCGCCCCGACACGATCTTCGGTCGCATCGTCCGCGGGGAGATCCCCTGCGATCAGGTCTACGCCGATGATCTCTGCATGGCCTTCCGCGATATTCAGCCTCAGGCGCCGGTGCACCTGCTGGTGATTCCGCGGGAGCCTCTCGTGAGCCTGGCCCAAGCGGGCGAGGAGCATCAGGCCCTGCTCGGCCATCTGTTGCTGGTGGCCGCCAGGGTGGCCCGGCAGGAGGGCCTGCAGGCCTGGCGCACGGTGCTCAACACCGGAGCTGAGGCCGGCCAGACCGTCTTTCACCTGCATGTGCATGTGATCGGTGGTCGGCCGCTCGACTGGCCGCCGGGGTGAAATCAGGCCGGCATCGATGGGATCGGCGGGGGAGAATGGAAGCATCCGGTGTCGATGATGCGTCCCTTCAAGGCCTTCTGTGCCCAGCTCGGCAAGCAGCAGCGCCTGTCCCAGCCCTCTTGCCTGCCGCTGGAGTACACCAACGCCTGGCAGTTCCTGTTGCTGGTGATCGCCCTGCTCGGGGTGGTCACCGGTCTGACGTTGTTTCTGATCACGGGGGCCGTTGCCGCCACCTCCGCGGGCGCCCCGGAGTTTCAGCAGCGCTTCCTGCCCGGAGTCGCCAGACAGGTGGCGGGGTTGTGGCAGCAGCCCTCGCTCAGTGCCGGTGTTCTGGTGCTGATGGCCGTGGTCGTGCTGGGGGTGATCTCCGGTTCGCTCGGGCTGTTTGACGACGTCGGGCCGCCCAGGCCGGGCAACCGCCGAGAACTGCGTCGGACCCTGGCCCTGATCCCCCTGAGCCTGGCCGTCCTCGGGGCCCTGGTGGCCGTGCTGTCCGTGGCGGCGGCGTTGCTGCTGGCGCTGCTCGGCTGGATCGGCTCCTGGACACCAGCCTTTCATGCCGGCCTGTCACCGCTGTTGCAGCGGGCCGTGGATGGGGGGATCCCCGCCGCTCTCGGCGCTGTCTGGGGTGTGCCGCGCCTGTCGGCCGGCGTGGCCGGATTCGGCGCCTTTGTCTTTGGAGTGGCCTGCTTCCTTACCTTCCGCTCCCGGCTGAAACGACAGCGCTGGGTGCCCTGGACGTTGCTGGGGGTGATCGCTCTGCTGGTGCTGGTGATGAATGCCATCAACATCGGCATCAGCTTCATTGCCCGCAGCGTCGACAACACGCTCGTGGCTTACGACAAGGCCGGTTTCTGGAACATTGTGGCCGTCTATGCCTTCTGCCTGGTGCTGGCACTGCCGTTCCGGGGGATTCAGTCGTATCTGGTGCCCAAGCTGGGGCTGCTATGGCGTCGATGGTTGAGCCAACGACTTCTCGATCGTTATATGGAGAATCGGGCCTATTACCAGATTAATCCCGATGATGAAACCGGTGGTGAGATTGATAACCCCGACCAGCGCATCACTCAGGACACCGCCAGTTTCACGAGCACCAGTCTGCAGGTGACTGTGGGCATCATCGAGGCCCTGCTCACCTTCTTCAGTTTTGTCGTCATTCTCTGGAGCATCAGCGCCTCCCTGGCCTCGATCCTTCTTGTCTATGCGGTGGGTGGCACCGGTGTGGTTGTGTTCATCAGTCGGCGCCTGGTGCAGCTCAACAATGCCCAGTTGCGGCTTGAGGCTGATTTCCGCTATGGCATGGTCCATGTGCGTGATAATGCCGAATCGATCGCTTTTTATCGTGGTGAGCAGCAGGAATCCCGCGAAGTCGGCCGCCGACTGGATCAGGCGATCGTCAACTTTGACCGCCTCATCCGCTGGAGTGCAGCGATTTATGTGGTGCGTCGCTCTTACGACTATTTCTCCCGCTTCCTGCCCTGGTTGGTGATCGCTCCGATCTACTTCGCCAAGGAGGTTGATTTCGGGGTGTTCAGTCAGGCCGGCATCGCCTTCGCCCAGGTCTTCGGTTCGCTCAGCTTCATCGTCGAGAACATTGAGCAGTTGACGGCCTTCAGTGCGTCGATCAGTCGCCTGGAGTCGTTCCAGGGCGCGATCGATGAGGTGCATCGGGGCGCCGCGCTGCCTGAGGCCCAGCCCTCGACGCTGCCCGCTGGGCCTGAGGCCTCCCGCGAGGCCGGTGCCCTTGCCATCGCCGAGCCAGGAGCCAGGCAGGGCATTCTTGTCGACCATGTCGATCTGACGCCGCCCCAGAGTCAGCGGCTGCTGATCCAGGACCTCAGCCTTGAGGTGGCTCAGCGGCAGCGGGTGTTGGTGGTCGGGCCGAGCGGTTGCGGCAAGACCTCCTTCCTGCGGCTGGTGAGCGGGCTCTGGCCTCCGGCCCGTGGTCGTGTGGTCCGGCCGCCCGAGACCGATCTGCTGTTCATTCCCCAGAAGCCCTACATGATTCTGGGCAGCCTCAGGGAGCAGCTCTGCTATCCCCTCGATCCGGAGCGCTTCAGTGATGAGCAGCTGCGCAGCGTGCTTGAGCAGGTCTGCCTGCCGGAACTGGTGCAGCGGTATCCCAACCTCGAGATCAAGCAGGACTGGCCGCGCATCCTGTCGCTGGGTGAACAGCAGCGTCTGGCCTTCGCCCGTCTGCTGCTCAATGCCCCGCGCTTCGTGGTGCTCGATGAGGCCACCAGCGCCCTCGATGTGACCACCGAGCGCCACCTCTATGGGCTGCTGGCCGAACGGGAGATGGCCTTCGTGAGCGTGGGCCACCGCCCCACCCTCGCCGCCTTCCACGACACTGTTCTCGAGCTCACCGGCCAGGGCGGCTGGCGGCTGCATCCGGCCGCGGGTTATGACTTTGGCCGCAACGGCTGATTCCATGGCAGACACCGACACCCCTAACCCCATCGCCATGCCTGAGACCCCAGGCGCTGCGGACGCCACCTCCACCCCCAGCGTCAAAGCGAAGGAGCAGGATCTCCGCCCCAGCGCCACCACCCGTGATGTTCCCGCCTTCGGCTGGAGCGCCTACGCCGAGCGGATCAACGGTCGTTTCGCCATGGTCGGTTTTGTGGCCGTGATCCTGGTGGAGGCGCTCTCCGGTCAGACCTTTCTGCATTGGGCGGGCCTGGTGCCCTGAGCTCGGCACTCCGATCAGCCCGGAGCGCAGGCGGGCCTCAGGGCAGGGTGATCAGATCGATCTGGTGCCGGCCCTGGCGGCTGACCTGCACCGCCAGAGTTCTGCCGTCGGCACTCAGGCCCAGCCCCTCCGGCACCCCGGCGGGATGGATCGGGATCGGTTCATTGCTGCCGGCTTCGACCCGATGGAGCAGCAGTTCGGTGCTCCCGTCGCGCTGGCGGATCAGGGCCAGGCGGCGGCCGCTGTCATCGACGCTCACGGCCAGGGGCTGGGCATCGGGGCGATTCAGTCCGGGCACCGGCACCGGCCTGCCGCTCGTCAGATCGATGAGATCAAGGATCTGCCGGTTGTCGCGGGTCGTGATCAGAGCCAGCCAGCGACTGCTGAGGGAAGGGGCCCGACTGCTGCTCCCTGAGGCCTCCAGCTGGCGGTTGAGGCCATCAAGCGGCTGTGGTTGATCGGCGAAGCATCCCCCCAGGCCGAGCGTCAGGCTGAGCAGCACCAGCAGGGGGCGGCAGCGGCTCGGGCAGCGTCGCGGCTCCGGCCGGCTCATGGCCCGCCGCCGCCGCGCAGGCTCTGACCGGGGGGGAGGTCGGGTTCGAAGCGCGAACGGAGGTCGAAGACCAGCACCCGGCTCAGGCCGTTCACGTTCACCTCCATCGCCAGACGCGTGGCGTCGGGCGAGAGGCTGAGGCGTTGCACCTCCTGGCCGCCCGGCAGGGGCAGGGGATGAAGCTGGCCGGTGGCGCGATCCTCGAGCACCGCCAGGCGTCGTTCGCCCTGCTGCACGATCAGGGCCAGGTAGCGGCCGTTCCAGCTCAGCGAGGGAGAGCGATGGGGCTGACGTCCCCGCAGATGCGCCAGCGGCAGCTGACGGCCTGACTCCCGCTCCTGCAGCACCACCGTGGGGCGTCCGTCCCGCTCCACCAGGCTGGCCAGCAGGCGCCCGTCACCGCTCAGGGCCGGTTCCAGACGGATTTCGCTTCCCAGGCTCACCGATGGCGCCGTTGTCCTCAGGGGGCTGCAGCCGAGCAGGAGGGCCCCCAGCAGCAGAGCCCCGGTCGGGGTCGCCAGGTCCCTGCGCCTCCCTGCCGTCGCTTCTGGATCAGTCGTCAAAACGGGAGCTGTTGTCCCGGGGGGCTGCGGGGGCTCCGGGCGCAGCGCTCTCGGCTCCGCTGCTGTCGGCAGCGTTCCGGGAGCTGGCGGAGGGTTCCAGCGGGCTGAACTCGGCATCGCTCACATCGGCCCGGTTGCGGGGCGGGACAGGGCCGCTGCCGTTGCTGCGCAGGGGACGGCCTTCCGGAATGCCCGGACGGCGATCGCCGCCGGCTGAATCGCCGCCGCCGGCTTCCGTGCGCGGCGGCACGGAGCCGGCCCGGCGACTGGAGCGGGGCATCGTGTCGGCGGTGGCCGTCGGCCGGCTGCCCCGGCGGCTTTCAAGGCCGGCATCCCGTTCGCGGCGCCTGGCGCCGAAGGCGTCGCTGTCACTGGAGGGGCCACTGGCGCGGAAGCGGGAGGGTCCGCGCTCGGTTCCGCTGCGTTCGGACGAACCACGCTCAGGGGCTCCAGGGCGGTCGGATCCCCCGAGGAAGGGGTCGCGCTCGCCGGCTCCACGGCCGTAACGGTCGCGCTCGCCGGGACGCTCCCAGCGTTCCTCCTCCCCACGGCGGCTGGCGGCCCGTTCGGGGATGGCGGCACGGGCGGGGGGACGACGCTGGCGATAGAAATCCTCCTGCGACTCTTCCTCGTCCTGGGAGCGGATGCGTCGTCGCAGCGGCTGGGGCTCATCGAAACGGCCCGAATTGTCGCCGTAATCGCGTCCGCCACCCATGCGCGGTCGGATCGGCGGTTCGTCGTCGTCGAAGTAGGAGGAGCGACGGGCCTGTTCGGTGGTCACCGAGCGCAGGCGGACGCTTTCGTAGGCAAAGAAGACGGTTGTGCCGGCCAGCAGGAACTGACCGAACTGCAGAATCGGATCGAGGCGCCAGCCCTGGAAGATCAGGATGCCGCCGCAGAGAAGACCGACGGCCGCGAAGAAGACGTCGTAATCGCGGGCGAGAGCGGGTTTGAAGCTCCTCATGAAATAGAGGAGTGCTCCGCCGACGGCCAGCACGATTCCAACGATGCTGGCCCAGTTCAGGCTGGCATTGACCACGGCGGAGACACCTCAGGCAGGGACCAGGGTCATGGCGTCGTCGCCATGGTCAGGAGATGGGCTATGCGGCGCCGCCTCAGGCAGGAGCCTGGATCGGTGCCGGCAGGCGGGAGTCTCCTGGAGAAAACCCGAGAATCACTCTAGGCAACGCCAGCCGAGGCTCCGGGGCCCTGGGGGCGGATCAGAGACGGCGATCGAGACGATCGTTCTGGGAGATCAGAATCAGGGCGATCGTGATGGGCACGACCACGATCACAGCACCCCAGACGAGGCTGCTCAGAAAGTTGGAGAGGGAGGGGGTCATGGATCGTCGCGTTCCGGCGTTGATCTTAGGGAGAGAAGGGTGACTTCCTACGATCGCCCTCATGCTGCTTAGAGCTTTGTGACGGCTTCCGCCCTCTGGTCACCCCTGCAGCTGGTCCTCGGCCTGCTGCTCTCCTTCTGGACCCTGTTGTTTCTGTTCCGGATCGTGCTCACCTGGTACCCCCAGGTGGATCTGCGCCAGGGGGCCTGGCGGTTGGTGGGCCTGCCCACCGAGACCCTGCTCCGCCTGACCCGACGTGTGATTCAACCGATCGGCGGTGTTGATGTGACGCCGGTGGTCTGGGTGGGTCTGATCAGCCTGGTCCGGGAACTGCTGGTCGGTCAGCAGGGATTGATCACCCAGCTGGCCCTGCGTCAGGTGGCCTCTGCCATGGGCTGATCTGCCCCCGAATCGCCTCAGACCGGGATCGATCGAAGCGCTGATGTCTTGCGATCCCTGCCCTCAGGTCGGGGGAAGCATGTCCTGCTCCACGAATTTGGTGTGCACATCGCCGCTCTGGAATTCGGGGCGATCAAGCAGGGCCAGGTGGAAGTCGATCGTGGTTGGGATGCCGGTGACGGCGCATTCCGACAGGGCCCGATGCATGCGCCTGAGGGCATGCTCCCGATCCACACCCCAGACGATCAGCTTGCCGATCAGCGAGTCGTAGAAGGGCGGAATCTCATAGCCGGTGTCCACATGGCTGTCGACCCGTACGCCGGGCCCCCAGGGCGGCAGCCAGCCGGTGATCCTGCCGGGCGCCGGGCGGAAATTCTGGGACGGATCCTCGGCATTGATCCGGCATTCGATCGCGTGACACCGCAGGGTGATCTCCGATTGCTTCACGGAAATCGGTTCACCACCTGCGATCCGGATCTGTTCGGCGATCAGGTCGACACCGGTCACCACTTCGGTGACGGGATGCTCCACCTGAATCCGGGTGTTCATCTCCATGAAATAGAAATTGCCGCTGCGGTCCACCAGGAACTCGACGGTGCCGGCACCCTCGTAGCCGATCGTGCGGGCGGCTGCCACCGCGGCTTCGCCCATCTGGCGGCGCAGGTCGGCATTGATGGCGACGCTGGGGGCTTCCTCCAGCAGTTTCTGATGGCGGCGCTGGATCGAGCAGTCGCGTTCACCGAGATGGATCACATGGCCGTGGCGATCGGCCAGCACCTGCACTTCCACGTGCCTGGGCCGATCGATGAACTTCTCCATGTAGAGCCCGGGGTTGCCGAAGGCCGCTTCCGCTTCGCCCTGGGCGGCTTTGAACAGGCTCTCGAGCTGGGAGGCCTGCGGCACCAGTCGCATGCCGCGTCCGCCTCCACCGGCGGTGGCCTTGATCATCACCGGGTAGCCCATGGATTCGGCCAGGGCCGCGGCTTCCTCGACGGATTGCAGCAGTCCCTCGCTGCCGGGGATGGTGGGGACCCCCACCTTCTGCATCGTCGCCTTGGCGGTCGATTTGTCGCCCATGGCCCGGATCGCTTCCGGGGAGGGGCCGACGAAGGTCAGTCCGTGGTCGGCGCAGATTTCGGCGAAGCGGTCGTTCTCCGCCAGGAAGCCATAGCCCGGATGGATGGCATCGGCGCCGCGCGAGATCGCCGCCGAGAGGATGTTGGGAATGTTGAGATAACTCTTGCTGCTCGGCGCTTCGCCGACGCAGACGGCCTCATCAGCCAGTTGGACGTGCAGGGCGTTGCGATCGACCGTGCTGTAGACGGCGACGGTGGGGATGCCGAGCTCGCGACAGCTGCGCAGGATGCGCAAGGCAATTTCGCCGCGATTGGCGATCAGCAATTTGCCGATGGGCATCCGTGCTGCAGGCGCTGAGGGCCGCGTCGGACTGTATCAGTGCTGCCGGCGACCGGGGCCGACCTCCCCAGCCGTCCCGGCCCCGCAGGGGGCGGATCGAGGGGGGTGGCCCCGTCTTGGGTATAGTGACCGGACGGAACGGCGTTGCCGGATCCGTCCCACCCGGATGGGCTGCCCCTGAGGGCATCCAACCGATCTCAAGCGGATGTGGTGGAATTGGTAGACACGCACGTTTGAGGGGCGTGTGGCTTCGGCCTTGCGAGTTCAAGTCTCGCCATCCGCATTTTCATTTTTCACAATTTGACCGGCCTGCCGCTGGACCCCGAACCCCTGAACTCTGAGGGATTCATTGTGGTGGATCGTGGTTCATCGGTTCAGGCGGATTCTGCTGTGGAAGCGAATCTTTCAGTGCGCGGTCTCCGCGATCCTGCCGCTTCGATGGACTCTGGAGAGGATCAGTCCGGGGATGGCGGAGATCCTGCCGGTGCTGACGGCCCAGCCGCAGATCCCGCCGGCGGCGGCGATGAGGCCGGGGGGAAGGAGCCCTACGCGATCGTTCTGGTCGGCAATGGGCCCGGGGAACTGAGCACCTGGGTCCGGCCCCTGGCCCGGGTGCTGCCTCAGCGGCGACCGCTGCGGCCGCTGCAGCCGGCGGCGGTCGGCAGCCTGCAGCTGGTGCTTGTGCCCGGCCCGAATGCCACCGGCACCGAGCATCGGGCGGCAGCCCGCTTCGGGCTGTTCGAGCGGATTCTGCCCGCCGATCGCTTCTGGTGGCTGCTGCTGCGTCCCAGGGGTTTCGGGCCCTGGCCCCGGCGGGGTGTGGTCGTGTTTCTCGGGGGTGACCAGTTCTGGACGGTGCTGCTCTCGGCTCGTCTCGGTTATCGCCACATCACCTATGCCGAGTGGGTGGCCCGCTGGCCCCGCTGGAACGACCGCATCGCCGCCATGGGCCCGCAGGCGGCGGAGCTGCTGGCACCGCGCTGGCGGTCCCGCTGCACGATCGTCGGTGATCTGATGGCGGACCTTTCGGCCGCCGCCCGCAGCGAGGCCCCCCTGCCTGAGGGCGAATGGGTGGCGCTGCTGCCCGGTTCGAAAGGGGCAAAACTGGCGGTGGGCATGCCGTTTCTGCTCGACACCGCCGACCGCCTGATCCGGTTGCGTCCCGGCTGTCGTTTTCTGCTGCCCCTGGCGCCCACCACCAGCGTCGATGACCTGCTCCGGTACGCCAGCGGTCGCAATCCGATCGCTGCCGCCTATGCCAGCGGTCTGCCTGAGCTCCTTGATCCGCCGGCTGCGGCCAGCGACGGTTACCGCCGGCTGCGCACCCCGGCCGGCACCGAGATCCTGTTGCTGGAGGAGCATCCGGTCCATGGCGCCCTCAGCCAGTGCGCCCTTGCCCTGACCACCGTCGGCGCCAACACCGCTGAACTGGGGGCCCTGGGCATTCCGATGCTGGTGCTCGTGCCCACCCAGCATCTGCAGGTGATGCAGGCCTGGGATGGCGGGCTCGGAATCCTGGCCCGGTTGCCGATCCTGCGCTGGTTGCTCGGAGCGGTGCTGGCCGCCTGGCGGATGCGTCATCACGGCTTTCTGGCCTGGCCGAACATCAGCGCCGGCCGGTCCGTGGTGCCGGAGCGGGTCGGCACGATCACGCCGGAGGCGATTGCCGCCGAAGCCGCCGACTGGCTCGCCAGTCCGGAGCGATTGCAGGGGATGCGGGACGATCTGCGGTCCCTGCGGGGTCAGCCTGGCGCCGTGGCGGCCCTGGCGGGCCTGGTGGAGGACCTGGCGCCCGCTCCCTGATCGGCGGCTCCAGGTTTCTAGGCTGCAGTCCCTGTTGTCCCCTGGCCATGGCCCACGAGCAAGTCTCTGGCGCACCGGCGGCGTCTGTGCCGGTCGATGAGAGCGATCTGCGTTCCCGTCTGACGCCGGAGCAGTATCGGGTCACCCGCGAAGGTGGCACCGAGCGGGCTTTCACCGGCGCCTACTGGAATCACAAGGGGCGCGGCACCTATCGCTGCGTCTGCTGCGATGCGGAGCTGTTCAGTTCCGACACCAAATTTGATTCCGGCACCGGCTGGCCCAGCTTCTGGGATGGAATCGAGAGTGAGGCGATCGATGTCCGCACCGACACCAGCCATGGCATGGTGCGCACCGAAATTCTCTGCGCCCGCTGCGGATCGCATCTGGGGCATCGTTTCAATGATGGCCCCGCTCCCACCGGCCAGCGCTACTGCGTGAATTCGGCCTCCCTGGCCTTCAAGGAGGGCTGAGCCAGGCCAGGGACCTGGGGTGTCTTCATCCCCTCCGGGTGCCACAGCCGCCTGAGCCGCCGTGCTCAGGCCAGGCTGCCTGTGCCCGTTGTGTGCCCACAGGGATCAGCGTGTCGATCGAGTCGTGATTCAGAGATCCGGCCTAGATCATGGTTCTGATCCTGCTGTCTGACCCTGCCTTCATTCAGTGGCCGAACCTGCCCTGGCATCGCCGGAGCAGGTTCGGCGTGCCCAGAGGCCTGAACATCTCACCAGGGATCCTGGACATCGAGGCGGCGGCGCTCCGGACCCTCGTCAGAACGGCCCTCGTCGCGTCCACCGCCTCTCGGGTCGTCGTCGCCTTCACGGAAGCGGTCCGGCCATTCCGGTGCCCCACCTCGACGATCCTGACTGCGGCGGCTGACACGGTCGTCCCCGTCGTCATAGGGATCGCGATCGGACTGCCGGCGATCGCCATAGGGATCCCGACGGTTGCCGTAGGGATCCTCACCTTCCTCATCGAGGTAGCGGCGCTGGCGCATCGGCTGCTGCTGCCGGCGTTCGTCCAGTTCGACGTAGTCGTAATCCTGATCACGTTCGACGGCCCGGGCGCTGGAGGGCTGGATCAGGCGCTGCTCCTGGCGGGTCGGGGTGCCGGCGGCCAGCTGGTTCTCCACGGGAACCATCGAGGCGCGATGCCGCTCCCGTTCCTCCTGCTCCCAGCCCGGGCCACCGACGCCCAGCTTTTCGAGCAGGCCGGTGCCGAGCTGTTTCAGCTTCTCCTCGGAGCCCTCATAGACAATGATCCGATCCGGTCCACTGCTGACCACTTCCTCCACGGGCAGCTCCCAGGTGCTGAGCACGCCCTCCCCGAGCAGGGGAACGCCGAGGGCACCGAGCACCAGGGTCGTCAGTTCGCCGGTTTCGATGTCAAAGCTGAAGCCCAGCACCCGCCCCAGCTGTTCTCCGGCTTCGGTGACCACCTGGCAGTTGATCACCTTGCTGTAACGCTCCGGATTGAAGCCTTCGGCCAGGGAATCGGCCGATTCCACCAGGATCACATCACCCACCTGGCGGATCTGCTCCAGCGGCATCCAGCGGGGCAGGCCGGGCAGGAACCGGGTCAGCGGGTTGTCACGCAGGCCGAGGGCCACCACTTCGCGGCGGTCGATGTCCACCACCACCTCTCCGACCACCCCGAGCCTCCGCCCGGTGTCGCGGGTGATCACCTGGGTGCCCATCAGTTCGGATCGCAACCAGAGGCGATCGCTTGGGGCGGGCGTGGCGGTGGAACCCGGATCGGCGGCAGGAGGCATGGAAGAGGTCAAATCCGGTCGGCCGAATGTCGGGCTGCGGGGGCCATCAGAGCCATTGTGGCGCAGATGGGTGGATCAGGCCGCTGGAGGTAATCCGACCACCTGGGTGTGGGCGCCGCGGGCCTGGGTGACGCCGATCGTGCGGGTGGCGGCGGCGATCATCGGTCGGCGGTGGCTGACCACCAGGAACTGGGCTTCGCCGGCCTGGTTGGCGATCAGGGCCGCCAGGCGCTCCACGTTCACCCCGTCCAGGAAGCTGTCGACTTCATCCAGCGCATAGAACGGCGAGGGGCGGAAACGCTGCAGCGCAAACAGGAAGCTCAGGGCGGTCAGCGATTTTTCACCGCCCGACATCGAGGCCAGACGTCGCACGGCCTTGCCCTTCGGATGGGCCACCAGGGTGAGTCCGCCCTCCAGGGGCTGTTCCGGGTTCTCCAGTTGCAGGTGCCCTTCGCCGTCAGAGAGGCCGGCGAAGATCTCACGGAAATGCCGGTCGACCGCCTGGAAAGCCTCAAGGAAGGCCTCCTGGCGCAGGGTGGCCACCGTTTCGATGCGCAGCAGCAGCTTCTCGCGTTCCTTGTCGAGCACCTGCAGTCGTTCCTCCAGTTCGGCCCGCCGCCGCTCCAGTTGCTCCAGTTCCTCAAGCGCGAGCATGTTCACCGGTTCCAGGGCCTCCATCCGCAGCTGCAGCTGGCGAAGGTTCGCCTGCAGGGCCTCGAGCCCCCCGGCGCGGACCGCTTCCGGAATCTCTGGCAGGGGGTCCGGCAGGGCCTGTTCCAGTTCCTGCAGTCGCCGCCGTTCACTGCGCTCCTGCTCTTCCAGGCTCAGCCGTTCCTCGCCCCGGCGGTCGAGGGCCCACTGCTGCTGCTGCAGGGCCTGACGCAGACCCCCGAGCCTGGCTTCGGCGCTGTCGCGGGCCTGGCGGCTGGCCCCGAAACGCGCCTGGAGCTCGCTCTGCCGTTGCTCCAGCCCCTGGCGGCGCTCCTGATCAGCCTGCTGCCGTTCCTTCCACTGCTGGCGTTCCTTCACCAGCGCCACCACCTCCTCGGCCAGACGCTGCTCCTCAGCCTCGAGGGCCTGAAGCTGATCGTGCACCCGTTCCGCTGCCAGCTCCCGTTCCCGACGGGCACTGAGTCGTTCATCGCGATGCTGCCGCGCGATGTTCAGGGCCTGATCGGCGGCTTCCAGTTCCGCCTGAAGACCCTGCCAGCGCGCCCCATCCTGGTCGGACTGAGCGGCGGACTCCTGCTGTTCAAGCTGCTCGAGCTGGTGTTGCAGGGGAGCGATCAGGAGGGTCAGCGCCTCCAGGCGGTCGTTGTCATCCTGCAGGACGCCATCGAGCTGGGTGAGCCGCTGCTGCTGCTGTTGCCGGCGTTGGAGCAGGGGTTGCTGGCCCCGTTCGGCCGCCTGGCGTTCAGCCTGCAGGCCGGCCAGCCGCTGCTGCTGCTGCTGCACGAGCGGGCGACGGCGTTCCAGCTCCAGAGCCAGGTCCCCCTCCCCTCGGCGGCAGGCCACCAGGCTTTCGCCCAGGTCCAGCAGGCGGCGGCGCAGCGGTTCGGCATCGTCCTGGTCGCTGCTGAGGCCGAAGCTCAGCTGGCCGTTGCGCGGCTGGAGGCTGCCGCCGGTCATCGCCCCGCTCCGCTCCAGCAGCTCGCCTTCGAGGGTCACGGCCCGGCAGCGGCCCAGTTCGCGGCGCGCATGGTCGAGGCTCTCGAACACCAGGGTGTCCCCGAAGACATAGCGGAACACCTCGTCGTAGACGGGTTCGCGGCGGATCAGGTCCACGGCCCGTCCCACCAGACCCGCCCCGGTGCCGCTGAGGCTGCCACTGCGGCTGGCTCCGGGCCCCCGTTCGAAGGCGGCGCCGGGGTTGCCGCCGCCACGGATCCTGTTCAGCGGCAGGAAGGTGAGCCGGCCGGCACGGCGGCTCTTGAGCAGCTCGATCGCCCGGGCGGCGATGCGGTCGTCATCGACCACCACGTGGCCGAGACGGCCGCCGGCGGCGGTGTCGAGGGCGAGGCGCAGGCGCTCCTCCACCTCGCCGAGCTGGGCGACCGGACCATGGAGGCCTTCCAGTCCGGATTCGAGCAACAGGCGCAGGGCCCCGGTGCCGCGGCTTTCCTGCAGGGTCTCGCGGCGACTGTCGAGGCGGGCGCTCTCCCGCTCGAGGCCGGTCTGCTCCTGCTCGAGGCGCTGGCGGGTGCGCTGCTGGAGGGCCAGCCGTTCCGCCACCTCGGCGACAGCGCTCTGCTCGGCTTTCAGGCTGGCTTCCAGAGTGGCGGTCTCGGCCTGCAGCCGCTCCAGGGTCGCCAGGATGCCGTCGTTGCTGCTGGCCTCTTCGCGGGCGTCGGTGAGCAGCTCCTCGCGCCGGAGGGTGGTCTGCCGGCGCCGCTCCTCCCGTTCCTGGCGCTCGCTCAGCAGGGGTGTCAGGGCCTGATCGAGGGTCTGCCGCTGCTGCCGGCGCTGACGTTGTTCCTCCAGCCAGCTGCCGGAACGCCCGGCCACATCACCCAGCCGTCGCCGGGAGAGATCGACAGCCGCCTCGGCTTCCCTGCAGGCCTGCTCCGCTGCAGCCAGGGCCCGGTCCTCCCCATCGGCCTGCAGCTGTTGCTGCTGGCGGCGCAGGTCGGCCTGGCGTTCCTGCTGGGCCTGGCGTCGCCGCTGCAATCCTTCGGCTTCGCGCTCGTGTCTGTCCTGCTGACGCTGCAGTTCCCGGCTGCCGGCCTCGAGGCCGGCCAGTTCCGATTGCACGGCGATCAGCTGGTCTTCCCCCAGGGCCCTGACCTCAGCCTGGAGGGTGACCAGCTCGGCTTCCGCCTGGAGGAGGCCGGCCTGCCCTTCGGCGATCGCGTTCCGCTCCGTCTCCTGGCGTTCGAGCAGGGAGCGCTGGCGTTGCCCGAGGGTTTCGACGGTCCGGCGGACCGCTTCCACCACCAGACGCTGCTCCTGCAGTCGGCCGCTCTGCAGCTGGTCGCGCAGCAACTGGTAGGAGCGCGCCTTGGCGCAGTCGCGTTCGAGTTTCTGACGCGACACCAGCAGTTCCTGCTCGACGATCCGACAGCGTTCCTGGCGGTCGTGCACTTCATCGAGCTTGCTGCGACTCTGCTCGATGCGGCAATCGAACAGGGCGACGCCGGCGAGCTCGTCGATGATGCCGCGGCGGTCGCGGGCGCTCATCGACACGATGCGGGTGACATCGCCCTGCATGACGACGTTGCTTCCCTCGGGATCGACGCGCAGGCGCCGGAGCTGCGTCTGCAGCTGCTGCAGATTGCAGGGCACCCCGTCGGCGCTGAAGCTGCTGCTGTAGGTGCCGCCCGGCGCGACCCGCAGCCGGCGGCTGACGGTCCAGGCCTTCTGACCCGGCTGGATCCACGGGCCGTCGGCGGGGGCCTCGAGGTCGGTTTCGGCGCTGTCGGGTTCCCAGTCGCTCAGATCGAAGCGCACACTCACCACCGTTTCGGCGGCGCGGCCCTGACGCAGCATGGCGCTGTTGATCAGGTCGGGAAGCCGATCGGCACGCATGCCCCGGCTGGTGGCCAGGCCGAGACAGAACAGCACGCCGTCCAGGATGTTGCTCTTGCCGGAACCGTTGGGCCCGGTGACCACCGTGAAGCCCTGTTCGAGTGGAATGGAGAGCGATCCACCGAACGACTTGAAATGACTGAGCTCGACCTGGTTGATGTGAACCAAGAGGCCGCTGCTGTGTGCCGAGCCTTCAGAACTTAGCGGAGGTCAGGCCGCCGGCCGGCGTGGTCTCTAGCCTGAAGATTGGCGGATGGGCTCCGGTCCACCGTTTCAGCTGTCCGTTCCTGACCATGACTGCCGCTGATCACGATTCCGGACCCGAGCCGGAGGCCCTGCCCGCCTACGCGTCGGCGGCGGCGCTGCTGCGGGAGCAGTTCGAGGCGTTGCTGCCTGCGATCCAGCGGCAGTGGCCCGAGGTGGCCTGGCAGACGCTGGAGGCGACCCGCGGCAGCCTGGAGCCGCTGGTGCAGGTGATCACCGCGCAGACGGGCCGCACGTCCGAGGTGGTGCGCGATCAGCTGCTGGAGCTGGTGCAGTTGACCACGGATCAGGCCCATCAGCTTGTTGATGCGCTTCAGCCCCTGGAGGAGCAGCTGGAACGCCTTCTCGATGACCTCAACACCACGCTGCGGCCAAGGATCGAGCGTCCGGTGCGGGCCCGGCCTCTGTTGTCGATCGGTGTGGCCGCCGCCGTCGGTCTGGGGTTCGGTCTGGTGCTGGCCTCCGGCCGTCGGTCCCGATGAGTGACGAGCAGCGCCAGCGCCCGGAGGAGGGCGAGCCGGTCTCGCCGCGACGGGAGCGCAAGGGGCAGATGGCGGCCCGGCTCTCCTCCCTGGCGGGTTCGGTGATGGATCTGCACGTGCGCATCGCCCTGCAGGAGGCGGATCGGGAAAAGCGGCGCCTGATCAGTGGTCTGCTGCTGCTCAGTGGCGGTCTTGCCCTGCTCACCCTGGCTCTGGTGGCGGCGGAGGCGGCACTGCTGATCACGGTGCGGAATCGCTGGGGACTGGGATGGGCCGAGGCCAGCCTGGTGGTGGCTGGGCTGGATCTGTTGCTCGCCGGCGGCTTCCTGCGTTGGGGGGGAGCCCTGCTGAAGGGGCCCTATCTGCCGCAGACGCTTTCGGGTCTGCGGCGCACCCTGCGTGCGATCCAGGGGCGCTGAGGGTCCGGGGCGGTCAGCGGATGTCGTAGCGAAGCCAGCGGCAGTCGATGCCGCCATTGCTCACGGGAATGCGCCGGCTGGCCTTCATCCGCAGGGCCCCGGTCAGTTCGGGATTGCCGCTCAGCAACCAGAGGCTCCAGCCGCTGAAGCGCTCCTTTAGCAGGGCCCCCAGATCCGTGTAGAGGTCTTCGAGGGCGTCCTTCTCGCCGATCCGTTCGCCATAGGGGGGGTTGCAGACCACCAGCCCCGGTCCAGGGGGGGGCACCAGATCGCGCAGGTCACCCGGCTGCAGCGTGATCCGGCTGGCCACACCGGCCGCCTCGGCGTTCTGCTGGGCCTGGTCGAGGATCGTCGGCTCCAGCTCCCGTCCCAGCAGTGGCGCCAGGTCGGTGTTGGAGGCCCGGCTCTGCAGATTGCGGGCAGCGAGCACCTCCTGCTGCCCGAGGTCGGGATCGAAATCGGGCCAGCGCTCGAACCCGAAGCGGCGGGGCCGCCAGTCGCCACCACCATCCTGCAGCAGGCCGGCCGGCAGAGCGAGGGCGCGGCAGGCGGCTTCGATCAGCAGGGTGCCGGAACCGCAGAGCGGATCCACCAGTGGCACCGAGCCATCCCAGCCGCTGAGGGCGATCAGACCGGCGGCGAGGTTTTCCTTGAGCGGGGCCAGGCCCATCCGCGAGCGGTAACCACGCCGATGCAGGCTGCCTCCGGAACCATCGAGGCTGAGGGTGGCGTGGGGCTCCTTGCCCGGTCCACCGGGGCTGAGGTGCAGATGCAGGGACAGGTCGGGATCATCGAGATCGACGGATGAGCGTTCCCCCCACTGCTGTCGCTGCCAGTCGATCAGCGCGTTCTTGACCTGAAGGGCGGTGTAGTGGCTGTGGTTGAGGCCGGGCAGGCTGCCGCTGGCATCCACCCGTAGGCTGTTCTGCGGTGGTAACCAGCGGTTCCAGTCGGCGGCCCGCTGAACGCCGTCGATCAGATCATCGCGGTGACGGCAGGGGAACACCGCCAGCTCCCGCAACACCCGGAAGGGCAGCCGTGCCTGTAAATGCACGCGGTAGAAGGCGGCGCGATCGAGCCGGCAGCGCACCGCCCGGCGCCGCTGCTGCACCTCGGTGGCTCCGAGGGAGGCGAGCTCCAGCGCTCCCACCTCCTCGAGGCCGGGGGGCAGCACGGCGAGGGCCTGAAGGGTGCCGTCGGGGTGGTTCATGGGCGGTTTTCTCACCATGGATGGTCGGTGTTGACCACGCGGATGGGTGGCCACATGCCGCCCGATCTGCTGCCACAATGAATGGGTCCGGTTTCGGCCGGACTAGGTGGCTCACACCGGTGCTTCGGACAGCGGTTCGATTCCGCTCAGCTCCACTGCTCTCGCCAGGGGCGTCTGTCTGAATTCTGCTCAGACACGCGCTGTTTCCGGGGCTGCAATGGTTTCGACGGGGCAAGAGGAGGGTGACTGAAGCCTGCTCGGTCAGAGCAAACCCGTAACAGCGAACAACATCGTTCGTTTCTCCCGTCAAGCCGCCCCCGTGGCCGCCTGACCCTTTAAGGGAGATGGGGTGAGATCAGCCTTATCAACCAAATGATCCATGGGGCCTGGAAGGGCCCTTTTCAATGGTGTTTTTTTAATGCCGCGGTTGTCAGTGACGCGGTTGTTAATGATGCGGCTATCAATGCCGCTGCTGTTAAAGGTGCGGCTATCAAAGGTGCGGCTATCAATGACACGGCCTTCCTTGGCACCGCTCGTTCCGATTCGACCGAAACTGTGCGGTGCGAGCGGACGAACGGCCCGCTGATTTCTGGACCTGCAGCGAGACGGCGGGGCGTCCAGCGCATGATTCCTGATCAACCCCTGATTCAGAACCTCGATGGAGCGGCCTTCTGATCCTGATGGGGCGATTTTTTCCTGTTTCTTTTCCCGCCGTTCCGTTTCCTGTCGTTCCGTTTCCTGCTGTTTCGTTTCCTGCTGTTTCGTTTGTTTCTGAGGCCCTGAAGACAATCCTGTCAGGCCTGATCCTGCGATCTGCAGAGGGAAGCGTCGCGTCGCGATCGCCTGATGTTGCCATGGGCGGCCAGCGGCCTTCCGTGCGAACCGGAAGGACCGCCTTTGCTCATGGTCTGTGATGCCGATCGAGGCTGCTTTCGAGCAGAAAGGCCACAAGATTGCTGAGGCTGCGCCCTTCTTCCATCGCCCGTCTTGATTACCCAGCTCACTCCGCGGTGGCCGCCCTGGGGCCTTAGAGTAGTACATAGCTACCAGTACGGACATGGCCCGCAGTGCGATCCAGTTCCAGAAAGGCCTCTCCCTGCCTGAGTTCCAGCGGCTCTACGGAGCCGAGGAGCAATGTGAGGCTGCTCTGGAGAAGGCGCGTTGTCCCGATGGGTTCCGCTGTCCCCGCTGCAATGGCCATGAGCATGGGCTGGTCTATGGCCGCCGTGTCAATCGGGATCTGTTTCGCAACTGCGGCGTTGTCGCAACTCTCACGGCTGTAACTAACATGCAGGCCACCAAAGTGCCACTGAACACCATGTGTCTGGCTTTCTATCTGATCGGCCAGGCCAAGACTGGGATCTCCTCGC
>JBJTBH010000023.1:0-11744 GCA_046091285.1 Cyanobacteriota bacterium | reverse complement strand
CAGCAGGTGGTCTTCGATCGCGGCGGCAACCTGTACCACGGCCGGGTCAAGGCCCTGGCTGATGCCGCCCGGGAAGCGGGCCTTCAGTTCTGATCCCTGCTCTCACCATGACCGAAACCAACGACCAGATTCAGTCCAACGACATCCCGGCAGCAGCCGACGTTCCCGCCGCGGCCGATGGCCAGCAGGAACGCCGCGGTGGCCGGGGCGAGGGCAAGGGTGATCGCCGCGGCGGTGGCCGCGGCCGCGACAACCGTCGCGGTCAGGAACGCGATTCCGAATGGCAGGAACGCGTTGTGCAGATCCGCCGGGTCTCCAAGACCGTCAAAGGCGGTAAGAAGATGAGCTTCCGCGCCATCGTCGTCGTCGGTAACGAACGCGGCCAGGTGGGCGTGGGCGTCGGCAAGGCCGGCGATGTGATCGGTGCCGTCCGCAAGGGCGTGGCCGATGGCAAGAAGCACCTGGTGAAGGTGCCCCTCACCCGCCACAACTCGATCCCCACCCTGAGCAACGGCCGCGACGGCGCCGCCAGCGTGCTGATCCGTCCCGCCGCTCCCGGTACCGGGGTGATCGCGGGTGGTTCGATCCGCACGGTGCTGGAACTGGCCGGGATCAAGAACGTGCTCGCCAAGCGGCTCGGCTCCAAGACCCCGCTCAACAACGCCCGCGCCGCCATGGTGGCTCTTTCAGGCCTCCGCACCCATAAGGAGACCGCCAAGGAGCGGGGCATCCCCCTCGAGCAGATCTACTCCTGAGCCCCGCCATGACGCTGAATCTCCAATCCCTCCAGCCCCAGACCGGGGCCCGTCGTCGCAAACTGCGCAAGGGACGCGGCATCGCCGCCGGCCAGGGCGCCAGCTGCGGCTTCGGCATGCGGGGCCAGAAGTCCCGTTCAGGCCGTCCGACCCGCCCCGGCTTCGAAGGGGGTCAGATGCCCCTGTACCGCCGAGTGCCCAAGCTGAAGCACTTCCCGCTGGTGAATCCAAAGGAATTCACCGTGGTGAATGTCGCCAAGCTCGCCTCCCTGCAGGCCGGCTCCGTCGTCAATCGCGACAGCCTCGAAGCGGCCGGCATCATCACCAGTCCGAAGCACCCGCTGAAGGTGCTCGGCAGCGGTGATCTCGCCGTCAGGCTGACCGTGCAGGCCGCCGCCTTCACCGCCAGTGCCCGCCAGAAGATCGAAGCCGCAGGTGGCACCTGCGACGTGATCGCCTGATCCGATGGTCAGGCGCCTGGCGCTTCCTTCCCTGAGGCGGGAATCCGTCCGGTTCTGAGCCGTTCGTCCGGGCCCTGCGCCTGGAGGAACGGCTCTTTTCAATGCCAAGCTGCCCCTCTCCCCTCCCGTTGTTGCCATGCTCGTCAGTCGGGGCCGAAACCCCAGTGCCGGAGAGATCCTCAGCCAGCTGATCCAGTCCACGAGCCTGCGGAGCCGGGTGCTCACCACGCTGGGGCTGCTGATCCTGGTGCGGGTCGGGATCTACGTGCCGGTGCCAGGCATCGATCGGGTGCAGTTCCAGGAATTCATCCGCAACGGCGGCCAGCTGATCGGCTTCCTCGACATCTTCACCGGCGGTGGCATCTCCACCCTCGGGGTGTTCGGCCTGGGTATCCTGCCGTTCATCAATGCCTCGATCATCATTCAGCTGCTGACGGCGGCCGTGCCGCAGCTGGAGGATCTGCAGAAGAACGAAGGGGAAGCGGGACGGCGCAAGATCGCCCAGATCACCCGCTACGTGGCCCTCGGCTGGGGCATTCTCCAGAGCACGGTCTTCGCCCTGATCCTGCGGCCGTATCACGAGGCGGCGATCGCCGAGCCGGTGTTCGTGATCCAGACCGCGCTGGCGCTGGTGACGGGATCGATGGTGGTGATGTGGATCAGTGAGGTGATCACTGAGCGGGGCATCGGCCAGGGAGCCTCGCTGGTGATCTTCCTGAACATCGTCGCCACCCTGCCCAAGGCCCTCGGCTCAACGATTCAACTGGCCAAGACCGGAGACCGCAGCACCGTCAGCGGCATCATCGTGCTGGTGGTGGTGTTCCTGGTGACGATCATCGGCATCATCTTCGTGCAGGAAGGCAGTCGCCGGATTCCGATCGTGAGCGCCAAGCGCCAGGTGGGCGGCAGCGGCCAGCTCTCGGCCCGCCAGAGCTACCTGCCCCTGAAGCTCAATGCCGGTGGTGTGATGCCGATCATCTTTGCCTCCGCGGTGATCTTTCTGCCGCTGACGATCGCCAATGTCAGCAAATCCGACTGGCTGGTGAAGGTGGCCGGCTATCTGAGCCCAAGCAGCAGCACCCCCTGGCTCTATGCCCTGGTGTTCTTCGCGCTGATCTGCGGCTTCTCCTTCTTCTACGCCTCCCTGACCGTCAACCCGGCGGACATCGCCACCAACCTCAAACGTACCGGCGTGGCGATTCCCGGCGTCAGGCCTGGATCGGCCACCGCCCAGTACCTCGGCAATGTCCAGAACCGGCTGACACTGCTCGGTGGCCTCTTCCTTGGGGCGATCGCGATCATCCCCTCGGCTGTGGAGGGTGCCACCAACGTCAAGACCTTCCAGGGCCTCGGCGCCACCTCCCTGCTGATCCTGGTGGGTGTGGCGATCGACACGGCCAAGCAGGTGCAGACCTACGTGATCTCCCAGCGCTACGAAGGCATGGTGCGCCAGTAGGCGGCCGATTCTTCCCCTCCCTCCCTTTCATCAGGGTCTTCCCTTCTCCTCCTCCTGACGATGAAACAACGCCTCCTGTTCCTCGGCCCCCCAGGTGCCGGCAAAGGCACCCAGGCCCAGCGGCTGGCCAGCGACCACAACCTGCTGCATCTCTCCACCGGTGATCTGCTGCGGGCGGAAGTGCAGGCCGGCAGTGCCCTCGGCCAGGAGGCCGAAGCGGTGATGGCCCGCGGTGAGCTGGTCAGTGATGCCCTGGTGCTGGCGATCGTGCGTCAGCGCCTGGAGAACCATCAGGGTGGCTGGCTGCTGGATGGCTTCCCCCGCAATCCCGAACAGGCGGAAGCCCTCGATGTCCTGCTGGCGGAGCTCAACCAGAGCATCGAACTGGTGGTGCTGCTCGAACTCGAGGATGCCCAGCTGATCCAGCGGCTGCTGACGCGGGGGCGCAGCGACGACAACGAGGCCGTGATCCGCCATCGCCTGACGGTGTACCGCGAGCAGACCGAACCGCTGATCGCCCGCTATCGCGGCCTGGGACTGCTGGAGTCGGTGGAAGCCCACGGCACGGTGGAGGCGATCTCAGAGCGGATCGCCGCCTTGCTGGGTTGACCCCTGTGATAAATTGGCGGTTTGCAAAACCGGAGAGCCCACCACCATGAAGGTGCGTGCCTCAGTCAAGGCCATGTGTGACAAGTGCCGGGTGATTCGTCGCCACGGCCGCGTCATGGTCATCTGTTCCAACCCCAAGCACAAGCAGCGCCAGGGCTGACCCCTGCCTGCACCGCGCCCCTGGCGCCGTCCCGAGCTGATCCCGGCAACGTCGAGCCGACCTTCCCTGATCAGGAGATTCCTGTCTCCTGATGTGAATGGTCCTAACGAGATCGCCGGTGCCCGCTAAGGCGAACCGCCCAAGGCAGCGATTCCCACAACCGCTTTCCAGAAACCGCAAGGCTTTCCGGAAACATCGGCCAGAGATCAGGGGTCATCCCAGAACCACTGGTCCGCAAGGGAATCGATCTCACGCCCGACACTCTCCGGTGTTCCAGGCTGGATTCACGCTGACGAATGCTCATTGCGAGCCATTCCGACCGTGCGTTCCGCCGCTTCACCCGGTGAGCCGAAGGCGTCATCCCATGATCACCTGAACATTTTTTCCGTGGCTCGGATTGCCGGCGTCGACATCCCCCGCGACAAGCGGATCGAAATCGCCCTCACCTACGTGTATGGCATTGGCCTGACCACGTCCCAGAAGATTCTGGCCAAGGCCGGAGTCAATCCCGACACCCGGGTGAAAGACCTCAGTGACGCCGACGTGCAGAAACTGCGCGGTGCCACCGAGACCTACACCCTGGAAGGCGACCTGCGCCGCCAGGAGGGCATGGCCCTCAAGCGCCTCCAGGACATCGGCTGCGTGCGCGGTCGTCGCCACCGCGCCGGTCTGCCGGTGCGTGGCCAGCGCACCCGCACCAACGCCCGCACCCGTCGCGGCGCCCGCAAGACCGTGGCCGGCAAGAAGAAGTAAGCCGCCCCAGGGGCGCCTGCGCGCCCACCCTTCCTGTTCCCCCGATCACCTCCTGCGTCCCGCAGGCCTATTGCCATGGCGAAGCCAGCCAAGAAATCCGGCCCCAAAAAGGCGAAGCGCAACGTCCCCAACGGCGTGGCCCACATCCAGAGCACCTTCAACAACACGATCGTGTCGATCACCGACACGGCCGGCGAGGTGATCTCCTGGTCGTCCGCCGGAGCCAGCGGCTTCAAGGGCGCCCGCAAAGGCACGCCCTTCGCCGCCCAGACAGCGGCCGAAGCCGCCGCCCGCCGGGCCCTGGAGCAGGGCATGCGTCAGATCGAGGTGCTGGTGCGTGGTCCCGGTTCCGGTCGTGAAACCGCCATCCGCGCCCTGCAGGTGGCCGGTCTGGAAATCACCCTGATCCGCGACGTCACGCCGCTGCCCCACAACGGTTGCCGCCGTCCCAAGCGTCGCCGGGTCTGAGGGTCAGACCCCAGAGGTGTCCCAGCGGGACACCACCTTCCCTTCCGAGCTTCCAGACCGTGTTGCAATACCAGATTGATCGGGTCGAGCATCAGATTGCCGATGATCGCTCCCAGACCGGCGTCTTCGTCATCGGTCCCCTGGACCGGGGCCAGGCCATCACCCTGGGCAACGCCCTGCGTCGCGTCCTGATGGGTGGCCTTGAGGGCAGCGCCATCACCGCCGTGCGGATCGCCGGCGTCAACCATGAATACGCCACCATCCCCGGGGTGCGCGAGGACGTCCTCGACATCCTGCTGAACTGCAAGGAGGTCTCGGTCAACAGCCGCAGCCGCGAGCTGGAGATCGGACGCCTGGTCGCCAACGGTCCGGCCACGGTCACCGCCGCCGACCTGCAGTTCTCGTCGCAGGTGCAGGTGATCGACGGCGACCGCACGATCGCCACGGTGGCCGACGGCCACAGCCTGGAGATGGAAGTGCACGTGGAGCGGGGCATCGGCTACCGCCCGGTGGACCGCCACAACGAGGACACCTCCGCCATCGACCTGCTGCAGTTCGATGCGGTGTTCCTGCCCGTGCGTCGGGTCAACTACACGGTGGATGAAACCGCCGTGGGTGAAGGCGGTTCGGCCCGCGAGCGCCTGCGCCTGGAGATCCAGACCGATGGTTCCGTCACCCCCGACGACGCCATGGCCCAGGCGGCCAATCAGCTGATCACCCTCTTCCAGCCCCTGGCCACCCTGACCATGGTGGATGAGCCCGGCCTGGAGCCGGAGCCCTCCGCCGAGGCCCAGATCCCCCTGGAGGAGCTGAACCTGTCGGTCCGGGCCTACAACTGCCTCAAGCGGGCTCAGGTCAACTCCGTGTCTGATCTGATGGGCTTCAGCTATGAAGACCTGCTCGAGATCAAGAACTTCGGTTCGAAATCAGCCGATGAGGTGATCGAGGCCCTGGAGCGCATCGGCATCTCGCTGCCCCAGAGCCGCACCACGCCCTGATCCACGGGTCCCGGGCCCTTTCGTGGTCCCTCCCCGACTGTCCGACATCCGTTTCTCCGCAGCCTGATCCCTCACCATGCGCCACCAGTGCCGAGTCCCCCTGCTGGGACGCCCCGCCGACCAACGCAAAGCGATGCTGCGGTCCCTGACCACCCAGCTGATCCGTGAGGGTCGGGTGACCACCACCAAAGCCCGCGCCAAGGCCCTGCGTTCAGAAGCCGAGCGCATGATCACCCTGGCCAAGGAAGGCACCCTCGCCGCCCGTCGTCGCGCCATCGGCTACATCTTCGACAAGCAGCTGGTGCATGCCCTGTTCGACAAGGCCCAGGATCGTTACGGCGACCGCAACGGCGGCTACACCCGCATCATCCGCACCGTGCCCCGTCGCGGCGACAATGCCGAGATGGCGATCATCGAGCTGGTCTGACCCCCCGCTCCGGATCCAACGATCGACGATCGTCCCACTCCACCCTTCACCGCTGCGGAGCCCCCGTCCGTGATGCCTGAGCAGATCCGTCGGATCGCGCGCTGCATCCAGTACGAGGGCTCCGCTTTCTGTGGCTGGCAGCGCCAGCCACGTGATCCCAGCGTTCAGGAGACCCTGGAGACGGCGATCGCCACCCTCGACCCCGGCGGTCCCGGCCGGGCCGTGGCGGCGGGCCGCACCGACAGCGGTGTCCACGCCTCCGGCCAGGTGGTCCATGTTGATGTGGCCGGTCCGATCCCGGCGGAACGCTGGAGCGCGGCCCTGAACGGTCGCCTGCCGTCCACGATCCGGGTGCTGGCCTCCAGGCCGGTTCCATCGGACTGGCACGCCTGCTTCAGTGCCACCTACCGGCGTTACCGCTACACGATTCATAACGGCCGCACCCCGAATCTGTTCCTGGCGCCGTGGAGCTGGCATCGCTACCGACGCCGCCTGGATGAGGCGCTGATGGCCGAAGCGCTGGAGGGGATGCTCGGCCATCACGATTTCGCCGCCTTCGAGCGGGCGGGCAGCAGCCGCTCCCATTCGCGCACGACCCTCCAGGAGGTGCAGGTGGAACGGGATGGCGACCTGATCCGAATTGAGCTGCAGGCCAGCGGCTTCCTTTACGGGATGGTGCGCCTGGTGGTCGGCCAGCTGGTGGCCGTGGCCGAGGGACAGCTGGAGCTGGAGGCGTTTGAGGATCGCTGGCGCCAGCGACGCCGGCACGCGGTCAAGGAAGCGGCACCACCCCAGGGGCTGTGCCTGCTGCGGGTGGGCTACCCGCGCGCGGTGTTCCCAGAGCACGTCTGGTACGATTGTCAACCGCGGTATCAACTGGTACTGCCGGACCCGCCCCCGGAGCCGCCCCGCCTCTGACCTTCCAGTCCGGAAGCCTCCAGAGCCCGACGCCGCCGAAGGATTCCGGGACCCGGACAGCCCCTTCCTGCGACAGGTTTCCCACGTCAGCGCCCGTCGTCCCGCCCTGCGGGTGCGTCACCACGCCGTTGTAGGGTCCCTGAAACCCAGTCCTGCCCCATCCCCGGATGGGCCCTCTCTGATCCGGCCTGCCGGTGCGATGAACAAGACTCCTCTGCCCTCCCTCGATTCCCTCGACCGCCAGTGGTACCTGGTGGACGCTGAGAATCAGACCCTCGGTCGTCTCGCCAGCGAGGTGGCCCAGGTGCTGCGCGGCAAGAACAAGCCCTGCTACGCCCCCCACCTCGACACCGGTGATTTCGTCGTCGTGATCAACGCCGACAAGATCAAGGTGAGCGGCACCAAGTCGACCGACAAGGTGTATCGCCGCCATTCCGGCCGTCCCGGTGGCATGAAGACCGAAACCTTCGCCCACCTGCAGGCCCGCCTGCCCGAACGGATCGTCGAAAAGGCGATCAAGGGCATGCTTCCCCATAACGCCCTCGGCCGCCAGCTGTTCCGCAAGCTGAAGGTGTACAAGGGTGCTGAGCATCCCCACGCCGCCCAGCGTCCCCAGGTTCTCGCCCTCGATCCCGCCACCGCCGCCCAATGAGCACCGCAACCAACCGCGTCGTTTACTGGGGCACCGGTCGTCGTAAGACCGCCGTCGCCCGTGTGCGTGTCGTCCCCGGCACCGGTGTGGTGACCATCAACGGCCGCCCTGGCGACAACTATCTGAACTACAATCCCGTCTATCTGGCGGCGGTCAAGGCTCCCCTGAAGACCCTCGGCCTGAGCACCGAGTACGACCTGCTGGTCAACGTCCGCGGTGGCGGCCTCACCGGCCAGGCGGATGCGATCAAACAGGGTGCCGCCCGTGCCCTCTGCGATCTGTCCCCCGACAACCGCAAGCCCCTGAAGACCGAGGGTCACCTGAGCCGCGACCCGCGGGCCAAGGAGCGTCGCAAGTACGGCCTCAAAAAAGCCCGTAAGGCTCCCCAGTTCTCCAAGCGCTGATCGAACCCGTTTCGATCGCCTCGCGTCCATTCGTTTCCGTTGCTGTCCTGCAGCTTCTTTCCGTCATGCCCAAGGCCGACATCCATCCCACCTGGTATCCCGAGGCCAAGGTGATCTGCAACGGAGAGGTGGTGATGACCACCGGCTCCACCCAACCGGAGATCCATGTGGATGTCTGGAGTGGCAATCACCCCTTCTACACGGGAACCCAGAAGATCCTCGACACCGAGGGCCGAGTGGATCGTTTCATGCGCAAGTACGGCATGAGCAGCGCCAGCAGCACCGCGAGCGACGCCGCCAGCGCGGACAAGGCCTGATCGCTTCGGTCCTGGATTCACCGTCCTTCCTGGATCATCAGAGCCGGATGCCGCTGTGCATCCGGCTTTTTGCTGTCTGGTCACCTGCTGCCCCCCCCATGCCCGACCCCTTTCTGATCGAGCAGCTAGAGACGTCCTGCCGCACCTTCGCCACCCTGGAACGGCAGCTGGCCGACCCTGCGGTGGCTTCCGATCCGGTGCAGCTGGAGTCGATCGCCCGCGAACGCTCACGGCTGGAGCCGATCGTGCATGACTACATGCGTCTGAGGCAGCTGGAGGAGGAGGAACGCAGCGCCCGACAACTGTTGCGCGATCACCGCGACGACCAGGATCTGATCCTCCTGGCCACGGAGGAACTCGAAACGCTGGAAGCGGAACGCGGTCCCCTGGAGCAGCGTCTGACCCTGGCCCTGCTGCCCCGGGACCCCCGCGATCAACGCAGCGTGATGCTGGAGATCCGCGCCGGCACCGGAGGGGATGAGGCCTGCCTCTGGGCCGGTGATCTGGCCCGGATGTATGAGCGTTATGCCCAGAGCGTGGGTTGGCAGGTGCAGCCGGTCAGCGCATCGGAGGCCGATCTGGGCGGCTACCGCGAGCTGATCCTTTCGATCCGCGGTGACAGCGTTTACAGCCAGCTGAAATTCGAGGCCGGCGTGCATCGGGTGCAGCGGGTGCCGGCCACCGAATCCCAGGGGCGGGTGCATACCTCCACGGCCACGGTGGCGGTGATGCCGGAGGCCGACCCGGTGGAGGTGCAGATCGATCCGGGCGACCTGGAGATCAGCACCGCCCGCTCCGGCGGCGCCGGCGGCCAGAACGTGAACAAGGTGGAAACGGCGGTGGATCTGTTCCACAAGCCGAGCGGCATCCGGGTGTTCTGCACGCAGGAGCGTTCGCAGCTGCAGAACCGTGAACGGGCGCTGGAGATTCTGCGGGCCAAGCTCTATGAACGCCAGCTGGCGGAGGCCGCCGCCAGGGAGCGTCAGGAACGCAAATCCCAAGTGGGTAGCGGTGATCGCAGCGAGAAGATCCGCACCTACAACTACAAGGACAACCGCACCACCGACCATCGCCTCGGACGTAATTTCTCGCTTGAGCCTGTGCTTGACGGGCAGCTGAGTGATCTGATCGGCGCCTGCATCGCCGCCGAACAGAACCGACTGCTGGAGGAGCTGGCGGCCAGGGCCAGCCAATGACAGCGGCCGGGCCCCAGGGCTGGCCGCAGCCATCCGATCAGGCGGCCCAGCGAGAAGCGGCCGTGGTGGCTGGCCGGGAGATAATCCAGGCCATGCAACCTTTCAGCCCACCGCCGGTCACGGATGCTAGGGCCGCCACACCACCGCGGCAGCGGGCCTGGGTGGAAGTGGACCCGTGGGCGATCGAAGCGAATGCGCGGGCCCTGTGTCGCCATCTGGGTGCACAGACTGCCCTGATGGCGGTGGTGAAGGCCGATGGCTATGGCCATGGCGCGGTGCCGGTGGCCCGGGCCGCCCAGGCCGGAGGAGCCACCAGCTTCGGGGTGGCCACCCTGAGCGAAGGACTGCAGCTGCGTCAGGCGGGGATCACCGATCCGGTGCTGGTGCTGGGCAATCTCACGCAGGCGGAGGAGCTGCGGGCCTGCCTGCAATGGACGCTGATGCCCACGATCAGCACGATGCGAGAGGCGCTGCTGTGCCAGAACCTGGCGAGCGGCAGCGGCACTCGGATGCGCGTGCATCTGAAGCTCGACACCGGCATGGCCCGGCTCGGAGCCGACTGGCAGGAGGGGCCGCGGATGGTGGCAGCCTTGCAGGGGCTGGAGGCGGTGGAGCTGGCGGGGGTGTATTCGCATCTGGCCTGTGCTGATCTGGCCCCGAGCGAGGACGATGGCCTGACGGCCCTGCAGCAGCAGCGGTTCCAGACGGTGCTGCAGGCGCTGCAGGAGCAGGCGCTGCCGCGTGGTCTCACCCACCTGGCCAATTCCGCCGGCACGTTGCGTAGCCGCGACCACCATCACGACCTGGTGCGGGTGGGGCTGGCGCTGTACGGGCATGCCCCTGCAGCCCATCTGGCGGAGGCCGTGGCGTTGACACCAGCGATGGCGGTACGGGCCCGGGTGACCCTGCTGCGGGATGTGCCGGCAGGGGTGGGCGTGAGTTATGGGCAACGCTTCCGCACCGCGCGGCCGAGCCGTCTGGCGGTGGTGGCGATCGGGTATGCCGATGGGGTGCCCAGGCTGCTCTCGGGTCAGCTGCGGGTGCTGCATCAGGGGCGAGCGATCCCGCAGGTGGGAGCGATCACCATGGACCAGCTGGTGCTCGATGCCACCGACATCCCCGGCCTGGAGGTGGGCTCGGTGGTCACCCTGCTGGGCCAGGACGGCGAGGCGCGGATCACACCGGAGGACTGGAGCGTGCCGTGCCAGACGATCCCGTGGGAAATCCTCTGCGGCTTCAAGCACCGCCTGCCCAGGGTGCTGCACAGGGATGCCAACGGGCCGTTGAGCTGATACGCTGTCTGAGCCGCTGGAGAGGTGGCTGAGTGGTTGAAAGCGGCTCCCTGCTAAGGAGTTACAGGAGGCAACTTCTGTCGAGGGTTCGAATCCCTCCCTCTCCGTTGAAACAGGGTCAAAGAAGCATCAAGGCTTCCGAACACCTGAGACGACATGTCAGTGACCTGATCGCGGGAGCCAGACGGCACCCCGACGTCCAACAGGTCGTGCATCCATCCTTGCGAGCATCCCGGGGGACAGCGGGAGACCTGCCGATCGCGAACGTCCTTGCGGCGCCGTGGATTTCAGCCCCTTGACCGGGACCGTGCGGTGGGCGTTGACCAGGCGATGAACCACCCCCTGTGGACGCTGGTGCCCTGGGCGGTGTTTGCTGTGGCTGCCGGTCACAAGGTCTGGCGACTGTGCTCCCTGATCCGCAGGCACAAGCTGGCCAGCCGATCACGAACAGAACACGTCAGGCAGTCCCTGGAGCGGATCTGGGCGAAGCAGACCTGAGAAGTCAGTTCAGGCTTCCCGCAGCCGTTCCGAAGGCCAGGGATGGGTGGTGAGGACGCTCCAGGGACCTGAGCAACGGCGGACAGGGTCGTCGTCCACCCTCAGGATCGATGCAGAAACCGCATAACTTCGCGAGGAACCCTTAGCCAGTGTCAGAGGCGAAAATGGGACCAGGCGACCCGTCCACGTGACCGATTCAGCGACCCTCAGCACCCCTGAGAACGAAGACGAGGACTTAGGAGTTTGCGGAAAAACCGCCTGAGCAGGCGCGTTTTTTCCCGTTGAGAGCTAACCACGCTCTGATCGGGCTGGTTGTCAGCGAATCAGCGGCTCAGAACGCTCGATTTCAGGCGTTTTGCCCCGTTGGGGCTCCCTGATCG
>JBJTBH010000022.1:0-2435 GCA_046091285.1 Cyanobacteriota bacterium | reverse complement strand
CTCCGCAGCAGCAGCACCCCCTGGCCGACGTGCTTCACGATCACCGCAGTGCCCTTGCAGCGGTAGGCCTTGGGCAACCGCACCGCCTGGCTGCGGCCGGATTGAAACAGACGCGCCGTATCCATGGCCCTGACCTCCCATGGTGCATACCGATGGGAGCTATCGAGTGAATCCATGGCTTCAGAGCGGGAGACCGGATTCGAACCGGCGACGTTCAGCTTGGGAAACTGCAACACGCCAGCGCCGTCGTTGAGAACTACCCCATGGTTCTGAACCGTCTGGCAGGTGTCGCACCGCGATCCCTACCGCTGCGCGGAAGACTCCGTCTTTGATCGGCTGCTGGCGGCTCAGGCCCTGGCGGATCAACTGCTGCTGGCCAGCACGGATCCAGCGTTCGCCCAGTTCGAGGGGGTGGTGACCCTGGGATGAACGAGGGCCACACCGCTCCAGGGGGCCTAGCCTCACTTCAGGGTCTCCTAGGCGTTGGCCAATGATTGAGCCGCCGGTGCCACCCACGCCGGACCAGGAGCAGGCCCTGCTGCAGCCGCTGGCAGCCCGGCTGATCTGGTGGCAATCCCCGCAGCAGTCCCTGCGACGCCCCGATCGGGTGATCGCCCAGGCGATGGAGTTTGGCGATTTCGACAGCGTGCTGCGCCTGAGGCAGGTGCTCGGCGACCGTCGCCTCGCGATGGTGCTGCAAGGTGCCCAGCCGGGATGGTTCTCACCCCGCTCCTGGACCTACTGGCACCTGAAGCTGGGTCTGGCCCCCTCAGGAGCGGTGCCGCCCCTGCCCCAGCGCCGCTTCGGGCCATGAAGGCCTTTCGCCCGCACCTGGAGATCCTGCCGCAAGAGCAGCGCTGCCTCTGGCCAACACTGGTGCCGCTTGCTTCCTCAGGGTGGGTGCTCTACGGCGGCACCGCCATCGCGCTGCGCTACGGCCAGCGAGTGTCGGTGGACTTCGATTTCTTCAGTGCCCATCCGCTGGATCGGCAGGCACTGGCTCTGGCGCTGCCCTGGCTGGCTTCGGCTCGGGTGCTGCAGGACCAGCCCGAAACGCTCACGATGCTCACATCTGGAGCCCTCATTGATGGCGTGAAGGTCTCATTCTTCGGGGGGCTGGCCATCGGCCGGGTGGCCGATCCGGAGATCACCGGCGACGGCGTCGCCCGGGTGGCCTCGCCCCTCGATCTGCTCGCCACCAAGCTGAAGGTGCTGTTGCAGCGTGCCGAATCCAAGGACTACATCGACGTGGCCACCCTGCTCGAATCGGGGCTGGGCCTCGCTGATGGTCTGGCAGCTGCCACAGCCCTCTACGGCAGCTCCTTCCCGCCGGAGGAGGTCCTCAAAGCCCTCGTGTATTACGCCGACGGCGACCTCCCGGAGCTCCCGGCCGCCATCCGCCGTCGTCTGGAGGCGGCTGTGATCGAGGTTGATTCCTTGCCCACGTTGGCGCGCCGTGGCTCCGATCTCAGTGGCGGCGTCGATCACTGAGATCGATTCGCTTGGATCACGGGGATCCAGCGTCAAACATCCGCGTCGTTGCGGGCTCACGCCTGAATCAACCCCAGCGCGATCGCCTTGCGCACCACCTCGGTGCGGTTGGCGGCTGCGAGCTTCCAGCACAGGCTGTTCATGGTGTCGCGCACCGTGGTGGTGCACTGTCCAGCGCCGCGGCGGTCGCGCGGTTGCCATCGCCGCGGGCCAGGGTTTCGAGGGTCTGTTGCTCCTGGCCGGTGAGCCGGCAGCGGGCCTGCTCGTCCAGCTTCTCCTGCAGGCGAGGATCGAGAAAGCTCTGCCCCCGCCGCAGCGCCTGCAACGCCCGGATCGTGGTGCCGCTGCCGAAGCTCTCCACATGCACGATCGCCTGGGCCTGCATCCCCTCCAGCGCCTCGGCGCTGAGCCAGCGCTCGTGCTGCACCAGCAGCAGCACCTGCAGTCCCGGCCGCTGGCGGCGCAACCGGGCGATCAGGCTGCGGCCCTGATCCGCCGCGATCGAATCGCTGAGCAGTACCAGCAGCGGCTGCTCCGGTGGCACCTGCGCCACCAGCTCCCACACCTCCGCCGCATCGATGCCGCAGCCCAGCAGGTTCGGCAGCCCCAGTGCCCGGCCCAGCCGCGCCGCCAGGTGTGCCTCCAGCCACGAGCCGCTGCCCGCCACCAGGGTCCAGTGGCTGAGCAGGGCATCCGCCAGGCGAGTGCGGCGCTGGAAGCCCTCGCTTGCGGGCACGAAGCGCAGCCGGTCTCCCTCGTTCAGATCGGGGGAGGGGTGATCAGCCACGGATGCAGTGGGTGAACAGGGGTCACTCTGTCATGGAGGGCCCGCTCAGGGCATCGATGCGATCCATTCCACGTCGGCGATGCCCTGGAAATCGCTGTCCATGGTGTGCAGTCTGGCCTGCTGATCCCTGGCCGTGGCCAGGATGATGCTGTCCGCC
>JBJTBH010000021.1:0-2969 GCA_046091285.1 Cyanobacteriota bacterium | reverse complement strand
ACTTTGACAAGCGGGTAACCAGTTCAAATGGCGGGAGAGATATTTTATGAGTTCGCGCTGCCAGTCGATCCCTTTCTTGATCGATTCTCGTCTGGCTACGAAACCACGGATCACTACTTTCGCAGTCGCCAATGGTTCAATTTCGATAAGGGTCGCCCCTCTCCGCCCACTTACGTCTTCAGAGTGCGTGAGGGTGGACCAGTTGTGGGCTACTGCGCCTTTGACTTCGGCAAGCAGCCTCACCCCGACGGCGCCAGTGCAACCAAGGCCAGATATCTGGTGATTTACATGATTGGTGTTGATCGGGCGTTTCACGGCACCAAGAACCCACTAGCGCCTGGGCAGACCTACGCAGCATCCATCATGGCTGTCATTGAGGACATCGCACGCGCGAAAGAAAGCTGTGTTGGCCTAAGCCTCTGGGTGCGTTCAACCAACGAGGCTGCAATCGGTCTCTACCGCAAGGTTGGCTTTACAGAGGATCCTGGTGGCCCATCGCCGCGAAATGATGGCGATCCAATCCTGACGATGCGAAAGATCCTGACCTGAACGTTCAGGGCAGAGGCGGATGAACGCTGTCCTCATCCGCCCCAACAGGCATGAGGTCACCGGTTCGATTGCGCACACGGAGTTCCTCCATACGGGCCTTGGCTGCTTCGACCTCTTCTCGTGGAAAACGCCAGTGCCCACCTGGGGTTTGGAACGCTCCTGGGAAATGCCCGCCTTCCAGCCAGTTCTTCACGGTGTTGGCGGATGCCACACCAAGCAGGCTTGCCGCTTCCGTGCTGGTGAGCATGTCTGCCTGGGTGCTGGCCATCAGGCGCTCAACCAGGTCACTGCGGCCTGCTTCCCGCAGGGCAGCGGTCACATCGTCGAGAAGGGCTGGGCTAATCGCGCTCATGGGCCGATCCTATGTCAAACCGTCAAAACCGTCAGCTGCAGATCTGCTCTCGCGCTGTTCCGGAGTCATGCCGCCACGCCCTCGCGTACGATCCGCTGCCGCAGCGCTGGATTCATGCGTTTGCGCAGGCGCACTGTTCCAACAGCGACCCCGGAAGCAGGCTGCCCTTGAGCTCGATCGCCTGGAAGCTGAAGGTGGCGGTGGTGCGGGCCATGGCTCAAAGGGTGGGGCGAAGACGGGATGCCGGGCGTGTGCTGGAGGCTGGATGGGAAGGCTTGAGACCTGGCCAGGACTGACAGACTGGACAGAGATCCGACTCAGCCAGGAGGTCTGGCGCCATGGCCACCCTGACCCTGCACGACGTTCCTGAGGCCCTGGTGGCGCGGCTGGAAGAGCGAGCCCGGGCCCATGGCCGCAGCCTCACCAGTGAAGTGCTGGCCGCCCTGGAGACGCTGGAGCCTGCGAACGCCCCGCCAGAGGTTGAAGCGGCTGGCATGGAGCATCCCGCTGGCGAGCCCAGCCCGGTGGAGCCTGCTGTTGCCGTGTCTGAAGAGGCATTGACCAAAATCCGAGCAACCCTGGCCCGGTTTCCTGGGGGCAGGAACCCCGAGCCCGATCCCCGCACGCCTGAGCAAATCCAGGCTGAGCTGGCGATGTTTGCTCGCTTCCGTGCCGCCTTCAAGGGCCCTCCACTCACGAGCGAAGAGATCATTGCTGCCATTGAGAGGGAGAGCCATCCGCCGGAATTGGATCGCTTTGGTTACCGCATCAATCCGGAATCCTGATGCTGGTTGCCGATACCAATGTGCTGATCGAGCTCTATATACTTGGCCCCAATGCCAAGGCGGTCCAGGACTGGTGGATCGCCGATTTTGAGTGGCGGGTTCCATCGCTCTGGCTGTTTGAATTCCGACACGTCCAGCTGAAATACCTGCGAGCAGGGCTTCTGGATCTACCCCAAGCGCTTGCTCATCTGGATTCTGCCGGGCAAAGGTTTGGGCCCAAAACAGTGCCCATTGCCCATCGCGATGCCTTGCAGCTGGCGCACCACCACGGCTGCTCCAGCTATGACGCCGAATTCGTGCTGCTCGCCCAGCAGCTGAACTGCCCATTGCTGACCTTTGATCGCAAGCTGCTGCAGCTGTTTCCGGATGTGGCGGTGAAGCCGGGTTCATAGAACTGGCGCCGGAAGCAGCACAATCAGGCCGATCACATCCACCGGCAGGCTTGGTTCACAGCGGAAACGCATCCGCAGCGTGTCTGGCGACGCTTAAAGAGGCGTTCCTCGATTGGTGTGGCATTGGCCGGTTTCATGGCGTCATTCTGGTGAAGTCGGTGGGGGTCACCAGCCCTCCAGCAGGTGATCCGCTTCCCGCAGAGTCATGGGCCGTCTCACTGACCTGCCAAGCCCTGGCTGCGACAGGCATCAAGTTGTTGGGTCGTGGCGGATGACGCCAGAGAAACCCATCACCACCGGCGGCTGGTACGGCATGAGCTGCTGGGCCGTGGCTTCCAGGAAAGCCGCCATGATTGTGATCAGCAGGATGTAGTCCCGCAGGGCGGGCTCCAGGGGGCCGTGGGCTGAGGGTGGCTGTGCGGACAGCAACGTCTCCAGGGGCGCCCAGAGGGGATTGTTGCGGGCCTCGGCATACATCTCGGCCAGAGGATGACTTGGTATGACGATCACTCCTGCGGTACCAGCTGCAGCAACCGTCCCTTTAGGTCGGCGTGGCTGGCGGTGAGATCTACGGTGGAAAAGCGGAGGCGATGGCCCTGGATCGACACCGATTCATCCACTTCGGTGTCGATGGCTGGATGGTGCAGCAAGCCGGCGGCTGAATCAGCCCAGGGAGCAGCTGGGTCATCGCGCCCTTCCTGGGAGCGGAGGTAGGCGTAGAGCTGGTAGACGTCGTCGGCTCGCAGTGATTGCTAGGAGCGTGTCGCACATTTCGTAGGCACAGCCCCCCTTATCCCACTCCTTGTAGGAGTTCTGAGCGCTGCTCTCAGCCTCGGGGCTGAGCGGCCCTGAGCGGTGCTCCCTCCCTCAGCTTGCTACCAGGGCAGCCCG
>JBJTBH010000020.1:0-27219 GCA_046091285.1 Cyanobacteriota bacterium | reverse complement strand
CTGCCTCTGTGCGGCCTTTTTTGTGATCATATCTGTTCAGCGCAAATCCTGATTTTTCGAGGTGCCCTTCAAAAAATCAGCGCAATGATAGAAGATTCTGCAATAACAGCATCAACTGGACACCACGAATCATCATAGGTGCACCTTGCAGAGAGGCCAAACACAGGTTGAAGACATACGGAAGACGGCCAGAGGGCTTCTCGCAGGCGATTGACGATGCCCCAAGGACACCGGTGGCCTGCTGAAGATGCGTTCAAAACGCCCCGGGGTGATGTCGAAAAATGCTGGAGGCATCCTGGAAACATCCTGAGGACATGGTGGAAACCTCCTGGGGAATAACGGCAATCCTGAATGACCTGCACCGGAGCGATCGTCACGGCCATCACAGTTCTCTTAGAATCATTTCCACAAAAACAAAACGTTCAAGTTGAGCCATCCAACAGACCCACTGAATCAACGCCAACAAGAAGAGCCGATTGACATCCGCTCACCCATGGAAGGCCACAGCTCCTATCGCGGCGCTGATTGGAGGCCTGAGAGCCTGATGCTGCATCAGAATCTCGAAAGTTTTGCCGAACGCGTCGGCTTGATCGTCGCGATGCAGGGAAGTGGAAAAATCAGCCAGGATCAAGCCTTTGACGCCATCAAGAAGCTGTGGAAAGAATTGAAAAACAGCCGCGATTCAATTCAAAACGCTGATTAAACAGGCCATAAAAAAGCGGAGGTGCCACCCCCCGCTTTGCTTTCTCCCTTGCCCGACCCCTTGAAGGTCGCCCAGACAGTGTGCGGGTCGCAGCTGAATCCATTGGTGACGATTCACACCAGAAGTGACCCGCTGTGAGCAAACGCGCACGTCACAGATCGTTCATCCATCGGCCTGCAACGCCAGGTTGCCGCGCCGTTGACGGGCCGCAGCCGCCTCACAGGCCCGCCAGGTGAGGGCCATGTGAGTCAATGTGGGGCTCTGCCAGCCGGATGTGGGCCAGCAGGACCCATCCGTGACCAGCAGGTTGGGAAGCCTCCAGCACTGATTCCAGGCATTGAGGACGCCCTCGCTCTCATCGGCGGCCATGCGGGCACCCCCGAGTTCATGGATGTAGTAGCCGGGAGGGGCAGCCTCGGCCGCCAGAGCCGGGCTGCGACGCAGGATCGGCTCCACCAGCGGCATCACGACCAGATCCCGAAGGGGCGCAATCGTCCCCCCGGCAGCGGCCACCACAGACTCCATACGCTCCTGCATGTGCACCACCAGCCGCTGCTCATTCCCCCCCCAGCGGCAATCGATCCGTGGGGTGGGCAGACCCCAGGCATCAGGACGGCTGCCATCGAGGGTGATCCGATTCCTGGATCGGGGCAGGACCTCCCCATGGCCGATCAGGAAGCCAGTGACGCTATCCGGCCGGCGCTTGAGAAACCCTGGCGGCTCGAAACGTTCGATCGCCCCCCACAGTCCATAGCCACGCCGGAAGGGAAGCGTCGCGTCGTCGCCGAGATTGACCGTGTTGGGAATGAAGACACTGCCGGCCCCGGAGAGTTCCTGGGGCGATGCCTCGCCGCCTGAGGCCGGCAGGGAGAAAAAGCGGGCGCTGGAGATGTGATCCATCTGGTAGTGGCCAAGGGTGCCGGAGGGATCCACCAGACCACCGCTTCGCCAGCGCTCACTGGAATGGAGCAGCAGCCGCACACTCTCGATCGTGGAGGCGCAGAGCACCACCAGCGGAGCCTCGATGCGATGCCGTGAACGCCGATGGCGATCGATGAAGACCACCGCTTCGGCGCGGCTGCCGGTGGCATCGAGCTCCAGGTGACTGACCACCGCATCGGCCCGCAGCTGCACCCGGCCGCTGGCCAGAGCCGCCCCGAGAGCCCGTCCCTGGGAGGAGGAGGCCGGCCAGGCCCCGGCCCCGCTGCCGGATCTCGGCAGGGCAAACCCCCGGGAATGAATCAGGGGAAGATCCAGGGCCTCGGCGAGGGTGTCTCTGAGCGCGCGTTCCGCCCGGGTGAAGGGCAGGGGATCAAGAAAACAGCCATCGGGGAGCTGAGGCAACCCATCGGCATGACCATGGACACCGAGAAACCGCTCAAGGCGGTCGTAGTAGGGATTGAGATCAGCACCGCTGATCGGCCAGCAAGGACCGAAACCATCGCGTTCGGCGGCCTTGAACTCGTAATCCGACAGCCGCAGGGTGATCCCCCCCCAGGTGAGGCTCTTGCCACCGACCTGTCGGCCCCGGGTCCAGAGGAAGGGGTGTTGCGCCGGGGTGCTGTAAGGGTTGTCCCGTTCGTCGACGAAGAGATCGGGATTCTGCTTCCAGTACCCGGGATGGTTCGCCTGGCGCTGCTGGCGACCGCTGCTGAGGTGGACCAGACGCCGGATGGTGTTGCGGGGTTCTGCGGTGTAGACCTGCTGCGTTGACAGATTCGGGCCAGCCTCAAGCACCAGCACCTTCAGGCCGGCCCGGGACAGCACATGGGCCGCCACACCACCGCTGGCCCCGGACCCCACCACCACCGCATCCCAGGGTCCCTCCAGGGAGGCAGGAGAGGAAAGGGCAACCACAACAGGGGTTTCGAAACAGGCTGGACGCTAAACCCGGGCGAGCCCCGGAGATGGCTGCTGGACCGTTCCCCGAAGCGATCGCGCCCGCGGCACCGAGCCCTGCGCCAGACAGGCGATGCCGCCATCACGCACCGTGACAGGCCGGAGACACCAGCGGCCTGGAGGAGCGGCGGCAGACCAACAGAAAAGCCCCAGGCATGGACTGGGGCTTTCAAGGACCTGGAGAGGTCGTTTCGTTGGTGGCGGGGAGGAGATTTGAACTCCTGACCTTCGGGTTATGAGCCCGACGAGCTACCAGACTGCTCTACCCCGCGTCGACTCATGAATCCTACAACATGAAGGGCGTTCCGTGGGCCCGGGGGCCGCCGATGGCGAGGATGGGCCCAGCCTGACCGTTGCCGCCGCTCGATGGCCTTTCCGCTGAACCGCTACCTGCGGTATGTCCGCTTCCCGTGCCTCTGCTGCCTGGTGGGGCTGACGATCGTCACCATCAGTTCCGGCTGGCTCGCCGCCTGGGTGACCTTGGTGCTGCTGGCGCTGGAGATCAGCCTCTCCTTTGATAACGCCGTGGTCAACGCCCGGGTGCTCGAACGGCTGACACCGGGTCAGCAGAGCTTCTTCCTCACCTGGGGCCTCGTGATTCCGGTGTTCGGCGTGCGTTTTCTCGGCCCGGTGGTGCTGGTGGCCCTGAGCGGTGGTGTCCGCCTGGCCAAGGCCTTGGATGCCGCGCTCAACGATCCGACCTCCTATCACGCCCTCCTGAGCGAAGCCGAGCCGAAGATCCTCGCCTTCGGCGGCATGTTTCTGCTGATGGTGTTCCTGCGTTACTTCATCGACGACGCCAAGACGATCCACTGGGTGGATCGGATCGAAACCAGGCTCAGCCAGATCGGACGTGTCGATTCCATCGGCGTGGCCCTGGCCTTGATCGTGCTGCTGGTGGTGACGAGTCTGCTGCCGATCGCTCACCGCGCTGATGTGGTGATCGCCGGGGTGGTGGGGCTGGTGCTTCAGATTCTCTGCACCTCATTGGCGGAATTCTTCGGTGGCGAGGAAGAAGCGGTGGGACAACTGATGGCCAAGGGCGGCCTGGCGAGCATGATCTATCTCGAACTGCTCGATGCCTCCTTCAGTCTTGATGGCACGATCGGCGCCTTCGCCATCACCAACAAACTGCCGCTGATCCTCACCGGCCTTGGGCTCGGGGCCCTGTTCATCCGTTCCCTGACGGTGATGCTGACCCGTGAGAAAGCCCTCGAACAGCTGATCTACCTCGAACACGGCGCCCACTACGCCATCGGAGCCCTTGGAGGACTGATGCTCCTCAGCGTCGTGCTGACGATGCAGCATCAGCATGTGCCCGAATGGCTCAGCGGGCTGATCGGCGTGGTGCTCCTGACCCTGTCCCTGTGGGATTCCCTGCGGCACAGTCGCCGCAGGGAGGCACAACCCTGAGAAGCATTCAGTCGAAACGCAGTTCGCCGCTCACCGTGAGGGCCAGATGGTCACCACCGGGCGAGAGGAACTGGGCATCCAGTTCCTCCAGGGTGATCGGGGTCAGCCAGTCGAGCTGCCGCAGCAGATGCAGGGCCACCGCATACTTGGCGCGGCTGGAGCCGTCCTCCACCTTGATGGCGATGCCGAGTCCCTCCCCGACGCGGCTGAGGCACTGAATGCCCTCGGCGCCCCCTTTGCTGATCACCTGACCATGGGCGCGGCGCATCAGCTCAGTGTCAAAACGCCCCTCACCGGCCACCAGGTGGGGGTGGGCGATCATCGCCCGGCTCAGCTGTTCGAGATCGGCCTGTTCGCCGGCTCCGAGATGGGCGAAGAGCAGCGCCATCTGCGAAAGCTGCAGCTGAAGCGTCGGCGCACCGCAGTCATCCCGGGCACTGAGCAGTTCAGCCGCCGGCAGAGCCAGCAATTCGGCGACCCGTTTGTTCACCTGCAGCTGCAGGGGATGGTTGGTCTGGAGATAGGTTTCCGTCGGCCAGCCGAGGCGACGACAGACGGCCAGAAAAGCCGCATGCTTGCCGGAGCAGTTGTGCTCCAGCGGGCTGGTGCGACCGGACGGGGTGGGGCACTGGAGCTGATCCACATCCAGCTCGGCAGTCCAGAGCACCTTGAACGCCTCACGGGCCTGCTCAGGAGTTCCGGCATGGGAGGCACAGGCGATCGCCATGGCGCGCTCCCCCTGGCCCCCCTGATCCGCGGCACCGCTGCTGACGAACACCGTGGCCTGAAAGGGCTTGAGGGCGGAACGGATGAAGCTGAGCTGCTGGGGATCGCCGGCCCGCATCAACACCCGACCGCGCTTGTCGCAGACGACGGCATGGACCCGATGCCGGGATTCGGTGATGCCATCGCGCAGAAGACGGACCTCCAGGGCCGGGACACCGGGCCGTGAGGAGCTGCCGAAACTGGAGGAAAAGGCCATGGAGAGGCAGCGGCGGAAGACCGGAAGCGGGATTGGCGCTCAAAGAGCCTGGCAGAGGCCGCTACCGAGCAGAAGCAGAGCGGCCAGAACGCCGAAGGCCTGCTGCAGCCGTCGGATCACCGGATCCACCTGATGCCGCAGAACCAGAAGATCCTGCTGACGCCAGGAAAGCGGTTTCTCCCAGATCTGGCCGTCATACCAGCCGGATTCTTCGTAGGGGACACGTTCGGCCCGGAGGCGGCGGGCGACATAGGTCCAGCCAAGCCATTGACGCAGCAAAAGCAGCAGCGGCAACGTCAGGGCCGCCAGGGCTGCCACCAGGGGCAGCAGGGCAGGGGTGGCATGACGGAGGGAGACACTGCCGCCGGCGATCAGGGCAGCGAGTGGCCAGAGCAGCAGCCAGCTGATGATCAATGGCCGGGCCAGAGCCGACGATGACGCGGAAGGCCAGGCAAAGAACCAGGACTGGCAGAGCTGCCGGTATTCCTCCAGGGGCCGCTGGGCCTGGGGAACGGGACAGGGCTGATCATGCTCCTGGTCGCCCAGATCCGGGGAGGCCGCTGTCACTGGAATCAACCCAGGGAATTCGACTCGGAGCCTAGGTAGGGCTCGTGGTCTCCGTGACCCCAGAAAGCCTCCAGGTCGTAGTAACGGCGCTCCTGCGGTGTGAGGACATGCACGATCAGTTCGCCGTAATCCAGCAGCACCCAGCGGCCTTCGGTCTGGCCTTCCCGACGCAGCGGCAGCCGGTGGAACGATTCCTCGATGCGGTCCTCAACCGAGCGGGCGATCGCCCGCACCTGGACATCGCTCAGGCCGGTGGCGATCACGAACCAGTCCGCGAGGGAGGACACCGCCTCAACCCGGATCAGACGGATGTCGACGGCCTTGCGGTCATCGCAGGCGTCAGCGGCCAGCAGAGCCAGGTCGCGGCTGGCCTGATCAAGCTCCTGAACCCCGACCTGGCGGGTGGATGGCGAGAGAGGGTCGAGCTCTGGGATGCCGATGTCAGCCATAAACGTTCTCACTGGTCACGGACTGGCGAGAGCCCTGTTGCTGGGCCATTTCAGCCCGAGCCTTTCCAGCACTCTTGCGCAGCGCCTCCAGCCGGTCTTCGTAGAAGGCCCGCTTTTTCTTCTTACGGGTGCTCTCCACCAGCTCCTTCAGGGCGCCCCCGAGGCTTTTGTAGGCATTCGGCAGGCTGTAACCGAAGCGGGTGGCCAGATCGATGGCGCGCTCGTCAGCGGCGATGGCATCAGCCAATCGCTTCTCGGAATTGTTCTTCAGATAGAGGCGGTAACCGGCGAACCCGGAAAGGCCTAGGGCCATCAGCAGCAGCAGGCCGTACTGAACCCAGAGCTCACCGATCGCTCCGCCGAGGCCGATCGCCAGGGCCGCCATCTCCCAGCCGTCCCGGGGGACGGCATCGTTCTGGACACGCCCCACCTCGTGCCAGAACAGCAGGTTGCGGTGATCCAGGGCCAGCCGATCCCAGGCCTCAAGATCGATCTGAATCTCCATTTCATCCCGGCCGATCTCCTCGATCGTGATCAGCGGCGGATCGACGGAGGCGGCGGCTTCCACAAACACCCAGCTCTGCATCTCCGGGGGAAGCAGCCCCTTCAGGCGCTGGAGTTCGCTCATGGACTCGGAACGGTGCTGACCTGAGGGCACGTTAGCGAGCCTGGCTCCAAAGCCACCGAGGGCGCGTGAGAGGCTGGGAGGGTTTGAGTGCCAGGCCCAGCCATGCCCCGTCGCACGGATCTGCATCGCATCCTGCTGCTGGGCTCAGGGCCGATCGTGATCGGTCAGGCCTGTGAGTTCGATTATTCCGGCACCCAGGCCTGCAAAGCCCTGCGGGCCGAGGGGTTCGAGGTGGTGTTGGTGAACTCCAACCCGGCCTCGATCATGACCGACCCGGACATGGCGGATCGGACCTACATCGAACCGCTGACCCCCGAGGTGGTGGCCCGGGTGATCGAGGAGGAGCGACCCGATGCCCTGCTGCCGACCATGGGCGGACAGACGGCCCTCAACCTGGCCGTGACCCTGGCCGAGAACGGCACCCTGGAGCGGTTCGGCGTCGAGCTGATCGGCGCCAATCTTGAGGCGATCCGCAAGGCCGAAGACCGGCTGCTGTTCAAGCAGGCGATGGAGCGGATCGGGGTCACCGTCTGCCCGTCCGGGATCGCCAACACCCTGGAGGAAGCCGAGACCGTCGGCGAACAGATCGGCAGCTACCCGCGCATCATCCGCCCCGCCTTCACGCTTGGAGGATCCGGTGGTGGCATCGCTTACAACCCGGAGGAATTCACGGCGATCTGCAAGAGCGGGCTGGAGGCCAGCCCCGTCTCCCAGATCCTGATCGAAAAATCCCTAATCGGCTGGAAGGAATACGAGCTCGAGGTGATGCGCGACACGGCCGACAACGTCGTGATCGTCTGCAGCATCGAAAACCTCGATCCGATGGGCGTACACACCGGCGATTCGATCACCGTCGCCCCGGCCCAGACCCTCACCGACCGTGAATACCAGCGGTTGCGGGACCAGGGCATCGCCATCATCCGTGAAATCGGTGTGGACACCGGTGGCAGCAACATCCAGTTCGCCATTGATCCGAGCAACGGCGATGTGGTGGTGATCGAGATGAATCCACGCGTCTCCCGCTCCTCGGCGCTGGCCTCGAAGGCCACCGGTTTCCCGATCGCCAAGATCGCCGCCAGGCTGGCGGTGGGCTACACCCTCGATGAGATTCTCAACGACATCACCGGCGCCACTCCGGCCTGTTTCGAACCCACGATCGATTACGTGGTCACCAAGATTCCACGCTTCGCCTTCGAGAAGTTCCGGGGTAGCCCGGCGGTGCTGTCCACCTCGATGAAATCGGTGGGCGAGGCGATGGCGATCGGTCGTTGCTTCGAGGAATCCTTCCAGAAGGCGATGCGATCCCTGGAAACCGGGCATGCCGGCTGGGGCTGCGACCGGGCTGAAGTGCTGCCCACCGCCGCTGAACTCGATCGCCAGCTGCGCACGCCGACCCCGGACCGGATCCTGGCGGTGCGGACGGCGATGGTTGCCGGACGGACGGACGCTGAAATCCATGCTCTCAGCGCCATCGATCCCTGGTTTCTGGCGAAGCTTCGTCACCTGATCGACGCCGAGCAACGCCTGCTTCAGGGCCGACGACTGGAGTCGCTGGAGGCCGGAGACCTGCTGGAGCTGAAGCAACTCGGCTTCTCCGACCGTCAGATCGCCTGGGCGACCGGATCTGATGAACTCGCGGTGCGGCGCCATCGTCAGGCCCATGGGGTGACCGCCGTGTTCAAGACGGTCGATACCTGCGCGGCTGAATTCGCCTCCCGGACCCCCTACCACTCCGCCACCTACGAACGCCCGCTGGAGCGCTTCGACGCCGACGGTCAACTGCATTCCCTGCCGGCCGCCGATGAAGTGCAGCAGGAACAGCGCCGCAAGGTGATGATCCTCGGCGGCGGCCCCAATCGCATCGGGCAGGGCATCGAATTCGATTACTGCTGCGTGCATGCCTCCTTCGCCCTGCAGGACGCCGGCTTCGCCACGGTGATGGTCAACAGCAACCCGGAAACGGTGTCGACGGATTACGACACCAGCGACCGGCTCTACTTCGAGCCCCTCACCCTCGAAGACGTGCTGAATGTGATTGAGGCGGAGCAACCGGAGGGAGTGATCGTGCAGTTCGGCGGCCAGACGCCGCTCAAGCTGGCGATCCCCCTGATGCACTGGCTGGCCGGACCGGAAGGACAGGCCACGGGCACCCGGATCTGGGGCACCTCACCGGAATCGATCGATCGCGCCGAGGACCGCGAACAGTTTGAGGCGATCCTGCGCCAGCTGGACATCCGGCAACCTCGCAACGGCCTGGCGCGCAGCGAATCCGAGGCCCGCGCCGTTGCTGCCCGAGTCGGTTACCCCGTGGTCGTGCGACCCAGCTACGTGCTGGGGGGCCGGGCGATGGAGGTGGTCTTCGACGAGGAGGAACTCAATCGCTACATGGTCGAGGCGGTGCAGGTGGAACCGGACCATCCGGTGCTGATCGATCAGTACCTGGAAAACGCCACTGAGGTCGATGTCGATGCGATCGCTGATCACAGCGGCCGGGTGGTGATCGGCGGCCTGATGGAACACATCGAGCCGGCTGGCATCCATTCGGGCGATTCCGCCTGTGCCCTGCCGGCGGTCACCCTGGGCGAGGAGGCCAAGGCCACGATCCGCCAGTGGAGCGCCGCCCTGGCCAGGGCCCTGCAGGTGCGTGGCCTGATCAACCTCCAGGTCGCCGTGCAACGCGACCCCGCCGGCCACGAAACCGTGTTCATCATCGAGGCCAATCCACGGGCCTCCCGCACCGTTCCCTTCGTGGCCAAGGCCACCAGTGTCCCACTGGCCAAGATCGCCAGCCAGGTGATGGCCGGCCGCAGCCTGGAGCAGCTCGGTCTGACCGAGGAACCTGTGCCGCCCCTGCAGACCGTGAAGGAGGCGGTGCTGCCCTTCAAACGCTTCCCAGGGTCAGACACGGTGCTGGGACCTGAAATGCGCTCCACCGGCGAGGTGATGGGCTTCGCCGAGAGCTTCGGCTACGCCTACGCCAAGGCGGAGATCGGTGCCGGAGAGGCGCTGCCCACGGACGGAACCGTGTTCCTCTCCACCCACGACCGCGACAAGACCGCTCTGGTGCCAGTGGCGAAGCGCCTGGCCGAGCTCGGCTTCGATCTGATCGCCACCAGCGGCACTGCCAGCGCCCTCCAGGCCCATGGCCTGAGCGTGGAGCCGGTGCTCAAGGTGCATGAGGGGCGCCCCAACATCGAGGATGCGATCCGCTCCGGCCGCATTCAGCTGATCATCAACACACCGATCGGTCGCCAGGCCGCCCATGACGATCGCTACCTGCGCCGGGCCGCCCTCGACTACGCCGTGCCGACGGTGACCACCCTGGCGGCAGCACGGGCGGCAGTGGAAGCGATCGCCAACCTCCAACAGCAGACCCTGAGCATTCGCGCCCTGCAAGACATCCACCCCCTGCTCAGGCCGACGTCGGTAGGGTGAGTCTCCTGCCGCTTTCCGCAGCCTTGACCACCACAGCTCCCCGTCCAGCCGTGCCAGCGAGCTTTGTCAGCGAGGCCGTGGTGCCGGCTGGAACGGATCTGCGGGCTGCCTTCCGAGCCGCCTACGAGAACCGCTACACCTGGGATCCGAGCTTCGGTGGCTATCAGGGTCGCTGCCAATGGCTGCAGCTGGGTCCAACGGGGGAGGCTGAGCGCAGCCTCGAAGGATCATTTGCGGTCGGTGCCGATCTCAAGGCCATGCTCGAGGGCATCGAGGACACCGAAGTGCACAAGGCCGTGGCCTCCCAGCTCTGGGAAGTGGCGATCCACCGGGTGCGACGTCCCTTTGAACAGACCCACGGTGACAACACCTTCACCGCCGGAGACAGCAGTTCCCAGGGCCTGGAAGTGATCGTCGGCGGCAAGAACAATGGCGATCGCTACCGGATCGCGAACAACGTGGTGACGATGGTGCATCGTCATATCCACGGCACCGTGGTGACGATCGAAACCGAATCGGTGACCGATACCGGCCATGGCTACCTGAGCCACCGCTACAGCAGCCGCTACAGCGATCCAGCCACCGGCGAGCCCCGGGGGCATCGGCAGCAGTTCACGGACACCTTCGTGCCCCTGACGCCCGAAGGGCCGTGGGTGCTGGGGGAACGGGTGATCGAAACGGAAGGTGAGGCAGGACCGGAACGCCAGAGTTTCCGATTCCTGGATCTGAGCCCCCTCTGAAGTCACGGGCTGGCCCGCTCAGGGCCAGCCGGGACGCCCGCTCAGGGCCAGCTGGGACCAGAAGAAGCGAACATCACGGCAGGGGCGGATCACTCAGGCCCGTGAGCGGCAGAATCGACGGGAACGTCTGAGGCCCGACCGGAACGTCAAATGCCCGACGGGAACCAGAGGGATCCGCCGGGCATGGCTGGCTCAAGGATCCGAGGATCCGACGAGCGGGACGTTGGAGCCGGCCCCCTGGAGACTCTGAGCTCTCCAGGGGAAAGACAGGCTCAATCGTCGGCGAGAGGGGTAACTTCCTTGAGGCGCTCATTCAGCTGCAGCGCCATGGACTGGCGACCGACCGCCAGCACCTTGAGGGTGTCTTCGTGCATGCGCAGCTGCGCGTCAGCCACCTGCATCCCACGGATCAGCTCCTTGATGTCATCAGGAAGGCTGTTGAGGTCATAGCGCTGCCCCTCAAACGTCAACACGGGGGCGTTCTGATCTTCAGTCACAGTCGATGGAAGGATGCCGAGACAGATTAAAGGTCCGGTCAAGCGGATGGCCAGGGTCGTGGGCGTTTGAAGAACACCATCAGCAGCGGACCGACCCGCTGGGTCTGCACCAGCTCCCATCCCTCCTCGCCCAGCCGGTTGAAGGCCAGCTGCAACTGAGCGGCCGGATGCCTGGGAACTCCGGGATCGCGATACATCTCGGGAAACTCCCGGCCGAGATAATCGGGGCTGAGGACACCGCCGAGACGCTCACTGTCGACCAGCGGGCTGGCGGGCGACGGAGGGTCTCCGGTGGCGACATCCAGATGGACGACCCGATACTCCCAGCGCTCCGCCGCCATCGCTCAGAACTCCCGTTGAATCAGCTGCCGCTGGCAGAGATCGCTGTAGCGTCCAGCCAGAGCCAGAAGCTCGCGATGGCTGCCCTGCTCCACCACCCGACCCGCCTCGAGCACAAGGATCCGATCCGCGCCCTGCACGGTGGCGAGACGATGGGCGATCACCAGCACCGTCCGACCGGCCATGGCCTGCTCGAGCCCTCGCTGCACCGCGTCCTCGCTCTCGGCATCCAGCGCACTGGTGGCCTCATCGAGCAACAGCACGGAAGGATTGCCGAGCACAGCCCGTGCGATCGCCAGGCGCTGCAGCTGACCCCCGGAAAGATTGGCGCCACGCTCTTCCAGCCGGGCCTCATAACCGCCTGGCAGGGCCTCGATGAAGCGATCGGCATTGGCGACACGGGCCGCTTCACGGACGGCTTCCAGGGTCGCCGGCCGACCGAAACGGATGGCGTCGGCCACCGTGCCGGAAAAGACGCGGCTCTGCTGCGGCACCAGAGCGACCGCCTGCCGAAGATCCCTGGCCCGCAGGCTGGAAAGGTCATGGCCATCGAGCAGAATCCGACCGACCTGGGCGATGTTGAAACGCAGCAACAGGGAAAAGAGCGTGCTTTTGCCGGCACCTGAGGGTCCCACCAGAGCCACCACCTGACCGGGCTCCACAACGATCGAGAGATCCTGCAACACCGGCCTGGCGGGGTCGTAGCCGTAGCTCACGCCCTCGAGTGCAAGACGCCCCTGAACGACACCGAGAGGCTGGGCATCAGGGGGATCGGGCTCCTCCACCGCTTCGGCTTCAATCTCGCGAAGACGGCGCAGGGAGGCCTGCCCCTGCTGAAATTCGTTGAAATTCTGGGTGAGATGCCCGATCGGATCAATCAGCATCAGCAGCGCTGCCACATAGCTGCTGAAGCCCTGGGCATCGATGGCTCCGGAGCCGATGCGCAGGGTGCCGATCAACAGAACAGCCAGAATGCCGGCCGCCTCGATGAAACCGACCACCGGATGCTGAAGGGCCAGCAACTTCAGACTTCGATAACGCGCCTTCCGGTGCAGGTCGATCTCGGCATCGAAACGCGCCTGCAGCCAGGGTTCCGCGGCATAGGCACGCACCAGGGGAAGGCCGGCGATCGCCTCGGCCAGCAGGGCGGCCAGCTCGCTCACCTGCTTCTGGCTGCGCTCAGCCGCTGCCATCACCCTGGCCCCGAAGGCGCTCACGAGCAGGGCGATGAAAGGAGCCAGCAGCAGGGTGGCCAGGGCCAGCTGCCAGTCCAGCCAGACCATGTAACCGAGCACCACCAGAAGCTGCAGCAGGCTCGGTGTCGTGTCATGGACCAGCTTGTAGATCACCTCCCCGACCCGGTCGGCGTCTTCGGTGAGGCGATAGGTGAGATCGCCGGCCGACAGTGTCTCCAGGGAAGCGAAGCGCAGGGTCTGGAGACGGGCGAACAACTGACGGCGAAGGTCCTGGGCCACCCGCAGGGCCGGGCCTGCCAACAGGGTGTCCTGGCCGTACTGCGCCAGTTTCTGGACCATGAACACTGCCAGGGCAAGGCCGATGCTGCGCAGCACCAGGGAAAGATCACCGGCACCGATCGCCGGGATCAGCTGGCCGGCCAGATAGGCCAGCAGGGGCCAGCAGCCCACAAAGACGACAATGCACACCCCTCCGGCCAGAAGGCGACGGCTGTAGGACCTCAACAGGGGCAGAAGCCTGCGGAAACCGGCAGGCGAGGGTGCGAGCATCGCCAAACCCTATCAGCGCTGTCAGGGGCGCTCCTGCCGTGAAACTGGATCAGTTCCTCAAGTTCCAGGGATTCGTGGGCACCGGCGGAGAAGCCAAGCTCCGCATCCAACGGGGCGACGTACAGGTCAACGATGTGACCGAACTGCGACGCGGTCGCCAGTTGCTGGCCGGCGACCGGGTGACGATCGACGGGCACCGGCTGGTGGTGGACGGGCACGACTGACGCCAGGCCCCGGAAGAGATCCCGCCGGCCCCCGCCTGCAGGCAGAACGATCCGCAGGATCAGTTGAACGGTGCCGACGGCCGTGCATCGGGAGCGTCACGGAACGCACGTCACAACGAGCGCGAGGTTGCTGATCAACCACAACGACGACGGGTCAGGGCTGACGCTCCCTGATCGGCCCCGACCGGAGGCGTCGAGACGGCGGACGGCTGGCGTTTAACTTTTAGAGCTGTTTCATCAAGGGCCCCCGGTGCGCAAGGCCGTTATTGCTGGCAACTGGAAGATGCACATGACCTGCGCTGAGGCGCGGGTCTTTGCCGAGGCCTTCCGGCCCCTGGTGTCCAGCCTGCCGGCCGATCGGGATGTGGTGCTGGCTCCGCCCTTCACGGCGATCTCCACCATGGCCGAAGCGCTTGAGGGAAGCGGCATCCGCCTCGCCTCTCAGAACGTGCACTGGGAAGGGAAGGGGGCCTTCACCGGTGAGATCGCCCCATCGATGCTTCTGGAACTCGGGGTGACGCACGCGATCGTCGGCCACAGCGAGCCGCGCAAATACTTCAGCGAAAGCGACGAGCAGATCAACCGACGGGCCCGTGCTGCCCAGTCGGCCGGCCTGGTGCCGATCGTCTGCGTCGGTGAAAGCGATGGCCAGCGCGAATCGGGCGAAACCGAACGGGTGATCCGCCGCCAGGTGGAACAGGGCCTCGATGGCCTGGACACCGACCAGCTGATCGTGGCCTACGAACCGATCTGGGCGATCGGTACCGGCAAGACCTGCGAAGCGGCGGAAGCGAACCGGATCTGTGGTCTGATCCGCAACTGGGTCGGCAATCCCAACGTGGTGATCCAGTACGGCGGCTCGGTGAATCCGGCCACGATCGACCAACTGATGGCCCAGCCCGAGATCGATGGGGTGCTGGTGGGTGGTGCCTCCCTCGATCCGATCGGCTTTGCCCGCATCGCCAACTACCAGGTGCCCGTGGCCGCCTGATCGGATGCAGACCCCAGGCCCTGGGCACCATTGGCGGAACGATCACAGCCGCACCCAGGTGATGGGGGTGATCAATCTCACCCCCGATTCCTTCAGTGATGGCGGCCGCTACAACAGCGTTGATGCCGCCGTGGCCCAGGCCGAACGGATGGCACGCCAGGGGGCGGATCTGATCGATCTCGGTGCCCAGAGCACCCGTCCCGGAGCGCAGCTTCTGGAGGCGCCTGAGGAGATCGGGCGCCTGATGCCTGCCCTGAACGCGATCGTGGCCGAATGGAAGGCAGCCCCAGACCCGATCCCGGAGCCGTGCGATGGAACCCAGGGGCCCGATGTCGGCCTCCCTGTGGCATCAACGCGGACCCGACCGCTGATCTCGATCGACACCTTCCGGGCTTCCGTGGCCGCGCAGGCACTGGAGGCCGGTGCCGACTGGATCAACGACGTCAGCGGAGGACGATCGGACCCCGGGATGCTGCCGCTGATCGCTGAAGCGGGATGCCCCTATGTGCTGATGCACAGCCGGGGGGACAGCCGCACCATGGACCAGCTCGCCAGCTATGGCGATGTGGTGCGAGAGGTGATTCAGGCGCTGCTGGAAGCCACCGAGCGAGCCCTGGCTGCCGGAATCCGACAGGAGCAGATTCTCTGGGATCCGGGCCTTGGCTTCGCCAAGGACACCGACCACAACCTGGCTCTGCTGGAAGGGCTGAACACGATCACCAGTCAGAGGTTCCCGGTGCTGCTGGGTCCCTCCCGCAAGCGCTTCATCGGCGCCGTGCTGGAGGAGCCCAGGCCCAGAGCCAGGCTCTGGGGCACGGCTGCGGTGATCTGCCGGGCCGTCTCCGCTGGCGTCAGGGTCGTGCGGGTGCATGACGTGGCCCCGATCGTGCAGACCGTGCGAATGGCCGAGGTGCTCTGGCCCCTGCGATCAGGCCGGACCGGCTGATCGCAGGAGTGATGACGAGCGAGCAGAGTTGAAAGAAGCCGATTCAATCCCTGACGGACGAATCAGTTACAGCCCTGAACCGAGATCCGATAGGTGAAGCCCAGGGCTCCCGGATCGCTGCTGGCACCCACCTTGAAATTGAGCTGGCTGACGGTCTTGCCGGGAATGGCCGGGAACGGACCGAACATGCGACCGGTGCCGATCGGTGGATTCATCGAGACATTGATCACCTGAAGGTTGCTGCCATCGCTGAACTTCAGATATCCCTCCACCGGATAGGTGGCGTTCGCATCAGAAGAATCAGCCGTGAAAAAGAACTTGTAGGACGAGTAATAACCGTTGACAACGAAATCGGTGTTCCAGTTCGTCCGGCCGATGATCTTGCCCGGTCCGATCGTTTTGGTGATGATCGACGAAACGCCATTGCCACCGATCGGCTGCAGGAACTGACAACCGGCTCTTGCCGCAGTGGCACCCAGGGGCAGGATCGTCAGTGCCGCCAGGGCGAACGCGGACGCTGCGGTCGACAGCCAGCCGGAAACGGCGGATGGAGACCGGAGGGCGGATGGAGTTCTGAAAACAGAAAGGGACGGAAGCATTGCGAAAGGACTGGCTGCCGCAACACTAGACAGGCCTGCCGTCAGGCGCAGCGGTTCCGTAACCGAGACGATCGAGCAGCGGTCCGGCCATGGCGGTGGTGATCAGGGCCATCAACATCATCAGGGTGAACAGGGTCTGGCTGATCACGCCGAGTCCGAGACCGACATTGAGGATCACCAGCTCGGTCAGACCGCGGGTGTTCATCAACCAACCCACCGCCTGGGAATCCCTGGCATTGAGTCCCCCGAGGGCCGCCATCATCGAAGTACCAAGAAATTTGCCGCCGATCGCCACCAGCATCACCGCCAGAAGCGCCAGCCAGAGCAGGGGGGCATTCACCATCCCGATGCTGGTCTTGAGCCCACTGGTGGCGAAGAAAATCGGCAGGAAGACCGTCAGAACCAGCTGCTCGGTATGCAACTGAAGCTTTCGCATCAAAGGGCCATAACGAGGAATCGCCAGACCAAAAAGGAAAGCCCCGAATATATAATGAACACCCGTCAATTCTGTGACAACAGCAGAAAGAATCGCACCGGCGAAGACACAGGCCAAAACGATCGGCCGCAACTGTCTATGGAAACGATAATCCCGCTCCATCCAGGCCATCGCCGGCCTCAGACCGACCAGCACCACCACAGCCCAGAGGGATGTGAACCCAAGGGCGGGTAAGGCACCCGCGACGGTGCTGGAGCGGCTGAGCGACACCACAGCGGCCAATAACACCCAACTGAGCAGATCATCAATGGCGGCGCAGGTGATCACCAGCTGGCCGAGAGGCAGCCTGAGCAGCCCCCGATCCTTGAGAATTCTCGCCAGAACCGGAAATGCGGTGATCGCCATGGCCGTACCCAGAAACAGATGGCCGGCGAAAGGATGCTGACCGGGCAGCAGGGCCGGCAGACTTCGATGAAACCCCTCGGCCAGAAGCGAGCCGAGCACCAGCGGCAACAAGATGCCGATCAGAGAAATCCGCGTGGCCAGCGGCATCCGCGAACGCAGATGATCTGGCTGCACCTCCATGCCGATCAGAAGCATGAACAGAATCAGGCCGAGCTGAGACAGCAGATCAAGCTGATGGAGCACGGCCGGCGGAAACAGGAACGACTCTGCCGCGGGAGCGATCAGTCCGAGCAGGGATGGACCAAGAAGAATCCCGCCGATGATCTCTCCGATCACCGGCGGTTGACCGAAGCGGGTGATCAGACCACCAAGAACCTTGCTGACCAGAATGATCAGCGAACCATCCAACAAGACCGTCGATAGAACCCCCGGCCAGGAGGCAGAAGCAACCGTGGCAAAGGCCGGGGGAACGGACAGGCCGGCGAAGACCCAGGACTGAACAATGTCGATCACAGCCAACGGAAGATTGCTGACCACCCGATGACTCAGGTGGTCACCCCCTCAATGCGATCTTCAATCTCCTGATAGATCTCCTGGAGCTGCTGAATATTTTCATCAGAAGTCTCCCAGTAGCCGCGACCATTGACCTCAAGCAGCGTCCCGACGATGCGGCGGAAGCTGTGGGGATTGAGCTCCATCAGACGCTGACGCATCTCTGGATCATTGATGAAGGTGTCGTTGGCTTCTTCATAAACAAAGTTATCGACGGCGCCGCTGGTGGCACTCCAGCCAAGGGTGAAGTTCAGACGCTTGGCCACCTCACGCACGCCTTCATAACCCGAATTGAGCATGCCCTCATACCATTTTGGATTGAGAAGCTTTGTACGGGAATCAAGGCGAATCGTCTCACTCAGAGACCGAACCTGCGCATTGGCTGTGGTGGTGTCGGCGATGTAACTGGCAGGAGCCTTGCCATCGTCACGCAGGCCAGCGATCAGCTTGGTGGGATCACTGTCAAAATAGTGACTGACGTCCGTCAACGAGATCTCAGCAGAATCAAGATTCTGGAAGGTGACATCAGCCGTCTTCATCACCGACTCGAACACCTCACGATTCTGGTTCATCTCGCCGGGGTTATCGGCATTGAAGGCGAAGGTTTTACGGGAGAGATACATCTCCTGCAATTCATTCTCTTCTTCCCAGGTGCTGTTCTCCACTGCCAGGTTGACATTGGAGCTGTAGCTGCCGCTGGCATTCGAAAACACCCGGGTGGCCGCGTCGCGCAAGGAAACACCCTGAGCGGCCGCCTGCTCCTGGGCATGACGACGCACAAAATTCATCTCCAGAGGTTCATCAGCCTCAGCAGCCATCTTCACACCTTGGTCAATCAACGCCATCTGGTTGATGAACAGGTCGCGGAAGACGCCCGAGCAGTTGACAACGACATCGATCCGGGGACGTCCGAGCTCCTCAAGGGAGATCAACTCGAGCTTATTGACGCGACCGAGGGAATCAGGAACGGGACGGACACCGATGAACCAGAGGATCTGGGCCAGGGATTCGCCATAGGTTTTGATGTTGTCGGTGCCCCAGAGCACGCAGGCGATCGTTTCCGGCCAGCTGCCCTGCTCCTGCTTCTGGCGCTCGATCAGTTTGTCAACCACACCCTTGGCCGCAGCGATCGCCGCCCTGGTGGGAATCGCCTGCGGATCGAGAGCGTGGATATTTTTCCCGCTCGGCAGCACGCCGGGGTTGCGGATCGGGTCACCACCGGGACCAGGAAGAACATATTCACCATCGAGAGCGCGCAGCAGACTCTCCATCTCCATATCGGCACAGATCTGCTCCAGGCAGAAGCGCAGATAATCGAACAACTTGTCGAGTTCGACCTGATCAACATCGGCGAAACCAGCGCTGCGGCAGGCGCTCAGCCAGGGGCTTGGCAGTTTGAAGCCGAAACGCTCAAGCAGCTTGAAGAACCACCCGAAGTTCTCACGCAGGGTGACGCGTCCGTCGCTTCCCGTGACCGCCTTGACCATGGCGCCGACAGCGGCACGACAGACCTCCGTGATGGTGCGGTTGAGCTCGACATCGGCAAGAACACCCTCATCGTTGCCCCGGTAAACGTCGGTGATCGTGCGACCTCTGCTCTCGGCCAGCAGAGCCGGCAGGCTGCGGAGGCCCTCCTCATCCCGTTCAAGGGCGGCGATGTTCACCAACGTGGCGATCGCTTCCTCAGCGGTCGGCGGCTTGCCGATCGTATGGAGACCGCAGGGCAGGAGTCGGCTCTCGATCTCCATCAACTGGCGATAGACGGCTCCAACGACACCATCGCGAGCCTCAAGATCAAGTTCTGAGGCTTCCTGATCGGGAAGAACCACATCCTTATCGAGATTGCACTGCTTTGCAGTTTCGACAATGGCGTTGACGATCTGCACGCCACGGCTGCCTTCACGGAGTTGCTGGTAAGAGCCGACCAGCTCTCCCAGCTCCTTCAATCCCTTATAAAGGCCCGCATTCTCAGCCGGGGGAGTGAGGTAGCTGATAGTGGAGGCATAGCCACGCCGCTTGGCGATGGTGGCCTCGGAAGGGTTGTTAGCGGCGTAGTAGTAAAGGTTCGGCAGGGCGCCGATCAAAGAATCTGGATAGCAGGTTTCGCTCATCCCCATCTGCTTGCCGGGCATGAATTCCAGCGAGCCGTGGGTGCCGAAATGCAGAACAGCATCGGCCTGCCACACCTTTTCCAGGTAGGTGTAATAGGCGGCAAACCCATGATGCGGACTGGCGCTACGCGAATACAGCAACCGCATCGGATCACCCTCATAGCCGAAGGTGGGTTGGACACCGACAAACACATTGCCGAAGTGACGGCCGTAAATCAGCAGGTTGGTGCCATCACTGTTCAAAGTGCCGGGGGGCTTGCCCCAGTTCTCCTCCAGACGCTCGGAATAGGGCGTGAGACGTTCGTACTCGGCGACGCTCATCCGATGGGCAATCGCCAGCTCCGGAGAACCCTCAAGGGCTTCCGGATCACTGAGCACCGCCTCCATCAGAGCTTTCGGCGTCCGCGGCATATCCTCGATGCTGTATCCCTTGGCCTTCATCTCCTCCAGCACCCGGAAGATCGACCCGAAGACATCGAGATAGGCAGCGGTGCCGACATTGCCCTTGTCGGGAGGGAAACTGAACACCGTGATCGCCAGCTTCTTCTCGGCCCGGGGCTTGACCCGCAGCGAAGCCCAGCGGATGGCTCGCTCGGCGATCGCCTCGACCCGATCCTGAAGGGTGTGGGCCTTGCCGGTGGCGTCATCACGGCCACTGAGCACAATCGGTTCGATCGCTCCATCGAGTTCAGGAATCGCGATCTGCAGGGCCACCTGCACCGGATGCAGGCCGAGATCGCTCTCCTCCCACTCCTGGGTGGTCTGGAACACCAGGGGCAACGCCACCATGTAAGGACGGTTGAGGCTCTTGAGAACCTCGATCGCCTTCGGATGGTCCTGGCGGGCCGGACCTCCGACGAGGGCAAAGCCCGTGAGGGAGACCACACCGTCAACAATCGGCAGATCGGGATTGAGTGGATCCTTGAAGAAGGCATTCACCGGCTTGGTGAAATCGAGACCGCCGCAGAACACCGGAATCACGGTGGCGCCGCGATATTCGAGCTCCTGAATCACCGCCACATCATGGGCTTCATCGCCGGTGACGATGTGGCTGCGCTGCAGCACCAGACCGATCACCGGCCCCTTCCGTGCCGCCTCGCTGAGATCCCGGCGACTGGTGCTCCAGTTGAGGTAATCCTTCAGATCTTCAAACATCCCCGGAGCCAGGGGATGCCAGATGCCCAGATCAGGGAAGACGACGGGATCGGCCACCTGCAGTTCCGGCCGGTCGTCGCTGCTGCGAGGGAAGACATATTTATCGGCCAGCATCAGCAGGAAATTCCTGAGGTTGTCCGGCGTTCCTCCCAGCCAATACTGGAAACTGAGCATGAAGGAGCGGGCGTCCTGAGCCTTCTCCACCGGCAGATACTTGAGAACCGTCGGCAAGGTGTTCAGGAGCTTGAGCATCGCGTCCTGGAACCCGGCGCCTCCGCTCTCCTTCCGCTTCTTCATGAAGCTGGCGATGGCGCTCTTGCTCTGACCCAGCTGGGCCATCGAGAAGGTTCCCAGCTTGTTGAGACGCATCACCTCCGGCATCGAAGGAAACACGACGGCGGCCTTGAGGCGATCGCGATGCGGTGCGACGGCATCGACCACCTTCTGGGCCAGGTCCTCGATGAAGATCAGGGAAGCGATGAAGACATCCGCCGCGGCGACATCGGCGCAGAAGGCGGCGTAGTTGTCGGGATCGCGCAGCTCCTCGATCAGGTAGCCGCTCAGATCAATCGCCAGGGGACCGTTCTGATCGTTCAGGGAGGTGGCGGCAACGGTGAGAGCGTTCTGGTACTGGGGCTCGAGCACCACGTAGACCGCTCGCATCACGGCCCGGCCGTTGACGTCGGCCGGGCTGACACGACGGCTGGCGGAACGGACCTGGGTGAACATGCGGACGGATTGAGCAATGTAAAGAAGCCTACGAAGCCCGGTGCCGACGCTGCGAGGGCGGGGAGCAAGCCTTTACAGAGGCCGCGATCCCCAGGCGGCAGCATGGAGCCCGACAGCACTCCCTCTCCATGACCCTCAGCGACAGCCTCCCCAGCCAGCCAGCCGGTCAGCCGATCCCGGTGATCGTGGCCGGAGCCCTGGGTCGCATGGGAGCCGAAGTGGTGAAGGCCGTCTGCGCCGCCGCCGACACGACCCTGGTGGGTGCGGTGGACAACAGCCCGGGCCTGGAAGGCGAGGACATCGGCCTGCAACTCGGTCTTGGGGAGTGCGAGGTGGCAATCACCTCCGATCTGGAGGGCACCCTCTGCCAGGCCAGCCAGGCCGCCGGTCGCCAGGGGGCCGGCAACGGCGCCGTCCTGGTGGACTTCACCCATCCTTCCGTCGTCCACGAAAACACTCGAGCCGCGATCGCCTACGGCGTGCATCCGGTGATCGGCACCACAGGCCTGTCACCCGAACAGTTGCGGGAGCTCTCGCTCTTTGCCCTCAAGGCCGGCATCGGCGGAGCGGTGATCCCCAACTTTTCCGTGGGGATGGTGCTGCTGCAACAGGCGGCGGCGGCGGCAGCCCGCTTCTACGACTTCGCTGAACTGACGGAACTGCACCACAACCGCAAGGCCGATGCCCCCAGCGGCACCTGCCTCAAAACCGCCGAACTGATGGAGGAACTCGGCAAGCGCTTCAACCCGGCCCAGGTGGAGGAGCATGAAACGCTTCCAGGCTGCCGCGGCGGTGAACGAGAGAGCGGGCTGCGGCTGCATTCGATCCGCCTGCCGGGGCTGGTGGCGCATCAGGAGGTGATGTTCGGGGCTCCTGGCGAGACCTACACCCTCCGCCACGACACCATCGATCGCTCGGCCTACATGCCGGGAGTGCTGCTGACGGTGCGACGGGTCAGGAGCCTGGAAGGACTCGTCTACGGGCTGGAACGGCTGCTCTGACGGCCTCCTGGCCATCCGGACCGGGCGTCACGGGTGCTGTCCGGGAGCTTCTCAAGCAGCATGACCCGGTGGCGCCAGCCTTCGCGCTCTCACGACCTGCGGCACCTTTTCTTCGCCATGCTCATCCCCCTGCGGCCCGGAGAACTGCCGCGCCTGATCCCGGCCGTGGCCACCGGTCCCCAGTTCACGGCCTGCAGCGGCAATCCCCGCAAACTGCTGCAACGGCTGCTGATCGCCACCATCGGCGGCGTGCTGTCGCTGCTGATCGCCAGCCGGCTGGCCTTCGACAGCCAGTTCGGTTCGGTCTGGCTCGTGATCGGGGTGGTGCTGCTGCTATATGTGCTCTGGGGACCGATCCTCGAGGCCGGCCGCCGCAACGCCACCCTGCGCCGTTACCCGGCCGCCGCCATCTTCGAAGGCGAAGTGGCGGAGGCCTTCACCCGGGAGGTGGTGGAGGAACGCCGGGAACAGGCCAGTCGTGATGGCCGGCTGGAGCTGGTGGAGAACCGCCGCACCTGGCTGTGCCTGGAGCTGGAGGACGAGGAGGGGTATCTGGGCCAGGTGCGCTTTCCGATGGAGAAGAAGCACAAGGCCATCCGGCCCGGCATGGTTGTGCGATGCCTGGTGCTGAGCGAACGCAAGGATTTCTCCAGGATCGGAGCGCTCTCCGACGCCTGGTTGCCGCAGCTGAATCTGTGGGTGGGGGACTACCCCTTCCTGCTGCGGCCGGCGTTCGAGGAACTGTGCCTGAAACGGTTGCGCTGAGGGCGACGGAGCCGTCGACAGCTCCTGGAGGCAGCACGCCGCCGGAGCCGTTCATGAACGATGCGTCACGCAGCGAAATATTGCGTTACAATTCGTCCACAACGCCAGGACGCCCCATGACTCAGGCCACTGCTCCTTCCCCGATCCGCGGCGCCACCGTCACCACCGAAGACGGCGGCCGTCTCAATGCCTTCGCCACCGAGCCCCGCATGGAAGTGGTGGACGTTGAAAGCGGCTGGGGTTTCCACGAACGCGCCGAAAAGCTGAACGGCCGCATGGCGATGCTCGGTTTCATCGCCCTCCTGGCCACGGAATTCGCCCTCGGTGGTGAAGCCTTCACCCACGGCCTGCTCGGCATCGGCTGATCACATCTCCCGCTAGGGTCCTGCGCCGCGGCCTCACGGTCGCGGCTTTTTGTTGCCGCGCCGTCGTTCTCCCTTCCCACCGCCATGGCGCCCATCCCCCATGCCCGCGTCCAGGGTGCCGGCCCCAGCGGCGCCCTCACGGCCCTGGCCCTGGCGCAGGCAGGGTGGACTGTCACCCTGACCGATCCGCAGGACTCCGATCAACTGCGCGATCGTGATCGCGCCTATGCCCTGACCCATTCCAGTGCCCGCCTCCTGAGGGATCTGGGGCTCTGGGACAGCCTCAGCCCAGGGCTGATCCCGTTCCGGACTCTGGAGCTCTGGGATCGCGGCCTCCGGCGCCAGGTGTCTTTCAGCCTCCGGGATCTACCGGCGGCCTGCCGGACCTCCGGGGCCGTGGGCTGGATTCTTCAGCACCGGGCCCTGATGGCCGCCCTGCTTAAGCAGCTGGCCGCCACCGAGACCATCCATCTGGACCTCGGTCAACCATCCACGCCTGCCGCCTCGGCCGAGGCGGCAGCTGATCTGGTGGTCGCCGCCGAAGGCGGCACCTCCGCAACTCGGCAGCAGGTGGCCCTGCCCTTCTGGCAGCACACCTATCGCCAGGCCTGCCTGACAGCCCAGGTGTGCCTGCGGGGCAGCGCCGACGACCAGGCCTGGGAACTGTTCCGGCCGGAGGGTCCCCTGGCGGTGTTACCCCTAGGTGGCGGGCGCTTCCAGGTGGTCTGGAGCGCCAGCCAGGCCACCTGCCGCACCCTGGAGGCCCTGGCACCGAGTGCCTTCCTCGATCGGCTGGCCGGGGTCCTGCCCGATCAGCTCCAACCCGATGCGCTGGAGGATCAACCCCGGGCTTTTTCGGTGGCCATCGCCCTGGCGCCCAGGCTCTGGAAAGGCCGCACCGTGCTGGTGGGGGAAAGCGGTCACCGCTGCCATCCGGTCGGCGGTCAGGGGCTCAATCTCTGCTGGCGCGACACGGCCTTGCTGGCCCGCCTGGCAGGACGGGCAGCGCGCGGTGATCTTCCCCTTTCGACCCTGCCTTCGGCCTATGGCCGCCGGCGCCGTCTCGATCTGCTGCTCACCCTGACGGCCACCGATCTGCTGGTCCGCCTGTATTCCAACCGTCATCCCTTGCTGCGACCCGTGCGGCACCTGGCGATGACCCTGCTGCAGCATCAGCCCTGGGTGCGACGCCTCAGCCTGACGGCGATGACCCTCGGAGGAGCGCCGGGCTGAAACCAGCCGCTCCGACGCACCGGGCCCAGACTGCAGGCAGAATCCAGACCCCGAGTGCCCATCAGCCTCGCGGTCAGGGCAGCGACAGCAACACGGGGACGTCGTTGTTATCACGTTGTTGGGATCACGTTGTTGGGATCGCGTCGCCGACAGGGCGTCGCCTGAGGCCGCTGTCCTGGTCCGCCACCCTGCCAACCACCAGGAGACGATCATGGTGATCAGCACATCGCCGCAACCACCGCCGTCCCAGGCCCTGATCGACCATCTGCGTCAGACCCTCGGACTGAGCGAGAAGGCCCTCAGCCTCGGCTTGCGTCAGGCGCAGCAGGAGCAGGCCCCCCTGCCGGTGGTGCTCTGGCGCTTCGGGCTGATCAGCCTGGCGCAGCTCGACGACCTTCTCGGCTGGCAGGACCAGCAGGACTGAGCGGCGCGCCCCCTGGATCCACGCACCGATGCGCTCAGGGGTAGATGATCAGAGATTCGATCGGATGGGTCGCAGGCAGACGCTCCCGACCTCGCAGAGCGGCGAGTTCAGCCACGAAGGCGAAGCCACAGAGCTGCCCGCCCGCCACGGCCACCAGTTCGGCGCAGGCGGCAGCCGTGCCGCCGGTGGCCAGCAGATCATCCACGATCAGCACCCGGGGTTGATCGGCGAGGGCATCACGCACGATCTCGAGGCGATCCTGGCCATATTCCAGGTCGTAGTCGACGCCGACCACCTCGCCGGGCAGCTTGCCGGGCTTGCGGACCGGGACGAAACCGAGCCGCCGATCGGTGGCGAGCGCCGTGCCGACAATGAAGCCCCGCGATTCGATGCCGACGATCAGATCGGGCTGCAGCCGATCGCAGAGAACACCGAGCTGGCGGATCGCCTCGGCCCATCCCTGCGGATCGCGCAGCAGCGGCGTGATGTCGCGGAAGAGGATGCCCGGCTTGGGGAAATCGGGAATGTCACGCACGTAGGCGCGCAGATCGGTCGGTGCGGAACCGCTGCGCTGGAGATCATCGCCACGGTCAGCGATGGGGGAACTGGAACCGGTGAAGGCAGTCATGGCGGGGCCCGGGGTTCAGGCCGGCGATCGGAGCCGAGGGGGGAGCGGCAGCCGCGCTGACCGCGCCTGGGTGACGGATGGTCGCTGGCGCTGGCATCATCGCAGCCATGGCCCAAGCTTCCACCCCTCCACCGGCCGATCCCATCGCCTCAGAGGCTGGGGTCGTCGATCGCCCGCCCACCCGGATCAGTCGACGGGGCCTTGAACGGCGCGATCTGCTGCTGCTGACCGTTGAGGCCCTCGATCTCAACGGAGGGGAAGCGATGGTCTGGATGTGTGAGCAACTGGGATTTTCCGGGCTCTTTCCCGATCGCGTCGCCCTCTGGAAGAGCCGCTGCCACAATCCCCTGCGCCGCATCACCCGACGAGGGACCCTCTCGGAGCTGGAAACGGATGCCCTGATCCGCATCCTCTGCGCCCTGGCCGATCGGCTCTACCCGATGCTCCATCAACTGCTCTCCAGCGCCGAACCCGAAGAGGTCAACAGCCAGCGCTGGGCGTTGTTTCACAGTCGGCTGGCGGAACTGGTGCGCGAACGGATGAATCCACGTCGCAGCAGTGTGCAACGCCTGGTGGATCCGCAGCTGGAGCCCTCGGTGCTGCGCGGCCTGATCCAGAGCCTGGCCCTCGGGGCCGGTGATGGGGGCTTCGACCGTCACAAAGCCAGCCTGATGGATGCGATCTGATGAAACTGCAACGCCGCTACGACCAGGCCAGCTGCCGCCTGCAGGTCGAGGGCCTTCCTGATGTCTCGATCGGTCAGAGCAGCCAGGCGATCGGGATCATCACCGGCTGGCAGCTGCAGCTGGCCGGTCGGCCGGAACTGGAAGGCCGAAAGGAACACCTGGTCGCCCTGGCGGATGTGGTGCTTCCGTATGCCCGTCACCTGCTGAGCGGTGTCAGCCGACCGTTCGGAAGCAGCGATTCACCGGTGACGATCGAACCGCTGCCTGGCGACCACGACGCTGGCGATGGTCGCCGACGGTCAGGCCATCAGCTGACCCTGCGCAGCAGCCAGCCCGACACCCCACCGCTGACGCTGCGGCTGGATGATGCCGACCTGGCGGATCTGGTGCGCTGCCTTGATCGCCTGCGGCTGGACGCTCTGCTCCAGGTGCCGCTGGACTGGCCCATCCCGCAACCTCTCAGGGCCCACGAACTGCAGGCCCGCCTGCCGCTGCATCGTCGCCTGGCGGCGCCCGTGGGCGGCGCCCTGGCCCTGGGCCTCCTGGCGGCCCTCGGCTGGCTGCTGCCGACC
>JBJTBH010000019.1:0-5500 GCA_046091285.1 Cyanobacteriota bacterium | reverse complement strand
ATCCTGGAAATGGCCGGCGGGGTGTGCGTCCTGGTGGCTGACACCACCCGGGCCTTGCCCGCCTATCAGCAGGGGCGAGACCTCCAGAGCCGGCTTGGCCTCACCTTCCAGCTCGCTTACAGCGCCAGGCATCCGGATCTCGATCTGGCCTGGATGGCTCCGTTGCCGCCATCCGGGGCCCAACTCTCCAGTTTGCCGGCCGTTGCCCCACAGGCCCCGATGGCCAGCCGGCCGCTGCAGGCCCCCAGGCCAGGCCGCGCCAGTGATCTCGGCACCCTGCAGTTGAGGGCCCCCTGGGTCAGCGAGCCCATCGCTTCCCTCGCCACGTCGAAGATCCAGACCCTGCCGACCCCGCGGCCCCAGGTCAGCATGTCCTGCCATTCCGGTTGTTTGGCGCGGCCCAATCGCTCAGGGAAAGAGGCTGGGAAGGGTGGTGTTGTCATCGGGAAAGCTGATCGGGTTGTTGTTCACCTCCGGCCTTGGCAACAGATCCGGTTGGCTTCTGGGTTGGCGACCGCACACAAATGATCCATTGCCGATAAAAGTGCAATCGTCGCCCTTGCCGCTTCTTCCCGTCACTTTGTTGGGATTCTGGCAGGTCGTCACACCGTTTCCATCCTGGATACAGCTGAACTGCCGTCCTGTCGTTGACTTGCAGCTGGCAACGCCGCCCAGGGATGCAACGCAGGTGAGCGTTCCCCCATCGCTCCAGCCGGAGCACGTGCTCACCCCATTGAGGCTGGGCACGCAATAGACATCAAAGCTTTCCGCCAGGGCGCGATTCGGTAACAAGCAACACAACACTCCTGTGGTCAGTCCCGTGGCCAATCCCGTAGCCACAACACGCAGTAACTTCGGGCACGCCATCGTATGCTTTGGACCGTCTTCAGCAATCTACTGGCCGAATCCGAAGGGTCGGTCGGTCTTCAGCATGTTTGCTTCAATACATCCGAGCCATGGGCTCAGGGCTTGATCCCTGGCTCCTGACATCTGATAGATTACGATGCTAAGATCGATGGACCCTGGGCTATCCAGGATATCCCGCTTCTGCAATCATGCATTCTAGATCGAATCAGAAAGTCGCCCTGGCCCTTGGCGTGGCCTCCGTCGCTGCCGGCGTGGGCAACGTGGCGGTCAAGGCCGGTCCGGCTCTGCAGTCCCTCAACAACCTCACCAACACGGCTGAGTTCTCCATCAACAACACCTACGGCCAGAGCTTCTCGGTCGATGGTGACATCGGTGCTGCTGTGACGCCCTTCAAGGCTGGTGCGGCCAGTGGTATTTCCACGAATTTCAACGCCACAAGCGCCAATCTCACGACCAATTTTGTTGGCGGTTCCTTTGGTGGCTATACCTCTGTCACCGGCATCAGTGCCAGCGCCAGTGCTACAGGCGTAACACCTCCATTGACTCTTGACACCACTGCGATTGCGGCCATTTCCCTGGCTGGTGCCACCGGCACCCAGACCATCGGAGCGAGCATCAGCTCCACCCTGTTCGGTCCCTCCAGCCTGAAGGCCACCTCCTCCTTCACCAACCAGCTGATCAACGACCTCTCGGCTTTCTGATCCCATTGGGTTCGCTGCGGAGAGGGTGTTCGGCTCTCTCCTTTCTCTATTTTATGTAACGTTATGGGGCGTTTGAATTATGGGCTGCTCATCGTTGCTGCCATTGGGTTGGCGACGCGGGCTGGGGCGCAGTCGGTCACGATGATTGATTCCGTCAGCAGCAAGCAGGCTTATACATTCTCCAACGCCTCTGGATTTTTTGTCAGCAATAATGGTTCTTTTCCCTACGATGGGCCCCTCAATCAGCTCGGCGGCAGTCCCTGCTGTTCGTCGGCCAGTCTCACGGTGAATGGCGAAACATTCACTATTTCTTCGGCCACATTTGAATCTGATACGGGGATCCGGCCCCGCCTGGAAGGTGGTAATACCCATAGCAATCAGTTGACTTCTGCGATTCTTCCCCCTGCTGGATCCTCTGTCGGTCAGATGGCGTTGGAATATAGGGCCGTTGTCGGTGGTCCCACCCGGATCGGTGCGACAAATTCATACACACTTCAGGAAAAGGTGGATGGTCAGAGTCTCTCCATCTTTTCCCAGATGCAGCCTTCCGTGTTTCCTTGAGTCATGGTCCATTCCCCCTGGTCGTTGTCGGCTGCCGCGTTCTCGGGCCTGGCGTTGATGGTGGTTCCACCCTGTGCCGCCCAGGTCACGGTGGGCTACAACGCACTCACCTCGGTGGTCGGTGCCGCAACCGTGGATCAGGCCTACCGGCAGCGCACCACCGATCGCTATGAAATCACCGGATCGAATGTCGAACCTGAAGGCGGCGGTCTGATGTTTGATCGCAACACCATCTGGCACGTCAAGGATCAGACCCAGCCCTGGTCGTTGAACATCGCCGATGACAACCCCAAGGTCGATGTCTCCAAGGAGCCCACCTCCACCAAGCTCGTCCCGGCCGCTCGTCGTGAATCGTCCTCGGCCACCCTCTCCGAACCCTATTACTCCACCCTGGAACGTCGAACGCTCAGTCCATTCGCCAGAGTGATCATGCCGGCCATTCTGCCGATCTCCACCACCGTTTTCCCTGAGCAAACATCTCCCTGACGCGATCATGCTGATGCTGTCCATGGATCCTGTGGCCTGATGCCAGTGCTGTGCCCACGCCTGCTTTTCGCCTGGCGACAGTGCCGCTCCGGCGCTGCCGGTGGTGGCCTGTTGCTCCTGGTTCTGTCAGCCACGCTTCAGGGTGTGCAGGCTCAGCTGTTGCTCAATGGCTACACCTTCAGCCGGCCGCAGGGCACCAGCACCAGCAGTTCGTCCCAGTCGGTCGGTCGTTCCGTGAGCCGTGTCCGTGGTGACAGCTGCAGCGCTCAGCTTCAGGAGTTCTACAGCCAGCAGGGCCTCGCCAATGCCGCGGATCAGGGGTGCATCACGTCGCTGGACAACGTCATCGCCCTGCCCCTGGTTCCCGGCCAGACCGAGCAGTATCAGATCGTCGACAATCAGCGTAAATTCGGGGTGGCTGAGCAAACCGTGTCCTCGTTCAGCGACGCAACGACCCACCAGAAGTCCGTCACGGGGTTCACCGGAATGGGGTATTCGGTGTTCCTTCAACCCGTGCCCAACCAACCTCAGAATTAGGGCCGTCGCTGATGTTGTCACTGCCCCTGGAGGCTGTTTCTGATCCTCTCAACCAGCTGCAGCAGCTGGTCGTCAGCGAATCCCTTGCCGCCCTGCTGGCGGCGCCCCCCATCCCGTCCGTCCAGGCCCTCCGTGATCTCAACCTCGAGCTTCTGAATCAGCAGAGTCAGGCGCTGGCCAGTCCGCAGCGGGTGCTCACCCTGGAGGTGTTGCGGTTCCTGCAGCTCCATCAGCCGGCGCCCCATCAGGCCATGCCGCTGCTTCTGGCCTGCCTGCGCGCCGGTCGTTTTGCCGATCTGCTGCAGCTGCAGGAGCAGTGGGCCCCCCACGATCCCGAGGCTCGCCAGCTCCGGCTTGTCGCCGCCTATCGACTCGGTGACTGGCGCGAGGTCTGCTCCCTCGCCGCCATCTGGCAGCCCCGGCAGCTGCCCTTTGAGCTGCTGCGCATGGCCGCTCGCGCCAACCTCGAGCTGGGAGTCTTCTGCGCTGTTGATCCTCTGCTGGAGGCGATGCAGTCGATCACGTCGTCATCGTCACAGAGGCAGCAGCTGGAGGTGTTGCGGCTCTGGCGCGCCTTTCTGGCGGGCCTGGCCGGTCCTCCCGAGGCCGAAGGGCTGCTGCAGCTGCTCCCCCAGCTCGATTCCTCGGAAGCGGCCTGTGTGCTGCGCTTCTGGCCCCAGCTGGGCCTCCTGCTGGAGTCTTCCCGATCCAGCCTGCCGGCGGTGGCGCGACTCCAGCGCCGCCTCAGGCACCGCATCGGTCTTCCGGCCATGCTCGCCACCCCAGCTGGTCCGTTGCCGGCGCTGCCCGAGTGCACGGGCGGTTGGCGTGTGGCCCTCGTGCTCGCTGAGGATGACCCCGCTGCCCGTCAGCTGGTCGATGCGCTGCAGCAGGGGATGGCCCAGGTGCTCCCGGAGCTTGCCCTGGTGCCGGTGCTGCTCCATGGCTCGGTGCACTTCAATTCAGTGCCGGCAGGCTGGCTCGATCTCAGCGCTCAGACTCCGCTGCAGCGGCTGGCCCTGCTGCGGGAGGGCCGCTTCGATGTGCTGCTCGATACCGTCGGGCCGGCCGATCCGTTCTGGTTGCGCAGCCTCTGCCAGGGGCTGGCCCCCCTGCAGCTGGCCTGGTTCGCCACTGTGCAGCCGTTGCCCAGTGCGGCCCCGTATCGGGCTCAGCTCGCGGATCGCTGGACGGTCCCGGCCGAGCCGGCGGCCGGCGAGGTTCCCTGGCTCACCCTCACCGGCGTGCGCCAGCTGAGCCCCGCCCCGCTCACTCCACCGCCGGTGCCGCCCGATGCCGAGGTGGCGCTGGTGCTGCTGGGGGCTCCGGCCGCTCTGCTGCCCGGTGCTGGCCGGATGCTGCACCGCTGCCTCGCGGAGTTGCCCGTGCAGGCGCTCTGGTTTGCGCATGCCCACTGGCAGGATCCCGACCTCTTGCCCCGCTGGTGGCAGACCTGGCTCGGCGAGCCCCTGCCGGCTCGCTGCCGCCCCGGGAATCCTGAAGCGGCCGCCGGCCAGCGGCTGATCGCGCTTGATCTGAGCCTGGAGAGCCCCACCCGGGATGCCGCCCTCTGGCTGGGGGAGGGGCGGCCGGTGGTCACCCTGCCGGTCGCGTCACCGTCCGCGCGCGGGGTGGCCGGCCTGCTCTCGGCCCTCGGCCTGCCCTCATTGGCCCAGGAGCAGCCGCAACTGTGGCTGGAGGCCGTGGCGGCGTTGGTGCACGACGCTGAGCTCCATGGGCAGATCCATGGCCATCTCAGGGAGCACGTTGCCGGCAGCCTGCTCTGCGACCGGGCGCTGCTGGCCCGTGATCTGGTGGAGGCCATCCGGGTGTTGCGCTCAGCTGAGGAGCACGCTCTGTAGTTGATGCCTCTCCACCGCTTCGAGCTGCCCCACGTAGGTCACCAGCTCGAAGCTCAGCCGTTCCATGCTGTCGATGCAGGCGTTGAGGATGGTGGAGGCTGTGCTCTGCCAGTGTCGGCGCTGTTGGGAGGTCAGCTCTCCCAGGCGGGCCTCCACCACGAGCACGAGATACCACACCCGGCCGAGGCTGCCGGCCATCATCCGGGGCAGCACCTGGTCGGGAAGGTTGTTCAGCTGCCGCTCCGAGAGCTGCAGGAAGCGCTCATGGGCCAGCGGCCGGAACGGTGTGGCCACCAGGGCTCGGACGACAGCGAGATACTCGCTGATCCGCTGCTCCCAGTCGAAGCCGATGAAACGTGCCCTGGCCAGCTGCCCGTCGTAGCGCGGCAGGGAGCGCACCAGCGCGATCGGCTCCGGCCCCGTGAGAGGCCGCAGATGCTGCGAAAACGCTTCTGCTGGCGCCGGGACGGTGCCGGCGATGCGCTG
>JBJTBH010000018.1:0-7582 GCA_046091285.1 Cyanobacteriota bacterium | reverse complement strand
ACCAAGACCGGCAACGCCGATCTGCCGCTGGCCCATGGCCAGAAGGCCCTTCTGACCATGGATGTCTGGGAGCACGCCTATTACCTCGACTACCAGAATCGCCGCCCCGACTACATCAGCACCTTACTCGACAAGCTGGTGAACTGGGAGTTCGTGGCCGCCAACCTGGCCGCTGCCTGATCCCAGCCACGGCTGCGATGTCGCCTGTTCGGCCGCCCCTGCAGGGGCGGCCCTCCGAGCTCCCGGTGCTGCGCCTTCACGGCCAGCCCAGGGGCTTTGTTGTGTCTGGTGAATCCAAGGCGACCAGCGAGCTGCAGGCCGCCGCCTGCCCAATGTCCTGTCGGCCTGCAGGCAACCCCGGTCGTTCGGCCCTGCTGCAGCTCCCACGACCGCTGATCCTGGGGGAAGAGCCGCTGCTGCTGCTGCTCGATAACGCCGACACCCTGCCGGAAGCTCTGCTCAGCCGACTGGAGACGCTGCTGACCACGGAGGAACGCCTGAGGCTCAGGCAGCGCAGGCATCCTGCCGAGCGCAGTCGCCAGGCCGCTGGCCTCGCCCTGGTGCGCCTGGTGCTCGCCACCCTGCTGGGGTGGCCCGCGGAGGCGCTGCCGATCGAGCGCGGGCGCCAGGGCAAACCACTGCTGGCACCAGGACCCTGGTCGCCGCTGCAGTTCAATCTGTCCCATTCCGGTTCCCTGCTGCTGCTGGGGCTGCACCGCCAACGACCGATCGGCGTCGATCTGGAACGCCATCGCCCCGGCCTGCGCTGGCGTGCGATCGCCCGACGCTACCTGGAGGCGGAGGTCGTCGCCACCCTGGAGTCCACACCGGAAACCGAGCAGATTCCCGCCTTCACCGCCGCCTGGTGCAGGCTGGAAGCGACCGTCAAGGCCGACGGCCGTGGCCTGGCAGCCAGAGCAGAATCCAGGAGCGACAGGCCGGGAGGCGAGCCGCTGCAGCTGTTCCAGCCCCGGTTGCCGGCGGGTTACAGCGGAGCGGTGGTGCTGGCGGCATCGCCATCCCCCGGGACGACGGAAGGTCGTGCCTGTGCAAGCACCGCATCAGGCGGAATCCACATCGCATCGCCGTAGGAGAAGAAGCGATACCCAGCTTCAATCGCCTCCCGATAGAGATCCAGCAGCCGCTGCCGACCGATCAGGGCACTGACGAGCAGCAACAGGGAGGATTTCGGCAGGTGGAAATTGGTGAGCAGCCCCTGAACCACCGCCAGACGGAAGCCCGGCTGAATCACAAGATTCACCGGGCCGCGATAAGCCCGCAACGCACCGCCATGGAGGGCGGCGACCCCCTCAAGGCTGCGCACAGATGTTGTCCCGACCGCGATCACACGGCCACCACGACGGCGACAGGCCGCCACACGGGCCACCAGCTCCTCGCTCACTTCCACCCATTCGCTGTGCAGCTGGACCTGGGTGAGATCGTCGCTTTCGAGCGGCCGAAAGGTGCCGAGACCGACATGCAGGGTCACGTGCGCCAGCTCCACCCCAACCCGCTCCAGCTCCGCCAGCAGGGCATCACTCAGATGCAGGCCGGCGGTCGGGGCCGCCACGGCACCGGGCCGGGAGGCATAGCGGGTCTGATTGCGCTCCTGATCACTGGCGTCATGCTCGTGGATGTAGGGCGGCAACGGGATAGCGCCATAACGACGAAGCAGGGGCTCGATCGCCTCGGCACTGCTGCAGGCCTGGGGGAACTGCACGAGGCGGCCACCGGTGGCCACATCAGCCCCCAGCACCTGCACCGCGAGCAGCGGCTGCTCCGGGGCCTGCAGATCCAGCCATTCGCCGGGCTGCAGGCGCTTGGCGGGCCGCGCCAGGCAGAGCCAGCGGCCGATGTCATCGACGGGTTCGAGCACCAGCAGCTCAACGCGACCGCCGCTGCGACGACGGGCCTCCAGCCGGGCCTGCAGCACCCGGGTGTCGTTGACCACGAGCAGATCCCCGGAGCGCAGACAGGCCGCCAGATCCCAGACCTGGCGATGGCGACAACCGGCGGCGGCCAGCACCTCGAGCATCCGGGCCGCATGACGCGGCTCCACCGGACGCTGGGCGATCACGCCCTCCGGCAGGTTGAAGTCATAGCTCAAGAGCCTGAGGTCAGCGGGGTCGGAAGCAGGCACGCCGAGAGGGGCCGGTCAGGATGCCCTGAAACCTAGGGACCGGCGGCACGGACCCGGCGGCAGGATGGCCGAGAATGTTGCGATCGCCTGGAACCATGGGGACATCTCTGGTCACCGGTGCCAACCGGGGCATCGGCCTGGCGTACTGCCAGCAGCTGCAGGCCCGCGGCGATCAGGTGATCGCGGTCTGTCGCGCGACCTCGCCCGAGCTGGAGGAGCTGGGAGTGCGCGTGGAAACCGGCGTGGATCTCCTCGATCCCGTGGCGATCGCTGCCCTGATCGAGCGACTGGAAGGGCAACCGATCGATGCTCTGATCCTCAATGCCGGCGTCCTGGAGAGCAACAGCCTGGAGGATCTGGATCCTGGGAGCATCCGCCATCAGTTCGAGCTCAATGCCCTGGCACCGCTGCTGCTGACCCGGGCCCTGCTGCCCCAGCTGCTCCCGGGATCGAAACTGGCGCTGATGACGAGCCGCATGGGCTCGATCGATGACAACAGCTCCGGCGGGTCCTACGGCTACCGGATGTCGAAGGTGGCGCTCAACATGGCGGGCCGATCGCTGGCGATCGACCTGAAACCCCGGGGCATCGCCGTGGCGATCCTGCACCCCGGACTGGTGAGCACCCGGATGATCGGATTCAACCCCCGGGGCATCAGCCCGGAGGAGGCGGTGCGCGGACTTCTGGCGCGGATCGATGCCCTGACCCTGGACAACAGCGGCACCTTCTGGCATGCCAACGGCGAGGTGCTCCCCTGGTAGGCGATCACAGACGGTGGCGAACGGGGCAGGCACCTGGTGTTTCCACGGTTGACAGCCTTTGCCCGTGCATGAACACTGAGTGACGTTGGCTGTCCGCTTTGCGTCGCTGCGTGCCGGGAACCGGAAGCATGGGAGAAGCAGCAACCGCGGCTCCGGGCCTGGTCGTGGAGAGCTGAGTCGTGGAAAGTGCTGCTGGCGATACTCTGCATCTCGTCATTGATGACGGGCTTTCCAGCAGTCAACTCTTTTCCGAACTCCAGTCCCTTGGCTTCAACACACGACTGATCGCTGCGTCAGCAGGCGCTCACGGCATCGAATCGCTCCTTGATGGCGAATTCAACAACCAAAGCTTTGACGCGATTTCCCTGTATCAACACGGCGCCAATGGTGCGCTGATCTTCGGGGATCAGAAGATCACAGATTAAACCATTGATCGTTATACCAGCGAATTCGGCAGCCTTGGCAGGCATCTCAATCCTGGGGGCGACCTGCTCCTGTATGGCTGCAATCTTGCCTCGGGAGTGGAAGGACGATCGCTGATTGCCAGAATCGCTGATCTGACAGGCCGCGACGTCGCCGCTTCCACCGATCTCACGGGAAGAGACGGAAACTGGGCCCTGGAATACACCTACGGCACAGTCGAAAAAACCATCTTGACCTGATCACCGGTCTCACCTGGGACGGCCACCTAGGCGCTGACGACATCGTCGTTGGAGTGAACAACAATGTATTAACCCTGACCCTCGACAACTTTGGTGTCGAGATCAGCTCGCTGTTCACAAGCTATAACAGCATCGCCCGAACTCTGACTGTCACCGCCCAGACAGCAGGAACGATCTCAGCATCAACGCCACTGACGGGAGTCGCCATCAATACGGCGACCGACACCATCGCAATCAATCTCGACCAATTCCCAAGATTTGCCGGTCTCAGCATCCTTGGTGGTGACGGCAACGACAAGATTCAGATCGGAACAGATGGCATCAATCTCGCTGCCGTGACGAAAGGAGCTGCAGCACTCAGCTTCAGCATCGACACCGGCAAAGGCACCGCAGACACCATCTCCTTCGGTTCGGCGATCAAAGCCAAGGGTTCAGGCGCTGTCACCCTTGCCTCCCTCGGCTCTCTCTCCCTCGCCGCCGACAGCCTCATCTCCGCAGGCGGTGCCATCACCTTCGAGGCCACCATCGATGGCCATCAATCCCTCTCCCTCTCCTCCGGCAACGCCATCCGCTTCAACAAGGCGGTCGGAGCTCAGACCGCTCTCGCCGGCCTCTCCCTCCTCAAGGCGAGCAAAGTCGATCTGCTGAACGGGCTGCAACTCAATGGAGCTGACACTCCCCAGAATTCCATCGGTCTGCTGATCGGCAAAGGCGTCAACAACCTCACACTCACCACCGCACCCTCCCTGATCCAGGGATTCAGCGGCAGTGGCATCTCCTTCCTCGGCGGCTCCACGAAATCAACCATCAGCCTCATCACCCTCACCGGGAACGGCACCGGCATCACCGCCGGCAGCGGCACCTACACCGGTTCGGTGTTGTTCGGAAACACCATCCTTGAGAATCTCCAGGATGGCATCCGACTCCTTGATGCCAGAGGCCTGACGATCGGCTCCAGAATCCCCACCGATCCGATCAATCGCATCCTCTTCAACGGCAGCTACGGCATCAACTCCTCCGGTGCCTGCTCCAGTTCCATCATTGAAAAGTCCAATCAGATCAACAATAATCTGCTTGGCGCCATTCGCGGCCTCAGGTTCTTCAGCCTTGGCAACTGCCCCAACAGCCCCGCTGCCGCCTATGTCACCGGCAGCCTCGGCCTGAAAGTCAATTTCAACGACATCGGCCTTGGTGCCCTCAAAAGTTTCAGCGCCCTCTCCTACGACTTCGATACCAGCTACGACATCAACGGAACCGACCTCATCTCTCAGGGGTCCACCAATAACAGCAAACAATTCACCACCCTCAATGCCACCGTCGGCATTGACAACGACACGGATAACACCACCTTCATACGCTCGGGGAATTCAATCTTTGTTGATGCAAAAAAGCTGTCGAATAACGCCAGCACGCAGTGGGTCCAGCTCAACACACTCGAATCCGCCCCTGGTGGCATCAATCCCGATGCGATCGTCTCCACCAGTGCGCTCGTCAGAGGACTGACCCCCGTCAAGGTCCTGGAAGCACTTCAGTTCAGCGGTTCCATCCGTCCCGACATCAATCTCCCTACAGACCAATACGGCAAGCGCTTCACAACCAGCCTCGGCCTCTCCACCCTCGCCTCCCTGATCCCAGCCGCCGAGCTCACCGCCCTGGCCACCTCCGATGTCTTCGGCAACGACCTCAAGGAGGTCACCATCTGGATCAACAGCCTCGGCTTTCTCACCCGCATGAGTGCTGATGTGGAGAGCGGCTCCGGTCGCCTGCAGATCACCATCAACCTCACCAGATTCGGTGCCGCGGTCAAGGTCACCACCCCGAGCTCCGACATTGCCACCCTCGCGTCCAGCACCGGTCAACTGCTGTTTGCTGATGGTGCCGATGGAACCACCGGAAGCCCCGATGGCCTCAACGGCGGCGTGATCGTTGGCCACGGGGCCTCCGGCGGCAAGGGCGGTCAGGGCGGCTGGTTCGGCAACGGCGGCCATGCCGGCTTCGGGGGCAACGGCGGCAATGGGGGTCTCCTGCTCGGCGCTGGCGGCCAGAGCAGTCAAGGCAGCCAGGGAGAGGCGGGACAGGCCGGCTTCAGTGGGGCGGCCGCCGGAGACGATGGCCAGACCGGTGGCGGCGGCCTTCAGGGCGGCACCGGAACCACGGGCGGCAAGGGCGGTGTCGTCTTCGGCGATGGCGGCAAGGGCGGCAGGGGAGGTCAAGGCGGCACCGGGGGCGATGGCGGTGCAGGTGCCAACGGCCTTGATGGCTACTCCGGCGAACCCGATGGCGGCAGCGGCGGCAGCGGGTTTGATGCCTCAGCCCTCAGCGACGGCTCCAGAGGCGGCAACGCCGGCAGCGGCGGCTCCGGTGGGAATGGCGGCATCGGCGGGCGGCAACGGCGTGAGTCCCACCAAGGGCGGTGTCGGCGGCAATGGCGGCGCCGGTGGCAACGGCGGCAACGGCGGCAACGGAGCCAAAGGATCACCCACCGAAGCTCAGGCAGTCAACGGCGGCAACGGCGGTAATGGCGGCGATGCCGGCTCTCCGGGCGACGGCGGCAGCGGCAACGGCAGCAGCGGCAATCCAGGCGAGAGTGGCTATGGCGGCAACGGCGGCAACGGCGGCAACGGTGCTGATTCAGGGGGTAATGGAACAGCCGGTCAACGCGGAGATGGAGGCGGCGGCGACTCACCAGGCAAGGCAGGCTCACCGGGTCAGGAGGGCAGTGGCGGCGGTGATGGCGGTGATGGCGGTAATGGCGGCAACGGCTCAGGGCCTCAAGGCCGAGGCGGCAACGGCGGCGACGGCGGCACCCTTGAATAAATGCAACGAATGTCTTACTGAGGGTGCCCAGCAAGCCTCAGAGCCTTCGATAGACCAACCAGCGCATCTCGATCGGTGAGAGATTCCGGCTGGTGTCGAAGACGTCGAGGCCACTCACCCAGCCGGCATACCAAGACGTTGGCGGCCAGGCGCCCTCGGGCAGGTGCTGCTGTTCGTAATCGTGAACGGAATGATCGGAGACCAGCACCAGCGGCAGTTCGTCGAGTGCACTCGCCAGTTCCGGATAGGTGAAGATCGTTGTGTAGAGCTGCTGGCCCAACTGCCTGGCCGCGGCCGCCGGCGTGTAACCCAGAACAGGAAGAAAGATGTTGAACACCAGGCAGCCACCAGGCTTCAGCGCGGTGACCGCCAGCTCAAAGAACTGCCGCAACTGGTCAACATGACGGAAGTCAGAGGCCACCTCCGACAACACGATCAAGCCGTAATCGGAACGCAGATCCCCAGACGTTGTGAACAGATCCCGCTCAAGCACACGCACCGGCAGGTCTTCGGCGACGGCATCGCGTCGCAACTGTTCAGCAAAGGCCGCCGAAAGCTCAATCGCATCCACCGGATGACCGCGTCGGGCCAGCGGCAGGGCATGACGCCCCGTGCCAGCGCCAAGATCAAGAATCGGACAGGTCGATGGATCAGCGACCGCCAGGGCCAGGGCCCAGACCCGAGCATCAGGAGCCACCCCGAAATAAGGAGGTTCCCGCGTTCCCACCCAGGTGTTGTAGGCCTGATCCAACGAAACACTCTGGGGACGAACGTGATAGTTCAGGGTTGTTCCATACGGCGCCTCGTAGGTGATCACGATCTCTGAACGAGAGGACGCCCGAAAAGCCAGATCCAGTTGCTCCGCCAGCAGGGCCGCCTAAAAGTCATTTCATGTCGTGCTCATGGCCACGCCTCCAAGAGCGAGCATTCCCCTGATGTCGTGGCTCAGCTCTTGCTGGCCTGCGTGCACTGATCTGTAGCCGCCGTTGCGGAGCAGGTTCATCACCACCGTGCGCAGGAACGAAAACAGAGGCGCTCCGTTGCGGTTGGCGTAGCGGTGAGCGTCCTCATGCAGCTGCGTATCCCGCGGCCAATGCCACTCGTTCTCGATCGACCAGCGCTGGCGGATCAGTCGTAGCAGGGCTTCTGGCTTGGTCCGCAGGCTGGTGAGGAAGTAGTGGGCCCGTGGCACCTGATGGCCT
>JBJTBH010000017.1:0-18925 GCA_046091285.1 Cyanobacteriota bacterium | reverse complement strand
CCAACCTGCAGCGGCAGGTGATCCACGGCACCAGCTGGGTGGGCAAGCCGAAGATCGAATCGGCCAAAGCCCGGATCCTGGAGATCAATCCGCATTGCCAGGTGGATCTCTACGCGACCGCCCTCACCAGCGACAACGCCCTGGAGATCATCCGTCCGTACGACATCGTCTGCGACGGCACCGATAATTTCCCGACCCGTTATCTGGTCAACGACGCCTGCGTGCTTCTGGGCAAGCCGAATGTCTACGGCTCGATCTTCCGTTTCGAGGGTCAGGCCACGGTGTTCAACCTCGATGCCGAGAGCCCGAACTACCGCGATCTCTTCCCCGAGCCGCCGCCGCCGGGCATGGTGCCCTCCTGCGCCGAGGGTGGTGTGGTGGGTGTGCTGCCGGGCATCATCGGCGTGATCCAGGCCACCGAAACGGTGAAGATCATCACCGGCATCGGCACCACCCTCAGCGGCCGGTTGCTGCTGTTTGATGCCCTGGGGATGAAGTTCCGCGAGCTGAAGCTGCGGCCCAATCCTGAGCGGCCGGTGATCGAAACATTGATTGATTATCAGGAGTTCTGCGGCGTCGGCGGCACCGCCCCTGGTCAGGAGGAGGCCGGCGCGGTGGAGAGCATCAGTGTCACCGAATTGAAGGCTCTGCTGGATGGCGACACCTCCGGCCTGGTGCTGATCGATGTGCGCAATCCGCCCGAGGCGGAGATCGCCGTGATCCCCGGGGCCACCCTGATTCCGCTGGATCAGATCGAGGGAGGCACCGCCATCGAGCGCATCCGTGAGCTGGCGGCCGGCAAGACCCTCTATGCCCACTGCAAGGTCGGTGGCCGCAGCGCCAAGGCCCTGATCGCCCTCAAGCGCCATGGCATCGAAGGCATCAACGTCACCGGCGGCATCGAGGCCTGGAGCCAGGAGGTGGATCCTTCCGTGCCGCGGTATTGATTCCACCGATGATGCGCCTGTTTGCGGGGGTACGCCCCCGTCTCCATCCCCAGGACCTGCGGCAGCAGCGCCGTGAGCTGCGGCGGCAGCATCAGCTCAATATCGCAGCGGTGGAGCACCATCTGGTGCTGTTCCTGATCGTGTCCCTGCTGCCGGTGCTGGTGCTGCCCTGGGCCGACAGCCAGGGCAACCCTCTGGAGCGGATGGTGCTGCCAGGGACCATGAGCCTGCTGATCCTGCAATCGCTGTGGACGCTGCCGCGGTTTGACAACCGGCCCGTGGCCGGTGCCGTCGCCCGGACGTTTCAGGTGTTGGGTCTGATCGCCCTGGTCGGTTGCTGGCTACTGGTGCTGCCAGGCCTGGCCGATCAGCCAGGCGTTCGTGTGCTGGTGATGGCTCTGCTGGCCGCCTTCCTGACCTTCTCGGCGGTGCGTCTGGTGCAACTGCTGGCGCGGGTGCCGCGCGTCAATCTGCAGGTGCTGGCCGGCGCGGCCGGCGGTTATGTGCACCTGGGCCTCACCGGTGGCGTGATCGCGACGATGATGCAGCATCACGACCCGTCCAGCTTCAGCCTCGGTCACATGGCTGGCCATGAGACGGTGCTGGAGCGGTTGCTGTACTTCTCGTACATCACTGTCTCCACCCTGGGCTATGGCGATGTCTTGCCCACCAATGTGTTCGGTGAACGCTTCGTGGTGCTGCTGGGCCTGTGCAGCACGATGTATGTGTCGCTACTGGTGGCGCTGTTGCTGGGGCGGTTCGTGTCACCCCCGGAGCCCGGCGCGTTCAGTGCCGATGAACTGGAGGATGCCCTGCACGAGCTGCGCAACCGCCGCTGAGTTCTGTTCAGTAGTCCACGCCGCGCTTGAGATCGATGCCCCGTTCGGCGTAGTGCTTGTGGCACACCATCTCCGAATGCACGGAGGCAAGATCGAAGTAGGCGGGGGGGTTCTTGCAGCGTCCGGTGAGGATCACCTCGGTTTCTGAGGGTTTGCGCAGCAGGGTCTGCACGATCGGCTCCACCGGCAGCAGCTCCAGATCGACGGTGGGGTTGATCTCATCGAGGATCACCGTTTTGTAGAGGCCGCTGGAGATCGCGGCACGGGCGATTTCCCAGGCCCGCTCCGCTTCCACATAATCAATCGGCAGCTGCTGGCCGCGCCAGACGATCGCATCACGGCCGGAGCGCAGGTGATCGACCAGGTGGGGGTAACTCTCCCGCAGCGCGGCGATCGCCGCATCTTCGGTGTAACCGCTGCCCCCTTTCAGCCACTGCAGGATCAGGACGCGATGGCTCTTGTCCTGGCTGATGCCGCGACCGATCGCCTGCAGGGCCTTCCCCAGGGCGCTGGTGCTCTTGCCCTTGCCTTCGCCGGTGTAGATCTCGATGCCGTCGATCCCTTCGGCGCTCTCGTAGTCGTCGAGTTCGATCAGATCGCTGCGGCGGTGGGCGCGCATCTCCGAATGCAGGTCGGCCAGCTGGACCAGGGCACGCGGTGCCGCCCGCCCGGTGCAGATCACCTCCATGCCGGCCGGGCGACCCATCAGCGTTCTGACCACATCCTCGACATCGAGCAACCCCAGATCCAGCACCGGGTTGATCTCATCAAGCACCACCACGGAATACAGTGCGCTGGCGATCGCCCCACGGGCGATGTCCCAACCCCGTTGGGCCTCCTGGCGATCGAAGGCGGTGACCTCCTCGGCGCTGAAATAGTCGCCGCGGCCGGTGCGCACCTGATCGATCAGGTGGGGGAAGCCCTGTTGCAGGGCCTCAATGGCGGCGTCCTCGTCGTAGGCGCGGCCGGGCCCTTTCAGAAACCGCAGCAGTAGCACGCGGGTGCGCTTCTGCTCGCAGATGCCCAGGCCGATCGTGCGCAGCACCACCCCGAGGGCGGCCTGGCTCTTGCCTTTGCCGTCGCCGTCGTAGACGTGCAACTGCCCGTTCGCCCGCTCTTCCAGGCGTGCGGCGGTGCGGATGCCGATGCCGCGACCACTGCCGCGCGCGCTGTCACGGGTGTTGCCGCCTGAGCGGGAGGACGTGGTGGCAGGGGGGCTGGCGGGCACTGCCGGCGGAGTCCTTTTACGGTGGATCTTAACGAGCCTCTTCGGTGCTGATGCCCGCCGCTGCGCCCCTGTCCCTGGTGGAGTCGCTGCCAGAGCCCCTGGAGGTGGCGCTGGAGGCGCTGCGGCGTCAGATCGCCGCTCAGGAGCGGGTGGTGGTGGCCTATTCCGGCGGGGTCGACAGCACTCTGGTGGCCGCCATCGCCGTGGAGCAGCTGGGGGATCGGGCCGAGGCGATCACGGCGGTCTCGCCGGCGCTGGCGCCGCATCTGCTACGGGAAGCCCGCGCCCAGGCCCACTGGCTGGGTGTTCGCCATCGGGAGATCGCCACGGCGGAACTGGAGGATCCCGCCTATAGCAGCAACCCGGAGGATCGCTGCTACGCCTGCAAGCGCGAGCTGCATCGCACCCTGGCTCCGATCGCGGAGTCTTCCGGTGGGGCCCGGGTTCTCGATGGCGTCAATCAGGATGATCTCGGCGACCATCGCCCCGGGCTGCGGGCCGCCCGTGAGCATGGCGTGCTCTCGCCTCTGGCGGATCAGGGGATCGATAAGGCGGCGGTGCGCCAGCTGTCGCGATCCCTGGGGTTGCCCTGGTGGGACAAGCCGGCCCAGCCCTGCCTGGCCTCCCGATTCCCTTATGGAGAACCGATCAGCCGCACGCGCCTGGAGCGGGTGGCGGCGGCAGAGCAGTGGCTCCGGCAGGAGGGATTTCAGGAGCTGCGGGTGCGCAGCCAGGGGGAGACCGCCCGTCTGGAGCTGGGTCCGGAAGGCCTGACCCGCCTCTTGCTCCGCCTCGCTCAGGAGGAACCGCCGGCGGGCGACGCTCAGCCATCGCTGCAGGATCGGGGGTTTCGTCAGGGGCTGGTGCAGCAGTTCCTGGCACTGGGCTTCACTGCCGTGGCCCTGGATCTCGAGGGACTGGTGAGCGGCAAGCTCAACCGCAACCTCAGCCGCAACCTCGGCCGTTCCGTCTGAGCGTGGGGCTGGAGGGCCTGGCGATGGGTGCCGCGGTTCAGGCGCGACCCCCGGTGGTGGCCATCCTGGAGCGTTTGTGATCGCCCGGCGTGGCGTCTGCAGGACGGCTGAGGACCGTTCAGGCCATCAGAAACGCCCCGCCGGCAGGACCGGCGGGGCGCAGGGGTGGGCGGTGTTCACGCCGTTCAGTTGGCTGTCTGGGTTGGCAGGATCGGATCGCGGGTGCTGCCGGCGATGGCATCGGGGGTCAGGCGCCGGAAACTGTTCAGACGGTGACTGCCGGCACCCAGCTCTTCCGCCAGCGTGGCGCAGGCTTTCTCCGGCATCGTGTGATCACCGCAGGTGAACACATCCACGGCTGCATACCCTGATTCGGGCCAGGTGTGGATGGAGATGTGCGATTCCGCCAGGAGGGCGAGCCCGGTCACGCCCTGCGGATCGAAATGGTGGGTGATCAGATTCAGCAGGGTGGCGCCAGCACGCTTCGCTGCTGTCGTAATGGCGTTCCTGAGAAAAGCTTCGTCGTCGAGCTTGGCTGCATCGCACTCATAGAGCTCGAGGATGCAATGTTTGCCGACGGTGTCGGTGGTGTTGGAGAGCGTCGGGCTGCTGGTGGAGCCGGCACCGTCCCATCCCGGATTCGGGTGGAGGCAGGGCAGGGCCTGGGTCATCAGGATTGACTCAAACAGCTCACAACCATACCTGCAGAACGGGGATATGCAACGTTTCCGCATGATGGGCTTCAGTTCCGGGAGCAACGGTTCTGCAGGGAGCCGCGGTGCATCTCCACCACCTGGGAGTGTTGCCGCCAGCTGCCGGTGAAGGCCCCGAGGTGGGTGGCGTTCACCAGGCACTGGTGTCCTTCGCCCACGGCCGCCAGCAGCCGTTCCTGGCGCACGGGATCGAGTTCGGCCAGCACATCGTCGAGCAGCAGCAGCGGCGGCTGGCCGAACACGTCCCTCACCAGTTCCAGTTCCGCCAGTTTCAGGGCCAGCACCAGGGTGCGCTGCTGACCCGCTGATCCATACCGCCGCGCCGGCTGGTCATCGACCAGCAGCGACACATCATCGCGGTGGGGACCGACCCCGCACTGGCCGAGGCGCAGTTCATCACGGCGCTGCTCCTGCAGCTGGATCAGCAGGGCCTGGCGCCAGCTGCTTTCGTCCTCCTCGCCTTCCAGCAGGCTGCCGCTGCGGTAGGTGACGCTGAGCTGCTCCAGCCCATCACTCAACTGCTGATGCCAGGCGGCGGCGAGGGGGCCGAGGCGGGCCAGGGCCCGGCGGCGGCGGCGATGCAGGCGCGTGCCGATCACGGCCATCTGCAGGTCGAAGGTGTCGAGCAGGGAGTCCCGTTGCATCAGCGGCAGGCCTTTGCGAAGCAGCTGGCTGCGTTGGCGCAGCAGCCGCTGATAGCGACCGAGCAGTTCGCTGTAGACGGGTTCCAGTTGCAGCACCACCCGATCCAGCCAGTGGCGTCGCAGGGACGGCTCTCCCCGCACCAGGTCGAGATCGAGGGCACTGAAGCCGACGCAGCGCAGGCTGGCGAGCAGATCGGAGTGACGCTCCAGGGCCTTGCCGTTGCGCCTGACCTGGCGTCCGCCGACCCGACGCAGTTCCAGCTCCAGCTGATCCCCTTCCCCGCTCAGGGCCGACACCCTGGCGCTGGCCTGATCGTGCTGCACCAGGTCGCGATCGCTTGCGGTGCGGTGGGAGCGGAGGCTTCCGAGCAGTTCCACCGACTCGAGAAGATTGGATTTGCCTTCTCCGTTGCGGCCGATCACCAGCAGCCGCGGAGCCTCCAGGGTCAGCTCCAGCCGCTGCATGTTGCGGAAGTGCAGCAGCTCCAGGCGTTGCAGCCGAATCGGACCGGGGCGATGAGCGGCTAAGGTAGCTCCATCAGGACCTCGCCCAGGCAGGATCTGATTTCAGGTTGGGGCTTCAGAAGCCATCCACCCTGGACAGGGGCATGTAGCTCAGTTGGATAGAGCATCAGATTCCGGTTCTGAGTGTCGGGGGTTCGAGTCCCTCCATGCTCGTTTTTTCTCCGCTTCTGCCGGAACAGAGCGGAGGCCCCGGTGGCAGGCCCTGGGGTCTTGATTTCAGGGATCAGGCCACGGTTCTGACAGTGGCGGCAACGTTTCTGTCACTCAGGGCCGTCGCTGTCTCTCAGGGCTGGGGACCGATCCAGCGCCCCATGGCGCGGATGCCACCCGGATCGATCACGAATCCGCAACGCCGCAGCACGGCCAGGGTGTCGGGTGGCGCCGCCAGCGAGATGCTGCATCCGGAGAGATCCCGCCGCAGACGGTTCAGCGATGTCTGCATCAGCACCTGCAGCAGGGTGTCGTGGTGGGGGTCCTGGCGATCGGCGCTCAGATCCCAGAGGTTGGCGTTCAGGGCCTGATCGCTGGTGGCCCGCACAAACCCGACCAGCCGGTCATCCTCGCGGCGCAGGCTCAGATGCCAGGTGCTGCGCTCCAGGGCCCGTCGCCAGCGGTCCTCCCGACGCAGCGGTTCCCCCGATGCCGCCAGCAGACCATGCACCTCTGACGCTGTCGGTGGTCGGTCGTGCAGCAGCACATAACCGGCGGGAAGGAGCGGCGTCTGGTTCTGGTTGCGGAAGGGGATCAAAAGGGACACCGTCGCATCAGCCTGTGTTGCGCATGCCGGCGGCGATGCCGTTGATCGTCAGCAGAGCACCGCGCAACAGTTCGCTGCGGCTGTAGGTGCGACCGTCGGAGCCGGCATCGGCGCCAGCTTCCCGACCGGGGGGCTGACGGTTCTGATCCCGCAGGCGTCGCAGCAGAGCCACCTGCAGATAGCCCAGGGGGATGATCGTGCGGTTGCGCAGATCCACCGAGAGCTGCAGGGCGGGATCGCCATCGAGCAGGTGGGCGTGGCCGGTGATCTGCAGCACCAGATCGCGGGTGAGCACGAATTCGGCGGCGATCGCTTCGAAGATCCCCTCGAAGGCCTGACGATCATCCGGCTGCCCGAGGGAGCGCACGTAGTGGTGGGCCAGATCGAGATCCACCTTGGAGAGCGTCATCTCCACCTTGGAGATCAGCATCCGGAAGAACGGCCAGCGTTGGTAGAGCAGCTGCAGCATCTCCAGCTGGGCAGGGTCCTGCTCCACTTCCTCCTGCAGGGCGGCGCCGACCCCGAACCAGCTCGGCAGCAGGAACCGGCTCTGGGTCCAGCCGAACACCCAGGGGAGCGCCCGCAGGCTTGAGAGGTCCCGGGCGCCACTTTTACGGCGTGCCGGACGGCTGGAGATCTGCAGTTTGCTGATTTCCTCGATCGGGGTGACCTGCTGGAAGAAGGACACCAGATCCGGGTTGTCGTGCACCAGGCGGCGGTAGTGATCGCGGGAGCGGGCCGCCAGCCGTTCCATCAGGGTGTTCAAGCTCGGCGTGTCATCCACCGGTGTGCTGATCAGGCTGTTCTGGAGCACGGCTGAGGTCACCGTTTCCAGGTTGTAGAGCGCCAGTTCCGGCAGCGAGTATTTGGACGCCAGCACTTCACCCTGTTCGGTGATCTTGATGCGCCCCCGGAGGGTGCCGCTCGGCTGGGCCAGGATCGCCTGGTACGCAGGTCCGCCGCCCCGGCCGACCGAGCCACCGCGGCCGTGGAACAGGCGCAGGGCGATGCCATGGCGGGTGGCCAGCTTCTGCAGGGCGATCTGGGCCCGGTGGATCTCCCAGTTGCTGGACAGGAAGCCGGAATCCTTGTTGCTGTCGGAATAGCCGAGCATCAGTTCCTGCAGCGGGCCGCCACTCTCACTGCTGTTGATCAGCAGCTCGCGATAGAAGGGATCGCTGAACAGGTGGTCCATCACCGCCGGGGCCCCCTGCAGATCCTCGACGGTTTCGAACAGGGGCACCACCAGCAGGCTGGAGTGGCGGCTGCGCGGATCGACCAGGCCGGCTTCCTTGGCCAGCAGCAGCACCTCCAGCAGATCGGAGACCGTGTGACTCATGGAGATCACATAGGTGCTGCAGATGCGCGGGCTGAATTCCTGATGCAGGCGCTTCAGCATCCGGAACACCGCGAAGGTCTCCGCGGTCGTGGCATTCCAGTGGCCTGCCGGCGGTAGCAGGGGCCGACGGGTCTGCAGTTCACTGAGCAGCCAGGCCACCCGCTGCCCCTCATCCATGGCGCCATAGGGCACGGGGAGTTCCAGTTCGCGCGTCAGTTCATCGATCGCATCGCTGTGGCGCGTGCTCTCCTGGCGGATGTCGAGGCTGGCGAGGGTGAAGCCGAAAATATGCACCTGGCAGAGCAGGGTCTGCAGGGGTTCGCAGCTCAGACCGGTACTTTCCAGGCTGTCGCGGATCAGTTCCAGATCGGAGCGGAAGTCCTGAACGGTGGCGTAATGCAGATCCGGTACCGGTTGGGCGCTCAGCTGACCGCCGGAGCCGGGACCTTGGCTGCCGATCGCGCTGGAGCCTGACGTCGCGGATCCGTTGGGACGGTGGCTGTCGGCCGGAGCTTCCCAGCCGGCTTCCGCCAGGGTCTGGTTGCGGCGATGGGTGAGCTGCAGGCGCTCCAGGGTGTAGCTGAGCTTCAGCCGGTAGGGCTCCAGGCGATAGCGGGCGGCGCGGGCTTCGTAGATCTCGGGGAACCGCAGCCGGTCCATCTCCAGCGATTCCAGCAGCGCCGGACTCACCTGACTCCACTGCATCGAGATGCTGAGCTGATCGCGAAGATCGGAGATGGCGCGGATGTAGCGCTCCAGCATCAGCTGCCGCTGATAACAGGCCGTGCGCCAGGTGATCGCCGGTGTCACCGAAGGGTTGCCATCGCGGTCGGCGCCGACCCAGGAGCCGAAGGTGCAGAACTCCTCCCGGGGCGGGACCACATCGGGATAGCTGCGGCTGAGGGCCGTGCGGATGCGGCTGCGCAGCAGAGGCAGGGCTTCGAAGAGCACCTGCTGGAAGTAGTGCAGGGCGTAGTCGACCTCGTCGAGCACCGAGGGCTTGAACTGATGCAGTTCGTCGGTGCGCCACCAGAGGCGGATTTCCTCCTCCAGCTCCTGGCGCAGCAGGGTGGTCTCCTCGCTGAAGGCCGGCTGGTCCTGCTGCAGCTTCTGAATCAGCGCCGCCACCCGCCGCTGCTTGTGACGCACCGTGTGGCGCACGATCTCGGTGGGATGGGCGGTGAACACCAGGCGCAGATCGAGATCGCGCAGCAGGGTTTCCACCTGGGCGGGGGGGACATTCAGGCTCCGCCGCCGCTCGAACAGCTGACGGAAGGTGGCCGGCTCGGTCTGGCTGGCCAGCGGTGGCAGGAAGGGATCCGCCGGCCGCTGGTCGGGATGGGAGCGCAGGCTGGCGAGGTAGCTGTCTTCCTCGATGTGCTGCTCGAGGATGTTGACCAGCTGGAAATAGAGGGAGAAGGCCCTGGCGGCGGCGATCGCCTCGGCCAGGTCCATGTCCCGGATCAGGGCGACGATCGCGTCGGTGGTGTTGCCGGTCTCGCCGGGCGTGCTGCCGTCACCATCGCCGGCCACCGGATCGCTCAGTTGTTTCAGCCGCAGCAGCCGTTCGGCCTGGCCGGGGGGGCATTCACTGCGCAGAACGGTCTGCCAGAGCTCTTCCACCAGCTCCAGGCGTTCCGCCAGCAGCCTGGTCACCTGGGGCAACGGCTGGATGGTGCTCTGGAGTGCAGGGAGATCGGAGGGCCGGTCGGGCTGCTGCTGCCGCATGGAGGCGGGTACGGCATCGTAAGGAGACATGATCATCCCAAAGCGCGGATCCCGTCTGTTGCGAGGGCCTCCAACAGGGCCTCTTCCTGACGTTCGAGTCGACGGATCTCGGCCTGGAGGATCGCTGCGATGCTGTGGCCGCCCCGGTGCAGAGCCAGCCAGCGCATCGCCTGGTTACCGTCCTCCAGCACCGCATGCAGGGGCGCCAGCCGGCCGTCGAGTCCCAGCTCGCGGGCCAGGGGCATCAGTTCGGCCAGGCTGGCTGCGATCCAGGAGCGGGCCGGCATCGGGCGGCCATCCTTCCAGTGACGCACCTCGGCCTCAAGGCTGCAGCGGGCCACGGCCCGGTCGTTGGCATCGCTGAGGGCCGCCAGCTCCTCGAGTGACAACGAGGACGCCAGGAGCGGATCATAGCTCGCCCGGTCGACCAGCAGCTGCTGCAGCCGCAGCTCGGTGAAGGCCGTCACCGCCAGCAGCAGCTCGGGATCGGCGATCAGATCGCAGATCCTGATCTCCAGACGGTTCAGATCATGGGGGCGCCGGTCGCCGTTGGGTCGCACGGAGGTCCAGAGGTGGCGCACGTTCTGCATCGTGCCCAGGGCCAGCTGCTCCTCCATCCAGGCGATGAAGTGGTCGTGATCCCGGAACAGGGGAACCTGGGAGGGCGTCAGCGGGAACTGCAGCCAGCGCTGGGAATGGACGCCGGTGGCCCGTCCATCGAGAAACGGGGAGCAGGCGCTCAGGGCGAGCAGCAGGGCCGCTTCGCAGCGCAGCAGGCGCAGGCCGGCGAACAGATCGTCCATCGCCTCCACCCCGAGGTTGATGTGGACGCTGGCGGTGACGACCCGGGTGCCGTAGGTGGCCTCGATGTAGCCGTGGTACGGGTTCGCGGGGTCGGATCGCTCGAAGTGATGGCTGTCCCCCAGGCTGAGGGTGCTCCCCGGCAGCAGGGTCAGGCCGCGTCGGTGCAGCCAGGGCCGCAGGCGCTGACGGGGTTCGAGCAGCAGCGCCAGTTGCCGTCTGTAATCGGCATCGGGCGGGGTGGTGTATTCCAGATTCCGCTGATCCGGTTCGGTGACGAAGCCCTCGAGCTCGCGGGCGGCATCCGCGGAGCAGCCCACCACCGTGCCGTCGCCGCGGCCGGTGAACAGCTCCACCTCGAACCCCTTCAGGAGCAGGGGGGTGCTCATGCCTCTCCCCCGATCGGCTGGCTGGGGGCCTGCAGGCAGGCCAAGGCCTTGAGCATGCCCCGGGCCTTGTTCAGGGTCTCCTGATATTCAGCGGCGGGAACGGAGTCGGCGACGATGCCGGCCCCGGCCTGCACCTGCACCGTCCACTGCCCCTCGGGACCGGGGCGCACCACCATCGTCCGGATTGTGATCGCCGTGTTCAGGGCTCCGGCCAGGTCAACGGCACCGTAGACCCCGGAATAGGGCCCGCGGGCGTCGGGTTCGAGGGCATGGATCAGCTGCATGGCCCGGATCTTCGGGGCGCCGCTGACCGTGCCGGCCGGGAAGCAGGCCTTCAGGAGGTCCCAGATGCTGCGGCCTTCGGCCAGCAGGCCCTGCACCTCGCTGACGATGTGCATGACGTGCGAGTAGCGCTCGATCACCATCAGCTCCTCCACCGCGACGGTGCCGGCTTCGCAGACGCGGCCGAGGTCGTTGCGACCGAGATCGACGAGCATCACGTGCTCGGCCCGTTCCTTGGGATCGGCCAGCAGCTCGGTTTCGAGTGCCCTGTCCTCGGCGTTGTCGCGTCCGCGGGGGCGGGTGCCGGCGATCGGTCGCAGGGAGGCCCGGATGCGGCCATCGCTGCGGGGTTCCGCCTTGACCATCACCTCCGGGCTGGAGCCGATCAGATACCAGCCGCCGAAGTTGAAGAAGGCCATGTAGGGCGATGGGTTGACCATCCGCAGGCTGCGGTAGAGGTCAAAGGGAGCGCGGTTGATGTCCGTTTCCAGGCGTTGGCTGAGCACCAGCTGGAAGACATCGCCGGCGGCGATGTGCTCACGGGCGGTGCCGACGGCCGCCTCGAAGTCCTCGCGGCTGCGGTTGCTGCGCAGGGGCAGGTTGAGCTCCTGGCCTTCCTGCCAGGCCAGAGGCGTCACCCCCGGCGGCAGGGGGGCATGCATCCGGCGCTCCAGCGTCTCGATCCGCTGCCTGGCCTGGGCATAGGCCGCAGCGGGATCGGCACCGCTGCTGAGGTCGGCATAGGCCACGGCGGTGATCTGCCGTCGGACCTGATCGAAGACCAGCAGACTGTCGGCCAGCATCCAGCAGCCATCCGGTGGATCCTCCGCGGCTGTGGCATGCACGGGAACCCGCGGTTCGATCCAGCGGTTCAGCTCGTAGCTCCAGATGCCGAACAGCTGACCGACGGGCGGCAGATCGGGCAGCGGGGCCGGCCGGATCGGCTCCAGGCATCGATCCAGCAAGGCCAGGGGATCCCCCTGGAGGGTCTCCTGCCGTCCATCCCTCCAGGCCAGCTCCGCCTGATCTCCGCGGCAGGTGAGGGTCCAGAGCGGATCGCAGACCACAAAGCTCCAGCGGCCCACCTGCTCGCCGCCTTCGACGGATTCGAGCAGCACGCCATGGGGGCTGTCGGAACCCACCTTCAACCAGGTGGTGAGCGGGGTTTCCAGGTCGGCGGGCCAGCGCCTGGTCACCGGCACGAAGGTGGCTCCGGCGGCCACGGCTTCCAGGAAGTCGGCGGGAGGAATCGCGGGAGGCATCAGGTCGATGAACAGGCCATGAAAAAACGGGGCGCCTGGCCCCGCCTTTCTAGGTCCAGACCCTGCGGATCACCCGATTCAGGAATCGAAGGTGTTCCGGCCGGTGAACTTGAGGCTGCTGGGGTTCGGGTTGGCGCCGATGCGACGGGAATTGTGCCCGACCAGGGTCCGACCTTCGTTGACTTTCTCCGGGAAGACGCCGTCCTTGGGATGCAGGAATTCGGTGTCACCACCGGGATAGATGCGGTAGATCTTGTAATCCTCGATCCGGGGCTTGAACTTCGTGCGCAGCTGGGTGCCGAGAGCCAGACACTGCTCCTTGCGGGCGAAGTACATCAGGTTTTCGCCGGCATGCATGACGGCGGCACCCCCGGTGGGGAGTTCAAAGACCTGCTCAGTGGAGCTGGTCCAGGTGATGGCGTATTTCTCTTCGGTTTCAGCGGAGTTCAGGAGGCCGCCCGTGCTGCCGATGTACTTCGGGAGATGACCGCTCAGCGCCGTTGCTGTCATGGCTTTACCTGGGAAGACCTGGGAGGAGGGACCGGAGACCCGTGGGGACAGAACCGGGAAGGGATCCGAGGGCTGCAGCGCAGATCCACGAATGCTTCGGCTGGACGCTAGCACCGTGTTTTGGCCGTGCCGCGGTCGTCGCCGCACTCTTCACACCCGTCAACAAACAACCCCGGGGGAGGGGCGGCAACGGGGCGTGATCGTGGCCCCTCAGGCCAGGGGAAAAAAGACCGTCAGGCCGTTGCCGTGGCGTTCGGTCAGGCGGCCGCCGAGGCTGTGGAACAGCCGCTGGGTGGCCTGCCGGCTGAGCTGCAGGCTGCCGGTGGTCGGATTCCAGCTCAGCACCGGACCGACGGTGGTGGTCGGCCCCTGGGCCTCGATGGAGCGATCGCGATCGCCGACGGCTCCCTCACGGCCGCTTTTGGTGGAGGCTTCACTGCTCAGGCGCAGTTTCAGACGGGCGCCGGCGGGTTGCAGGCTGATCAGGACGCCTGCGCCGCTGGGAAGGCCGCGGCTGAAGCGATCCATCAGTCCACCGAGCATCGTCTCCAGTCGGCTGGGGTTGCTCAGCACCTCCGGCAGCCCGGCGTTCAGATGCAGCTCCAACCGCAGCCCCCGACGCTCCAGCTGACGCTCCCAGCTGGGGCGCAGCTGCTCAAGCAGGGCGCTCAGATCGGTGCGGGCCAGGTCCGCCGTGCCGGTGGCGGTGTCGGTGGCCGGCTGACGTTGCAGTTCCGCCGCATGGAAGATCAGGCCGAAACGGTCGATCTGTTCGCTGCATTCGCCATCGATCTGCTCCAGGCGCTGGCGCACCAGCGCCGAGAGATCGGACCGCCGGAGCAGGGAGCGGATCAAGGTGCGGATCGTCGCCAGGGGGGTGCGCACCTCGTGGGTGAGGGCCTCGAGCAGGGCCAGTTCACGGCTGATCGCCTCCCGCTGGGAACCGTCGGCGGCACCGCCTCCATGGACCAGCGGTTGCAGGGTCACGCTCGGCGCCATGCTCGCCAGCCGTTCCGCCAGCCTCGGCCAGAAACGCCCGGCGATCTGATCATCACTGTGGAGACTGCCCAGCTCCTGGAGCGAGGCGCGCAGGGCCAGGGCCTGGTCGGGGGCCTCCCGTTGCAGGCGTTGGTCCACCAGGCTCAGGGCGGCGGAGAGGGTCGGTGGATCGAAACGCACCACCAGGCTGCGGGCCTGGGGCGGGCCATGCAGGGCCAGGGCCACCTGCAGCGCGGGTGTGATCACCAGCAGCAGCGGGTCGGTGCCGTCGTCCGGGGCCAGCGGCAGTCGCTGGAAGCCACGCGATCCTGCCGGACTGGCATCGACGGCGGGCAGCAGCGGCGCCCCTGGGTCCAGGAGTCCTTCCAGCTGGGGCGGGGCCCAGACCCAGCCCGGCAGGCGGTTCAGCAGCCTGGGTTCGTAGAGGGCCGGCAGCGGTGCCGCCAGCCACAGGCCGCGCAGCTGGCCATCGTTCGCCAGGAAGTGGTCCTGAAGGGTGGCCAGGGCCGCCCACCACTGGCGTCGCACCGTGTCTTCATCGGCCTGCCCCGTCGGGACACCTTCCGCCAGGCGCTGCCGCAGCTGATCCAGCCGCGGGCTGGGGGTTGCCGAGGGTTCCGGGATCGGTTCGGCCGGGGTTGGCCCGTTGTTGGCGGCCATCGGTCAGCCTCCGCTGATCCGGATCGGCCTGCTGCTGTTGCGGGCGGCCCGGCTGCGGGTTCTCGGGCTGCGGCGGGCCACTGAGGCGCACAGGCCCAGGGAGACGAAGTTGACGAGCATCGAGGAGCGGCCGTAGCTCAACCAGGGCAGGGGGATCCCGGTCACCGGACCGAGGCCGATCGTCATCGAGATGTTGATCGCCACCTGGAACATCAGCATGGCGCCGATGCCCAGCACCACCAGTGACTCGAAATCGGTGGCGGCCTCGTTGGCGATCTCCAGGAGACGCCACATCAGGACGACGAAGGCCACAACCAGCAGCACCGAGCCGAGAAAGCCTGTCTCCTCACCCAGGGCGCTGAAGATGAAATCGGTGTGCTGTTCGGGGATGAAGCGCAGCTTGGTGAGATGGCCATGCATCAGACCGGTGCCGAACAGGCCGCCGGAGCCGATCCCCACCTGACTCTGCAGCAGGTGGTAGCCGCCACCGAGCGGATCCTTGGCGGGATCGAGGAAGAGCACCAGGCGATCCCGCTGGTAGTCCTTGAGGCCGTGCATCCAGAGGTAGGGAGTGAGCAGGGCGAACAGGCTCTCGATCGCCAGCACCGCGGCGACCCCCGTCTGCTTCCAGGGCAGGGTTTTCCAGGCCAGCATCCCCATCAGCGGCATCCAGACCGTCAGCAGGATCGGTGCGGTGCCGGCGATGATGGCGCTCAACAGGGGGGAGAGCAGCAGCAGCAGCCAGGGGAGCGGCATCCCGGACCAGAACAGCATCACCAGCAGCACGGCGCCGAACACCAGGGAGGTCCCCAGATCCGGTTGGATGAACACCAGAAGCCAGGGCAAGCCGATGAAACTGCAGGGGCGGACCAGATCCACCGGTCGTTCCACCGGATAGCGGGAGAGCACCCCGGCCAGCAGCAGGATCGCCGCCAGCTTGGCGAATTCCGACGGCTGCACGTGGAAGCCGGCGATGTTGATCCAGCGCTGGGCCCCGAGGGCGGAGGTGCCCACGAAGCGCACGGCGATCAGGCTGAGCACCGTGGTTCCGTAGATCGGCCACAGCCATTGGTTGAGCCGTTCCAGGGGCAGGCGGGCGACCAGCAGCCCCAGGCTGAGGCCGAGGGCAGCGGTGATCCAGTGCTGATACCAGTCGGCATAGCCGGCCTGACGCTGGGTGCTGGCGATCAGGATGCCGGCGATGAAGGTGATGCCGAGCGGGATCCCCCAGAGCACGAGATCACGGTCGCCGTACCAGGCCTTGCCCTGGCGCCGGACCCGTCCGCTGCGGGAGCCATGCCGTCCGCTCAGGATCGCCATCGGGTCAGCCTCAGCATCGGGTCAGGATCCGTTCAGGTTCGCGCAGAACACTGCTCCGCAAGCCGGCGGGCCAGAGCGTTGAAGGCGGCGGCGGTGGCGGATTCGGGTGCGGAGAGCACCACCGGCAGGCCGCCGTCTCCGCCTTCCACCACGGCCAGTTCAAGGGGCAGCTGCGCCAGCAGGGGAACACCGGCTTCGTCGGCCAGCTGGCGACCACCGCCACTCCCGAAGATGGCGTAGCGGCGTTCCGGCGCGTCGGGGGGAATGAAGGCGCTCATGTTCTCGACCACACCGAGAACGGAGACCCCCATCTGGCGGAACATCGCCAGCCCGCGGCGCGCATCCTGCAACGACACCTTCTGGGGGGTCGTGACGATCACCACCCCGGCCATCGGCACGGCCTGGGCGATCGTGAGCTGGGCATCGCCGGTGCCGGGCGGCAGGTCGACGATCAGCGCATCCCGTTCCCCCCAGGCCACCTGATAGAGGAACTGGCGGATGATTCCGTTGAGCATCGGGCCGCGCCAGATCACCGGCTGGTCGTCATCGATCAGCAGACCCATCGACACCATCGCCAGGCCGCAGGTGTCGATCGGCGTCAGCACCTGGGTGGCTCCCTGACCGGTCACCTCCGGCGTCTGATCGGCGACGCCGAGCATCGTCGGGGCGTTCGGGCCGTAGATGTCCGCATCGAGCAGGCCGACCCGCAGCCCTGAGCGCGCCAGGGCGCAGGCCAGATTGACGGCCACGGTGCTTTTGCCGACGCCGCCCTTGCCGCTGCTGACGGCGATCACCTGGCGCACCCCGGGAACGGGTTTCAGATCGGGCAGCTGACCGCCTGATCCATGGCCGGCGGCCCCGATCGGGGCGCCGCCGGCGGGCGGGCCGACTTCAATCTGCACATCCCTGAGGCCGTCGAGCGCCAGCAGGGACCGGCGGGCTTCGTCGGCGATGCGATCCCGCTGGCTGGTGGCGAAACCGGGCAGCAGCAGACGGAACAGGGCCCGTTCACCCTCGACCCGCACCTGGTCGATCCAGCCCAGCTCGATCAGGCTGCGGCCGCTGCCGGCATCCTTGAGGGCCGCCAGGGCATCACGGGCCTGATCAGCGGTGGCCATCCGGACTTCGCCAGCAAGAAGATGCCGGATCCTAGGGGGCCTGCCGTTGAGCGCCGCCTCGGGATCGGTTCGGTGCCGCTGGGGGACGCATCGGAAGCGCTCGCCGGCGGCTCCGGCCATGACAGAGGCTCTCGAAGGCTTGTCTTCGGGACCAGCAGGCTGGAATGGTGTTCTGGTTTCCTGCGTGCTCTGGGCGCGTTCTGTCGTGGCGGCTTCGCTTTCCAACCTGTTGTCCCGCGCCCGACGCCGTCTTCTGGGTGGCGGCATCGCGGCGGATGCCGGGGTGCCGTCCTCTCCCGTCAGCCCTCTGGAAGCGCCGCCGGCGGAGTCCCGGGCCCGGGCCAAGGCCCTGCTGATGGGTCTGCAGGATTCGATCTGCGCCGGCCTTGAGGAGCTCGATGGTGTGGGCCGCTTCCAGGAGGAGAGCTGGGTGCGACCTGAGGGTGGCGGCGGTCGCTCACGGGTGATGACGGGCGGTCGGATCTTCGAGCAGGGGGGCGTGAACTTCTCGGAGGTGCAGGGTTCGGAGCTGCCGCCCTCGATCCTCAGCCAGCGTCCGGAGGCGAAGGGGCACCGTTGGTTCGCCACCGGCACCTCGATGGTGCTGCACCCGCGCAACCCTTATATCCCCACCGTTCACCTCAATTACCGCTATTTCGAGGCGGGGCCGGTGTGGTGGTTCGGCGGTGGCGCCGACCTCACCCCGTATTACCCGTTCCTGGAGGATGCCAAGCACTTCCACCGCACCTTGAAGGGCGCCTGCGACAGTGTCAATCCGGCTTTTTATCAGGTGTTCAAACCCTGGTGCGATGAATACTTCTTCCTGAAACATCGCGGTGAAACCCGCGGTGTCGGCGGCATCTTCTACGACTACCAGGATCCCCGTGGGGTGCTTTACAAGGGGCAGGACCCCAACGGTCCCGCCGCGGCTGCCGGCCGGTCCGTGGGCGCTCAGCCCCAGAGCTGGGAGCAGCTGTTCGCCCTGGCCAGCGCCTGTGGCCATGCCTTCCTGCCCAGCTATGTGCCGATCGCCGAGAAGCGTCACAGCACCCCTTACGGAGAGCGTGAGCGGCAGTTCCAGCTCTATCGCCGGGGCCGTTATGTCGAGTTCAATCTGGTGTTCGATCGCGGCACGATCTTCGGGCTGCAGACGAACGGCCGCACGGAATCGATCCTGATGTCGCTGCCGCCGCTGGTGCGCTGGGAATACGGCTACCAGCCCGAAGCCGGCAGCCGTGAGGCCCTGCTCACCGAGCTGTTCACCCGCCCTCAGAACTGGCTTGAAGACGATTCCCTGCAGGATCGCTGCCGGCCCCACCAGGCCCTGGACTGAGCCGATCGGGGACGGAGGAGGCGTCGGCGGCGTTGCCAGTGCCGGCGCTATTGCCGGCGCCATTGCCCCGGCGCTGCTGGGCCACCGGTTCGGGATCCTCTGACGTCGTCAGGCCCCGCACCATCGCTTCGACGATCTGTCGGGCCAGCTGGTTGACGACCTCCTCGCTGCGCAGCGGATCGCGGAGGGCAAGCTCGAGCGGAGCCTCGAGCTTGCCGATCTCAAGAATGGCGATGCCCCGTTTCGGAGCCCCGAGACCGTTGCGGAACCGGAAGGGATAGGCGCCGAAGGTGTTGGCGAGGCTTTCGTCGAGGCGACTCAGGGGCCGCCGCAGCGGCGGGATCAGGCCGGAGCCGATCCCGTCGGGGCCATAGGCGTCGTGGTGAATTTCGAGGGCATAGCCACCGGCGGCCACATGGGCCCGACCGACGCTCCAGGTGGTGCGGGGATCGTTGGGATTGGCGATCGTGCGTTGCGGCGGGTCGTCGAAGCAGATCGTCAGCCCCCGTTGCAGGCCCAGGTCGACCACGGCTCTGGCGACGCGCAGGTTCCAGAAC
>JBJTBH010000016.1:0-9303 GCA_046091285.1 Cyanobacteriota bacterium | reverse complement strand
GAGGAAGCTGATCAGGTCAGTGGCTGCAGCAGGGCTCTGGAGCGGCGGCGTTGGCAAGGATCAGGAGCGGTACGCCTCCAGGAAATCCCAGTCAGGGACTGGAGGGAAGGCCGTATGGGACGGACCTTTAATAGGCCCTGGGATCAGGCTCTGCCGGTGCTGGCGGATCAGCATCAGGTGTTCGCGGAGATTGAACCGCGACAGAAGGCCCGGCTGGTGCAGGCCCTGCATCGGGCCGGCCATGGGGTGGGCTTCCTCGGCGATGGCATCAACGATGCTCCGGCCCTGCATGCCGCTGATGTCGGGCTCTCGGTGCAGGGGGCGGTGGATGTCGCCAAGGAGGCCGCTGACATCGTGTTGCTTGAAGGTGATCTGAAGCTGCTGTTGCTCGGCATCCGTGAAGGCAGACGCACCTTCGCCAATACTCTCAAATACGTTTATATGGCCAGCAGCGCCAATTTCGGCAACATGTTGTCGATGGCGGTGGCTTCGTTGCTGCTGCCGTTTCTGCCGCTGCTGCCCACCCAGATCCTGCTCACCAATCTGCTCACCGATCTGCCGGAGATGACGATCGCCAGCGATCGGGTTGATCGCCGCTGGATCGAGCGGCCCCGGCGCTGGAACCTGTCGGAGATCCGGCGCTTCATGCTCACCTTCGGTCTGGTGAGTTCGCTGTTTGATGGCCTCACCTTTCTGGTGCTGCTGGGACTGCTGGGGGCTGATGTCGCCCAGTTCCGCACGGGCTGGTTTCAGGAGTCGGTCAGTTCGGCGGCCATGATCGTGCTGGTGATTCGCACGGAAGGCCCTCTTCTGGGCAGTCGTCCCAGTCGCTGGCTGGTGATCAGCACTGTCCTGGTGATCGGCTTCACCTTGCTCCTGCCCCTGACCGAGCTTGGTCATCTGTTTGGTTTCGTGCCGCTGCCACCACGGTTTCTGGCCTTGTTGAGTCTTCTGCTGATCGGTTATGTGGCTGTGGCTGAATGGATCAAGCGCCGTTTCTACGGCGATCGGCGACATCATGGCCACGACCAGGTGGCTTGCTGACGCCTGGAACGCAGTGGATTGACGGCAGATCTGACGTGATCCGCAGCGGCGGAATGGGGTTTTCCGGCATCAGCGTTTCCGGATGCTTTGCCCGTCCGTCCTGCCTGTGCTGTCCGTTTCGCGTCGCTCCGTCGATTGTCTGGCCGTTCTGCTCGGCACCCTGCTGCTGACCGGCTCCGGTGCGGCCCTGGCCCAGTCGTCACGCCCCCGGCCCCATCCTTCATCCCTCCAGGATCTGCCGGCCATTGATCAGCATCTGATCCACACGCTGCTGGTGCATCAGGCCGGTGGACTGGCGCTTGCTGATCACGCCATCCCTCGCTTGCGCGATCCTCGCCTCAGGACTCTGGCGGAGGCGATCCGCGGCAGGCAGCGGCGGGATCAGGACGTGCTGATCCATTGGTATGCAGGATGGTTTGGCCGTGAAGCCCCGTCGTGGACGCCCACGGCCCTCGTGTTGCCGGGGTTTGTGCTTGATCCCCTGGCCGTCGAGACCGCAGGCGACGGTGATCGTGCCTTCGTTGAGCAGGTGATTCCGCACCTTCGTCTTGGCCTGATGATCGCTCTTCAGGCCCAGGTTCATACCGCTCATCGGGAGCTGCTGGCTCTGGAGCAACGGTTGGTGCAGCGTCAGAGCGCCGAGATCCGTCAGCTGGAAGCCTGGTCCCAGCAGCGCACGGTCCCCTGAGAGCGGCTGGCATCAGAGGCTGGATCAGGTGAAATCCACCGATCCGCTTCCCGTCTGTTCACTGTTCGACCAGTGGCCCCCTTTCCAATGTCAGGCCAACGGAACCCCTGTCCTGCTTTCCAAATTCAATGACCTGGTCTGGATCGCCCTGCTGCTGATCGTGGTCGCCCTCGGAGTTGGCCTTGGGGCGCCGCTCCGTGTCCATCCGTTTCCGGCCGTCCATCCCTGGCTCGCCTGGGTTGTTGATGGCCTGGGGCTTCTGGTGCCGCTGACCAGCTTCTGATCCGGATCAGGGGGGGGAGGTGGCCAGGGATCGATCAGCGCTCCCACCAACGGCCGTAGTGGGCCTGGGGTGATCCCGTGCGCCAGGCCCAGAGCTGATCACCCCAGCTGAAATGCCACCATTCGTTCGGGTGCTGGGCGAAGCGGGCGGCTTCCATCGCGTCCCGCAGCAGATTTCGATGCTCCTGAGCCTTCAGCCATCGATCCCGCTCAGCTCCGGGCGGCAGGCCCCGGGCCTGCTGACCGGGGTGATCAGGCTCGGAGATGGCTCCGATGGCGTCAATGGCGGATCCCATCGCCACTGTCGCGCCCAGCTGATCCACCAGGCTCAGATCCACGGCGCCGCCGGTGCTGTGGGGCGGAGGTGTGGCCGGATCTTCGCTCGGTGGTGCCCAGAAGCGTTCCACCGTTTGGATCACGGCCTCCCGTTCCAACGAAGGGCAGGTGGGATCCACGCCTCTGGCGGCGCACTCCTCGCCGATCGTGTGATTCACCATGAAGCGCTGCACCGTCAGTGGCCGCCAGCCATCGAAGATCGCCAGCCTCCATCCGGTTCGCTGCAACTGCAGAGTCCGCTGGGCCATCAGCAGACGCGCGATCACCGCACCGCGCAGGCGGAAGGGGGAGCCTGCATCCCCGTAGGGGGCTCCGAGGCTCTGGTAAGGATGGGGCTCCAGTCGCAGCAGTTCCGGCGGTAGATCGAGCAGGGCTTCACCGTTCTCGATGATCGGAATCGGGCTCCAGGGACGCATGGCGCTTCCACCGGCGACTGATCTCCCATTCAAGCTTCGTTCTCACAGCTTCGGGCCGTTTCAGCACTGAATCCAGCCGCGTCAACGCCGCTACCTTGACGCTGAATGCCGTGTGATGTCGTGTCCAGTCTCACTCCTCAGCAGATCGATCGCCTTCTCGAGAGCTGGCAGGAGCCTACGGGTCAGTCCGGGTCCGCTGCCGAGCGCCTGCTGCTGGCGCTGCAGCGGGCCGTGGCGGCGGAAGGACTGACCCTTGACGCCTCCGACACCGTAGCGGCCCTGCGTTCCTATCGCCTCCCCAGCAGCGGATTGTCGCGCGATCAGGTGCGTCTGTTACTGACTGTGCTGCTCGGAGATCAGCAGCTGCGTGGCCGCGAAGCCTTCCGCGTGCTGGCGGGAGCCGGCGATGCGGTTGATCTGGAGAGTCTTGAGCGGTTGCTGAACCTGTTCGAGATCCCCTCTGACACCGTCAGGGCCATTGTGCTTGAGGTTGATCAGGACGGCGCTGAATCGATCAGCCTCAACAAGTTTCTGGCCTACCTGCCGAGCGATTTCGATCCCCATCCGCGCGCATATCGCGCCAGCCATTTCGGCACCGGCTTCACGGCGGTCAGGGTCAGTCCGCCGGGGACAGTGGTTCAGGCAGCGGCTGCCACGGCGGCGGTCGGGTCTGCGCTTCCCAGGGCGCCGATATCCGGTTCAGATCCGGAGGGCGCGCCACTGCCGGACGCACCACGGCTGGATCCCCTCGCTCTCGGGGAACAGCGCCTCGGCACCTCGCCGCTGCAGATGCAGATCGGCCTGTTCCGCCTGCTTCAGGGGGCGGCTTACCGCAGTTTTCGCGAGAGCTATTCGGCCAATTCCGAAACCCATCTGCGCGCCTATGACCTCCCTTACACCATCCCGGATTTCTGCCGATTCGTGAATGCGGCTCTCGACTATTACCTATCGCTGGGGATTGTGGAACCGGGGGCTGAGGCCCCGTTTGAGGATCTGAGGGCTTCGGTGAACAGGGCGGAAGCCGAGCTGCGGGACCGCATGGCCCGCTGGTCTGAGATCCCCCACACCGAGGCGATGCTGGAGGCTGAGGCTCTGCTCGAACGTGAGCTGGCGGAGCTTGATCATCACCATCAGTTGTTCGCTGCGATGGTGGAGCTGCTCCTCAGTGCGGGGCTGCTCGGGCACAGCCCCGAAACGCTCAGTCTCGAGGATCTGCATCATCTGGAGCTCAACCGCCTGCGTCTGCTCGAGGATCACCATGAGCTCAGTCGCAGCACTGACCAACAGGCTGATGTGGGAGATGGTGAGGACGCCAGGGATCGTACCCGTCGCCCCTTTCTGGAGACCTGGCAGCGGGTGATCGTCGATCCCACGGACAGTCGCTTTGCGGGTTCGATCATGCCCACGGCCTATTGGTATGAGGAATTCATGCCACTGCTGTTGCGGGCCTGTTCCGTGCTCACGCTGCAGGACCTGCAGGCCTGGGAGAGCACCACGGAGGCGGAGTTGGACGATTGGTTCGCTCGTACAGATTCCGAGGGAGAGTTTGATCGCTATGGCCTGGCGGTGAAAAATGGATTCCGGGACTGCTCTTTGACTGTGAAACGTGAGATCAGGCGCGCCTGGGAACTGACACGTCACTACCTCAATGGTGTTCAGAAGCGTCGCGAGCGCCAGGAGTTCGGCCGTGAATCAGGTTTCCTCTGTCAATATGTTGCCTTTCTCGATGTCTATTTAGGGCGCCATGACGTCGAGGAGAGCGAGATGCGTCTCAGTTTCCCTTATTACATTGGGCCTGCCACCTGGCGCTTCCTGCACACCAGTGCTGAGCTTGTGGCTTCTCAATCTCATGAACAGCAGCAGGCCAGTGTCGGATTGTTCAAGGCCTTTTTTGCCGCCTTCGCTACGATGTATCCCTGTCCTTATTGCCGCTTTCACCTTAACCGCTATGTCGTCAAGAATCGGGAGGTGACGATGTATCCGATTGAGTATCTGTTGCTGGGTTCTTCCGAGGTTGCGTCGACTCTGGAGGTCACTGTTCAGGATAAGCTGGCGGTGATTGAGGATGCTGAGTCACTGCGCCTATTCCTCTGGAAGTTGCACAATACCGTCTCCTCCTCGATTGCCCGTAGTGAGGAATGGTTTCACAAGGATGATACCGCTTATTACACCACCCGTTATTGGCCTGGCCTTGATTCTGAATTGGAACGAGCTCATACCCTCGAGATCGATCTGATTCGCCGCGATCGGGTGCAGCGGATCTATGGCGTCGTCAAATCCGCTGTCCATCTCTCGATTCTGCGCGATGAGCTCCAGCTCGCTCTTCATCAGGAGGATCTCGAGCAGCAGCGTCAGATCCGTCGGCGGGCGTCGACGGCGATTGCGTCGGTGGAGCAGGCGGTGCTCGACTCCCGCTTTCTCCATGACCATTACACCTACAACCCGGAGCTGGCCCTCGAGCCCCCCCATTTTTCACCGGCAGAAGAGGCTCTGGCCCGCAGCGGTTTTTTCACTGAGGACTGAGCCGGCGTCATAGGCAACAGGAGGCCGATTCCCCGTGTCGGCCTCCTTCCGGTCTGACGCAGTGCTCTGCGGTGCTCTCAGACCGGGACCTCGTCCGGATGGGCCCCAGCCAGCTGGCTGGGGCGATCCACCAGCACCGGAATCCTGCTGTGGGTCAGCACCCTCAGGGTCTCACTGCCCACCAGAAGCCCCGCCAGGCCAGCCCGGCCATGGGAGGCCATCACGATCAGGTCACAGCCATGGCGTGTGGCTGCGTCCAGGATCGCTCGCCAGATGCAGTCGGCTTCCACGCTGTCGGCCTCCGCCGATACTCCGGCGGCGGTGGCGATGGCGCAGGCTTCTGCCAGCAGCTGATCGGCGCGTTCCCGTCGGCTGGCCTCGAAGCGTGCCGTCAGGTCAGCATCGAAGGCCACGGCCTCAAGGCCGTAGGGAAGAACAGCGGTGCGGGCGTAGGGACTCTCGCGGGCGTGAAAGATCGTGATCCGGGCTCCCACGGCCCGGGCGAGCTCCACCGCATGGGTGATGCAGGTCGTCGACTGGATGGTGCCGTCGGTGGGGACCAGCAGGTGGTGATACATCGTCTGACCCGGGGGGCGGGCCCTGGGATCGGCCTCCAGAACCTAGGGATGGCGGCCCCGCTGGCCCTGCCTTGGTCACGGGCCTGCAGCACTTCGGTGACATCCCCACAAAGTTCGTTACAATCCTGAGAACGTCTGTAACGGATTCGTCATGGGAGAGGTCGTGGATTTCGGGTCCGATTGGTCGGGTCTCTCCTCCGTGCTCTCGGCGCTGGTCAGCATGGCCGCCCTGGCCGTCTATGCCGTCACCCGCGATGCCGGTGAGAATGACGATGATGATTCCTCCCCCGGTGGCGGGCTGATGCAGCCAGTGGCCTGAATCGTCGTTGCTCTGAGTTGCTCTGATCCATCGGGAAGCTGTCCGATCGTCACCGTTGCGGTTCTCTCCCTTGGTGGCCGGTCTGCCCTTGGTAGCCCGTCTTCTCTTGTGGCCGGTCTCAGTTCTCGGTCGGTCTCAGCGTCGGTGCAGAAGCAGGTGCGCGGAACCATCGGTGATCCTGCGGTTCTGATCAGTCGTGATTCTCAGCCTGCTGCGCGCGCCAGGCCGCCGGCACCACCACCAGAAACAGCCACCACCAGCATCCGATCGCCAGCCCCAGCGGCACACTGATCCACCAGCGTTGCAGCCACCACCAGCTGAAACCGATGATCAGCACCCCGGTGCTCACAATCGACCAGGGCTGACACCACCAGGGTTTGTGATCCCACAGCGAGGATTCCGATCGTCTCAATCCGCGACCATCTCCGCTCAGGCCTCCCGGCGGGGATAGGGATTGCAGGTCGTTCCCGTTGCTCTCCCTCTCGGGCCGGTTGCTGTTCCGTGGGTCATCCATTGTTCCGTTGTCGCACAGAGATCTGGTCCTGAGCAGGGGGCGAGCTGAGACAACCTCTGCCGCGCCATCCCCCTGCCTGAAGGCCAGGATCTATTTCTTCTGCGACAGGGCGGCCGGCACATTGGCACTTCCGGGTTCATAGGGATTGCTGACCGTGGTTCCTTCCCGGATCTGTCTGACCAGCGTGGTTTCGGCGGCACGGTACTGGCTGTCTTTCTGCGTGCCGATATCTTCCAGCCGCAGACGATCGGCTTCCTTGTCACCCATCTTGGCCACCACATCGGGATCGATGCCGTGCTTGTGGATGTCCCGGCCGCTGGGGGTGAGGTACTTGGCGATGGTCACGGTCATGCCGGAGCCATCGGAAAGGCCTCGTACCGATTGCACGAGCCCTTTGCCGAAGGTTTTCTGACCCACCAGCACGGCCCGGTGGTTGTCCTGCAGGGCGCCGGACAGGATTTCGCTGGCACTGGCGGATCCTTCGTTCACCAGAATCACGAGCGGCTTCGTGGTGAGGGCATGGCCGTTGGCCCGCTTCACATCCTGGATGCCGTCACGGGTGCGGGTGGAAACGATGGTGCCTTCATTCAGCCACTGTCGGGCGATGTCGACACTGGCCATCAGCAGGCCGCCTGGATTGCTGCGCAGATCGAGGACATAGCCATCCACCTTCGGTTCCAGATCCTTGATTGCGGCCCGCATGTCGCGGGAGGCGTTGGCTGTGAACTGTTTCAGGCGGATGTAGCCGATGCGTCGGCCATCGCCGGTGGTGTTGATCTGATGCTCGACAGCATGGAGTTCGATCCGCTCCCGCACCAGCGGTATGGTGATCGCCTGATTCCTGCGGCGCAAGGTGATCACCACCTTGGTGCCGGCCTGACCACGGATCAGTTTCACCGCTTCCTCGGTGCTCATCCCTTTGGTGCTGCGGCCGTCGATCGACGTGATCACATCCTTGGGCTGAACGCCGGCCCTGGAGGCTGGAGATCCTTCGATCGGGGCGATGACCACCAGCTCCTTCGTGGCCTTGTCGAGGCTGAGCTGCATCCCCACGCCGGAAAGCTCCCCGGAGGTGTCGATCTGCATCTCCTTGAATTCGCGCGGATCCAGGAAGCGGGTGTAGGGATCGTCGAGGGTGACGAGCATGCCGCGGATCGCCTCATAGGCTTCCTTCGGCGTGCCATAGGACTTCGCCAGTACATCGTGGCGCAACTTGCGCCATCGTTCCGGGGTGTATTTGCCGTTGATGTCCAGGTAGTCGCGGAAGACGATCTGCCAGGCCTGATCCATCACCTCCTTGGGACTGTCGGTCACCGTGGAGATCGGTGTCGGAGCACCCACCAGTTCTCCGGCGAACACGGCGGTGGCGGCACAGGCGCCTAATCCGACCAGCACAATGAGGCTGGCGCGACCGCTGGCCATCGGGTAGAGCCCTCAGAGGGCCCGGGAACGTGAGTTCAAGCTAGCTCCGTCGAGGGGGCTGGTTGCGAAGGATCGGCCGGCTTTCACGACCGGTTGCGCTGACATCGGTCGCGATGCTGGATCAGAAGGCCGTGCCCTCCGCGCCTTCAGGCCCGAAGACCGGCGGAGCGCGGAGGGCGGCGACCCGCCGGCTTCAGGGATCGACCCAGCGGTCGTCCTCCTTGATCAGGGCGATCAGGGCCTCGACACCTTCGGTCTCGGGGACGCGACGGATCTCCTCCCGGCCGCGGTACAGCGAAATCACCCCCGGCGTCTTGCCGACATACCCATAGTCAGCATCGGCCATTTCGCCGGGACCGTTGACGATGCAGCCCATCACCGCGATGTCAAGGCCTGTGAGATGGGCGGTGGCGTCACGCACCTCGTGCAGCACTTTCTCGAGATTGAAGAGCGTGCGGCCGCAGCTGGGGCAGGCCACATACTCCACCATCGTCTTGCGCAATCCCAGCGCCTGCAGAATCGAATAGCAGACGGGAATTTCCTTTTCCGGTGCCTCCGTCAGGGACACCCGGATCGTGTCGCCGATGCCCTCAGCCAGAAGGGGGGCGATGCCGGCGGTGCTCTTGACGCGGCCATAGTCGCCGTCGCCCGCTTCTGTGACACCGAGATGCAGGGGATAGGGGAATCCCTCGGCATCCATCCGGTCGGCCATCATCCGGTAGGCGGCCATCATCACCGGGGCCCGGGAGGCCTTCATCGACACCACGATGTTGTGGAAGTCGAGGCGGTCACAGATGCGGATGAACTCCATCGCGCTCTCAACCATGCCCAGCGGTGTGTCGCCGTAGCGGAACAGCATCCGTTCAGCCAGCGAGCCATGGTTCACGCCGATCCGCAGCGCCTTGTCCTGCTGCTTGAGCAGCTGCACCAGGGGCTCGAAGGTTTCCGTGATGCGCTCGCCGATGGCGGCGATCTCGGCGTCGCTGAATTCGGTGCGATTGGGGTCCGGCTTGTCGAACACGAACAGGCCCGGGTTGATCCGCACCTTGTCGACGTGCTGGGCCACCTCCAGGGCGATCTTCATGCCGTTGTGGTGCACATCAGCCACCAGCGGCACCGGCTGGTAAGACTCCTCGAGGCGTCTGCGGATCTCTCCCATCGCCTTGGCATGGGCCAGGGAG
>JBJTBH010000015.1:0-4311 GCA_046091285.1 Cyanobacteriota bacterium | reverse complement strand
ATGGCCTTGAGGAAGCTGATCAGATCATTGGCATCAGCCTGATCAACTGCAGCATCTGAGTTTTTGGGCATGGAGGTGAGCCATTCCCGCCGACCAAAGCCAATGCTGACAGGCCCGACCAGAACGTCGCGGACAGACTTTGAGGCGGCCCTGGGTCACTGACAGCGGTATCGGCCTGAAGGCCGAGGAGCTGCCCCTGGTGTTTGATCGCTTCTGGCGGGCCAGCCCCGATCGTGGTGATGGGGGTTCCGGTCTGGGTCTGGCGATCGCCTCCCGCCTCTGCCAGGCCCATGGTGGTTCGATTCAGGTCTCCAGCCGTCCTGGGGAGGGCAGTCGCTTTGAGGTCTCCCTCCCTCTGGCGCCGGCCTCCCGGGAGGGGAGCTCAGTCGACTGAAGGGGCCAGCAGCAACTCCCGCAGTCCCTCCTCATCGAGCACAGCCACCCCCAGGGTTTCAGCCTTGGTGAGTTTGCTGCCGGCTTCGGCACCGGCCACCACGTAGCTGGTCTTCTTGCTGACGCTGCCGCTCACCTTGCCGCCGGCGGCTTCGATCAGCGCCTGGGCCTGGCTGCGGCTCAGGGTCGGCAGGGTACCGGTGAGCACGAAGGTCTGGCCGCTCAGGAGCGCCGGGCCATCGCCTCCGGCCGCTCCACCGGCTGCCGCCAGCTCTGTTTCGGTCGCCGCCAGCGAAAAACCGATCCGCTCCAATCGGCTGAGCAGCTGCTGGTTGGCATGGGTGGCGAACCACTGCTGCAGGCTCTGGGCGATCTCGCCGCCGATGCCGTAGACCGCCGTGATCCGCTCGGGGGTTTCGATCGCGGCGGTGGCCAGAACCGCGGCGCTGGGGAAGGCCCTGGCCAGAGCCTTGGCGTTCACCTCCCCCACGTGGTGGATTCCCAATCCGTAGAGCTGCCGATGCCAGGGTTGGCCGCGGGAGGCTTCCAGGGCCGCGACCATGTTGTCGGCGCTTTTTGTTCCCATGCGTTCGAGGCTGGCCAGCACCGTCGCCTCCAGGCCGTAGAGATCGGCGATTGAGCGCACCAGGCCCCTGTCCACGAGTTGTTCAATCAATCGGGCCCCCAGTCCGTCCACATCCAGGGCTCCCTTGCTGACCCAGTGGCGCAGGGCGCCCCGCAGGATCGCCGGGCAGCTGCTGTTCACGCAGCGGGTCGCGGCTTCCCCCAGCTCGCGCACCAGCTCCGAGCCGCATTCCGGGCAGGTGTGGGGCAGCTCCAGCCGTCGGGCGCCCGCGGGTCGCAGCTCCGCAAGCACCCGCACCACCTCGGGGATGATCTCACCGGCCTTGCGCACCACGATCGTGTCGCCGGCATGCAGATCCAGTTCCGCCAGCCGATCGGCGTTGTGGAGCGTGGCGCGGCTCACCGTGGTGCCCGCCAGAGCCACGGCTTCGAACTCAGCCACCGGTGTCACCACACCGGTGCGGCCCACCTGGCAGCTGAGTCGCAGCAGGCGGCTGGGGGCCTCCTCGGCCGGGTACTTGAGGGCGATCGCCCAGCGCGGTGCCTTCTGGGTGAAGCCGGCGCTGTCCTGCAGGCGTAGGTCGTTGAGTTTCACCACCACGCCATCGGTGGCGTAGGCGAGGTCGCGGCGTTTCTGATCCCAGGCGCGGAAGAAGGTTTCCACGGCCGCCAGGTCGGGCAGCAGCTCGGCGTTGGGGTTCACCTTGAACCCGGCCCGTTGGAGCCATTGCAGGCTCTCCCACTGGCTGGTGGGCCGCGGCGGATCCGCTCGCGGGTCGTCGCCATCGGCGCCGTCGGCGCCGTCCGGCTGCCAGTCGGGCGGCAGATGCAGGGTGTATGCGAAGAAATCGAGCCGTCGGGCGGCCACCACCCTGGGATCCAGCTGGCGCAGGGTGCCGGCGCAGGCGTTGCGCGGGTTGGCGAACAGCGCTTCACCGCGTTCGGCGCGTTCGGCATTGATCGCTGCGAAGGTGCGATCGGGAATCAGGGCCTCCCCCCGCACTTCCACCCAGGCGGGTGGCTGCTCCAGCTGCAGCCGCAGCGGCACGGTCTGGATCGTGCGCACGTTGCTGGTGATCTCCTCGCCCCGTTCGCCGTCGCCACGGGTGGCGGCCCGCACCAGCAGTCCGTTCTCGTAGCTGAGGGCCAGGGCGTTGCCGTCGATCTTCAGTTCTCCCACCATCGCCAGGGCCGGTGATGGGGCCCCGGGTTCCGGTTCCCGGTCCAGCACCTTCAGCAGCCGGGCATACCAGGCCTCGAGCTCTTCCAGGCTGAAGGCGTTGTCGAGGCTGAGCAGGCCGATGCGGTGCACCACGCTCTCGAAGCCGGCGGCCGGGGCGCCGCCGACGCGTTGGGTGGGGCTGTCGGCACGGATGAGATCGGGATGGGCGAGCTCGAGCTCCAGCAGCTCGCGGTAGAGCCGGTCGTAGACCGGATCCTCCATCTCGGGGGCATCAAGCACGTAATAGGCGTGCGCAGCCCGGTTGAGCAGCTGGCGCAGTTCGGCGGCTCTTTCAGAGGGTGAAGGCGAGTCGGAATTGCTGTGTTCTTCGGGTTGTTTCCCTTTGGAAATCAGGAATTGATACGTGCTCATGCCCGGATGAGTTAATGAGGATTGCCCCAAAACGTATTGGATGCTGTCGACGATAAAGAAATGCTATAGTGAGTTATAAGTCGTATTATTCAATGAAGTAATGCGAGACAGTGAAGTCAGTTATTGGTTTGGGGGTGGTTCTGGGATTGACCTTGATTTGCCTAGAGGTATCTACGGTTACCGTTATTGTCACGCCGGTAGCGCCCTCCGCGAGGCCCAATCTCCACTTTGTCTTGGCCGCTGGAATTGCTGGATGGATTCTTGGATTTTGAATCCGCAAGGGTTTGGATGCGATCCACGCGCCAGTCTTCATCGACCTTGATGAAGGTGAAGTCGAGCGGCAGTTCCTCATTGGCTTCGGATTTCAGTTTCACCGTCAGGATGATCTGGTTGTCCTGCATCCGTGGTTTGCCGGATTTGAGGTTGCGGTAGCGGTTGAGCTGCAGGCCGGCCAGAAAGCGGATGAACTGCTGCCGGTTGACGTGGGAGCGGTAGTTCTTGGTGGTCAGCAGGTAGGCACCGTCGATCTGGCCCGAGGCGATCTGGGTGAAGAACTGCTTGATCAGGGGATTGATCCCCCGGGCGCTGAGCACCAGCTTCACCGCCGTGATGGTCCAGTAGAGGAGGAGGGCGCCGGCCCCGGCCAGCAATGCCTTCGTGCCGATCTCGCTGGCCAGACCCCAATCCATCACGTGTGCCTTCTCTGAGAATGACCCAGAGTCTGACCGACGGACTGGCCAGAATGGGGGTCTTCCTGGAACTGCGTGCTGCGGCATGCCCCTCGAACCGCTGCTGCCTCTGTTCCACCGTCTCAACCGCGAGCATTTCGAGGGCTCCCTCGCCCCGGATGGGCGGCCGCTGCTGGACCTGCGCTGGAGTGACGGGCGGCTGTCGCGCACGGCCGGTTTCTATCGGCGGGGCCGGCGTGCCGGTGGCGAGGACCTCTGCGAGATCGTTCTGTCACGACCGTTGCTCGACCCCCTGCCGCGTCAGGCGACCCTCAGCACCCTCTGTCACGAGATGATCCATGCCTGGGTCGATCGGGTGCTGCACGTGCGTGAGGTGCATGGTCCCCGGTTCCGCGAGTGCATGGCCCGGATCAATGCGTCCCAGGATCAGTTCCAGGTGAGCCTCCGCCATCGCTATCCTCTGCCCCGGTCGGCGCGGGGGCCCCGCTGGCTGGCCCGTTGTCCCTCCTGTGCTGTGGAGGTTCCGTACCAGCGCCGGGTGCGGGGGCTCGCCTGCCGCTTCTGTTGCGATCGCCTCCACGGCGGTCGCTGGCATGCCAGCTGCGTTCTGGAGTTTGTTCCCGCGGTGATGCCGTCCGTGCCGGAACCTGATCCGGGAGCCCTCCCGGCGATGGCTCGGCCTCGGTAGCGTTGTTCGCAGCTGGATCCCTTCAGCGGTGGACTCCTTCAGCAATCGCCCCGATCGGCGCCCCCGCGGGCCGGTCTCGCCTCGGGCCTCGGATCCGTTGGATCAGCGCCTCGATCGCTGGATGTCCGCCGGTCGCCAGCTGGTGGAGGGGGTGTCCGGAGCACGACCGGGTGGTCGCCCCGGTGCCCGCGAACGCGATGGTCGCGCGGCGTCGCGTCCCGGCTTCGAGGGCCTCGGCCGCTGGGTGGAGGATCGCCTCGACTGGCTGCTGGAAGACGAGGACGACTGGCGCGAACCGTGGCAGCAGGAGCGGACCTCCACCCGTGACCGCAGTGGTCTGTCCGTCGAGCGCACTCCGATGT
>JBJTBH010000014.1:0-2615 GCA_046091285.1 Cyanobacteriota bacterium | reverse complement strand
AGCGATGTGAGCCGGGTGGGCCTGCCGTGGGGCGGCCAGGGCATCCGGCTGGAAGCCAGCGATGGGCGCAGGCTGGAACTGGCTGAACTGCTGGATGGCTTCGGGGTGCTCTGCGACACCCTGCTGCGGCAGGTGCCTGGCCCGGGACAGGTGGGACTGCGGGTGGATCCCGAGGCCTCCCTGCTGGTGCTGCGGGCCGCTTCGCTGGAGCCCGAGGCCCTGCAGCTCGGCTATGCCCGCTGGTTTGAGGCCGAGGAGGCGGAACCCCCCGAGGGGATGGACCCTGCCGCGTGCGTGCTGGCCATGGGCCGCGCCTTCGGCGCACGCCTGCTCTGGCATCACGGCTCCTTTCTGCCGTTCGAGGCCCGCTGGACGGTGGACGGCAGACCCCGGCTCAGCCATGGCGAGCCCCGGGGCGACGATCCCGGCTACGCGAGCTTTCGGCTGGAGGGCCGCGAGGTGGTGATCGTCACCGACAGCGGTACCCTGCGCGAAAGCCTGGATGCGTGAACGGCGCAGCCGCTGGGTCGGCTCGCACGGCAGCGGATATCAGCGCGAGCGATCCTCTCCTGCATCGAGCAGCCGATCGATCTGATCGAGGGCCTCATCGAGCGGAGCAATCGCCTCCGCCACCGCGGCATCGCTGGCCTCGCTGCTGGGCCACTGGGCATCCACCTGCTGCTGCAGATGCCGCAGCCCGCCATCGATCCGTTCCAGGCGGGTGGAGAGCGCCAGCAGCCGGGCCTCGCGTGTATCCATGCCGAAACGGGCCGCATCCAAGTTGCGGGTCAGCTGGTCCACGAGCTGGTGCCGCTCGCGTCGCAGCGTTGGCGAGGTCTCCCGGCGCAGCTCCTCCCGTGCGCGGCTGAGGCGTGCCTGAAGATCCCCCGCTGAAAGCAGGATGCCTCCGCCGGATTCCAGCAGCGGCCGGCGCTGAAGGATGCGCTCCGGCAGCAGCCGCAGGCGCTCACAGCACAGCTGCACCATGCCAAGAGCGTCCAGGTGGTCTGGATCCTGGAAGCGGGCCATCGCTTCGCCGCTCACCAGATCGCTCTGGAGCGCCAGCTGGTTGGCACGCTGCAGTGCCGCCTCGATGCTCTCGCGCACGCGTCGGTCGCGCAGCCGTTCCCCGCGGCGGGCGTGCTGAGCGCGAAGCATCGCCAGGCCAGCCGCAGCGATCGCGCCCACCAGCAGGGCCAGCGGCAGACCGAGCGGAGTGAGTCGCACCAGCAGCACCAGCAACAGCCCGGCCGCCGCCATGGCGAGCGGGTCATCAAGCGGATTGGCCCAGGCGGATGGCAGGCGCGACATCAGAAGGACAGCTGCAGTTGTTCCATGCGCTTCAAGATGCTGTCGGGCGTCCCCTCCACAAACACGCCACCGTTGCTCTCGGCGATCCGGCGCAGGGCATCGGCGTTGTATTCGCCGCTGCTGCCATAGCCGATCGTGAACACGCCGATGCGGTCGTCACTGGCGAAACCGCTGCGGCGCAGTTCAGCTTCGAGGGCCTGCAGCGACAGCCTGGAGCCGGAATCGTTGCCGTCAGTGAGCACCACCACCGCCAGGATCTCGCCGGGTCTGCGGGTGCGGCGCAGCCAGTTGCGTCCCGCTTCCACCGCGTCGTAAAGCCGGGTGCCACCCTCGGCGCTCAGCCCGCTCACGAAGGTCATCGCCTTCGCCGCATCGGCAGGGCCACCGCGCAGCTCCACCGGCTCGCGCACGCTGCTGTCGAAATCGATCAGGCCGAGAACATCGCGCGGTCCTGTCTGGGCCAGATAGGCCTGCAGGCTGCGCTGGGCGGAGGGCAATTTGTCCCCCTTCATCGAGCCGGAGCTGTCCACCATCAGGGCCACGCGCGATGGCTTCTTCACCTGGTTGCGCCAACTGGTGATGATCGCCTCCACCACCGCGGGGCTTGGTGCCCGCAATGAGTCGTACACAGCCCGGGGATCAGCGCCATAAGCGGCGGTGATCCGGCTCATCGGCACCGCTGGATTGGCGGGTCGCAGACCCTGATCGGCGGCGATGCGCTGCAGCACCGGCTGCTGAGGCGCTCGATCAACAGCGCCGCGGCCTGCCGCTCCTGAGCCGACACCCAGGGCGCTGTGGGCAGGATGGCGCGCATGGTGCTCGAGTAGGTGGCGCGGGGATACACGGCCACCAGAGCCTCCTGGCCCGGTTCGCGGCGGCCGTTGGCTGCCACCACCGACGCCTCCTACACCGAGGCCACCGAAGCCCAGAACACGCCGTTGCGCTGCATCGTGCGCGCCAGCTCGTCGGTGGAGCTGCCGTAGCGGGTCACATGCTTCTGGATGGCCGCCACGGCGGCGGCGTGGGCCTTCACATCCGTGAGGGTCAGCTGCTCGGGCCGCTTGCCAGACACTTCGGCAACCATGGCCACAAGCGTCTGCAGCCCTGAATTGGAGCGGGTGGGCGCGGTCTGCACGAAGCGGATCGGCTGCGGCGGAGCGGCGGGATCAAGCTGCTGATGGTTGTCGGCACGGGCCATGGCCAGGAAGGGCTGGGGCCGCTGCAGACCCTTCACCAAAGCAGGGGTGGTCATCAGCACCATCGGGCTGGTGGCCAGAGCGAGTGCATCGGCGCTGGGGGGAATC
>JBJTBH010000013.1:0-3490 GCA_046091285.1 Cyanobacteriota bacterium | reverse complement strand
GGCCAAACGAGGCAGCAAGTCGCTCACGATCGCGATCGAGAGCGGTAGCGAGCGCATGCGCGAGGTGGTTAACAAAAAGAACATCACCGAGGAGATCTTCGCTGCCGCCAGGTATGCGAAAGAAGTCGGACTGAGCGGCCTCAAGCTCTACGGCATGGTGGGGCTTCCCAGTGAGGAGGACGCGGATGTGGAAGCCACCGCCGAGCTGCTGCTGGCGCTGAAAAAGGCCACGCCCGGCCTGCGCCTCAGCCTGGGGGTGAGCACCTTCGTGCCCAAGGCCCACACACCGTTCCAGTGGCAGGGCGTGCGCCCGGAAGCCGAACAGCGCCTGAAGCTGCTGGCCAAACGACTCAAGCCCAAGGGCATCGAGCTGCGCCCCGAGAGCTACGGCTGGAGCGTGATCCAGGCCCTGCTCTCCCGCAGCGACCGCCGCCTGGCCCCGGTGATCGCCGCCGCCCGCGGCCGCCACGAAAGCCTGGGGGGCTGGAAGAAGGCCTACCGCGAGGTGCGGGAGAGCGCAGGCGATGCCGCCGTGTCCGCGCTGCGGGACACACCGCCACCGCCCCCCTGGGAGGAGGTGATCCATGCCTGCTGGGATCCGGCGCGGGTGCTGCCGGGGGGGCACCGGGAGGGGGCGGTGAAGACGGAGGTGCTGGCGGGGCATGCCATGGCGAGCCTGCGGAGCGGAGGGTCTGCCGATCCTGCTGACTGAGCGCGGAGCACCTGAGTTAAAACAATGCCATCGCCAGCGTCGTCGCGGCAGGCTGCCGCAGATTCACACCATGCCGAAGCCCGACCGCCTCGTCCGTCTTGACAAAGCCCAGAGCTCTGGACGTCGCTCGGGCGTGATGGGCGGTCCTGCAGGCGGCAACCGTGCCCCGGCCCAGAGCGGCGATGCCTTCGACGGCCTGCTGGTGAGCTGGCAGCCTGGCAGGACAGCCGAAGAACGCGCCAATGACCGTGCAGCACTGGGGCTGAGCCTGCGGGAAACCATCCAGACCGCCGCCATGCGGAGCAGCGGCGCTGGGGTGCTCGAGTGGGTAGACCTGCCCCCAGGCCTGAGTGCCGAACAGGCCATGGCCACCCTCAGCCGACGCCCAGGGGTGGCCTACGCCGAGAAGAACTGGCGACTGGAGCGACAGGCCACCAGTAACGACCCTTACGTCACCAACGGCAGCACATGGGGGCTCTACGGCCCCTCCAGCAACCCCGCCAACAGCTTTGGCAGCGGCGCGATCGAAGCCTGGACGGCGGATCGCACAGGCTCACAGAGTGTCTACGTCGGCATCATCGACGAGGGCTATCAACACACTCACCCGGACCTGGTGGCCAACGCCGGCACGAACCCGGGTGAAATCGCAGGCAACCAGGTCGACGACGACGGCAATGGCCTGATCGACGACGTGTATGGCTGGGACTTTGCCGGCAACAACAACACGATCTACGACGGCACCGCTGACGACCACGGAACGCACGTGGCCGGCACGATTGGGGCCAGCGGCGGCAATGGCATCGGCGTCGCGGGGGTCAACTGGAACGTCAAACTCCTCGGCGCCAAGTTTCTGGGGAGCAATGGCGGCTCCACAGCAAACGCGATCAAAGCTGTCGACTACTTCACTGATCTGAGAAACCGCGGCGTCAACATCGTCGCCACCAACAATTCCTGGGGCGGTGTCGGCTACTCACAGGCCCTGGCCGACTCGATCCAACGGGCCAACAACGCTGGCCTCCTGTTCATTGCTGCAGCCGGCAATGGCGGCAGCGATGGCATCGGCGATAACAACGACAGCGCTGCCAACTATCCATCGAACTACAGCAGCAACAACGTGATTGCAGTGGCCGCAATCACCAGTACCGGCGCACGCTCCAGCTTCTCCAATTACGGGGCGACCACGGTGGACCTGGGTGCCCCCGGCTCGGACATCTGGTCGACCGTGCCCAACAATTCCTATGCGTCATACAGCGGCACCTCCATGGCCACACCGCATGTGACGGGTGCCGCTGCGCTGCTCGCATCGATCTACCCCACTGCAACCGCCGCGCAGATCAAGCTGGCCTTACTGGAAGGCAGTGCAGCCACCCCCTCCCTGGCCAGCACCACGGCCTCAGGCGGGCGACTGTTCGTGCCCACCGCCATCACCCGACTGGGCGAAATTCTTGGCGCACCCACCCTACCAACGGTTTCGGTCACAACCACCGACAGCACGGCGTCAGAGGCAGGATCAGACACTGGCAGCTTCCAGCTCACACGCACCGGCAGCACATCTGACGCCCTCACGATCAATGTGCTCTGGCAGGGAACAGCCACCTTTGGCGGCGATTACACCGCAACGCCAGCCAGCGTCACCTTCCAGACCGGTGCGTCGACCGCGGATATCGTCATTCAACCTGTCGACGACACCGACTACGAGGGACCGGAAAGTATCGTCCTTAAAATCGGTAATGGCACGGGATACACAGCCGGCAACACCACCGCCAATCTGACGATCAACGACAACGAGACCCCACCCCCGATCTCGGAGATTTGGGGGACAGGGGCCAACAATACCCTCAGCGGCAGCCCAGGCGACAACATCATCGGCGGCGTGAGCCGCGACGGTTCAGACAACGGCAGGGGCACCATCGACTCGCTCACCGGCTTGGCGGGTGCGGACCTCTTTGTGTTGGCCGATTCCAGGCGTGGCACCTTCTACAATGATTCCAATTCCAGAAATCAGGGCACAGCCGATTATGCAGTCATCAATGACCTGAAAGCATCCGAGAACGACAAAATTCAACTCCGCAGTGACGCTCAGTATCTGATTCGCAACAACGGAGGCGACACGGAGCTGTTCCTCGGCGATGGCAACAAGACCTTCAGCAATTCCGATGAATACGTTGCCTTGATCAAAGGTGTCAACCTGGCCAGCGGCAGTGGCGTGTTCATCCTGGGCATCACACAGGCCTGGACCAACTTCGTTTAGTCCGCCGGCCCAGCTGCGGCCGTCAGCGACTACAGCGCAACCCCGCCAGCAGAATCCAGCCCGCGATGTTCACCCGGCTGTCGTACATCGGGATGTCGCTGGCGTGCAGCAGCACCAGCACCAGCACCGAGGCCCACCAGGCCCGCTCGAACACGGGGCCGGTGGGCATGCCCCGCTTGGCAGCGCGGATGAGCAGGCCGAGCACGAAGCCCACCAGCAGCACGGCCGCCGGCAAGCCGTGGCTGAGGGCCAGATCAACGGCGATGTTGTGGGGATGGCCGTGCCAGGTGCCGGTACGCAGGGGGTAGAGCACGCTGAAGGCGGCGGCCCCCCAGCCCAGCCAGGGGCGCTCGGCGATCAGGCCGGCCGCCACGGTCCACTGGCTGAGGCGCAGGGAGGCCAGCTTGCGCTCGCCCTGGTGGTTGAGGTCGTTGAGGCGGCCCCAGATCGACTGGGGCACGAGGGTGCGGGCGGGGTCCTGCAGCAGCGCCGGCACGCCGGGCAGGCTCGCCAGCAGCACCGGCAGC
>JBJTBH010000012.1:0-2579 GCA_046091285.1 Cyanobacteriota bacterium | reverse complement strand
AGGGCGGCAGCAGCAGCGTCTGCTCAGGGTTCCAGGGACGGAAGGTTTTGGGCTTTCTCATGCCCCATTCTATCGCCCAGATCCATTGCTGTCACTGGGATCTGGGCAGATTTGAGGGCGTCTGCGGAGAAGCGGCGGTGGGGCTATGCGCGACAGGCTCCGAGGGGCCTGCAGGCACACCCAACCACAACGGAAGACTCGCTGCGGACCGAACGATGAACAACCTGATCGAGGTGGACGAGCTGCACGAAGAGAGCCGGCGCCAGGATCCGGAGCTTGTGATCGTCTCGGTGATGCCGCGCTGGCGATACTGGCTGGGCCACGTGCCGGGGTCCAGCCAGGTGTGGCGCCCCCGACTGTCGGCGCCCGGAAGCTCCAGACTGATTGATGCCTCAGGATTCAGCCGCTGGGCTCGATCCCTTGGACTGCACAACAACTCAAAGATTGTTCTGATCGATGAGCCCTATGACGCGATTCGGCTCTGGTGGGCCTTCCAGCACTACGGCCATCCACAGGTGCGCGTCCTCAACGGAGGGCTTCAGGCCTGGAGGCAGGCCGGATTGCCGACGCGCTCCGGACCGCAACCCGGCGATCCAGGGAGGAGAAAGCACGCAACGGAACACCATCGAACTCCAACAGGAACCTTCCAGACCAGAAGCAGCGTCGGCTTCGCGATCGCCACCAACGACGAGATCTGGAAGGCCAGGAATCAGGATCACATTCAGTTATGGGACGCCCGAGATCAGGAGGAATGGAGTGGCCGGAAGCGGCTGCGGGGTGCGCGGCGAGCGGGTCGGATTCCCTGGAGCCGTCACCTCTGCTGGCGACAGTTCCGACAAGGCGACGGTGATGGCACGGCCTTCCGATCCGACGCGGAGCTGGCAGCGCTGGTGGATCGCCATGGCGTCGACCCTGGAAAGGATCAGGTGGTGTACTGCCAGTCGGGTGTCCGCAGCACGACCATGCTGTTTGCTCTCGCCCGTCTCGGGTGGGCGCCGGAGCGGCTCCTCAATCACGATGGATCCTGGCGGGAGTGGAGCAGAAATCCAACCAACCCGATCCTGAACGACGCTGACAGAGCGGCCAGAGGTGAGAATGCCGGTTGAATCCGCGAAGCGTTAGGGCTTCGCCAGAGCAGAGCACGCCTGGGATGACCCGCAGCCCCGAACCGATTCCTGTGGCCGAAGTGGCGGCCGCCCTCGGCGTCATCCGTCGCGAGGCCCTGCAGCGCAGTGATCCACCACGCCGCGCCGTGCAGCTGCCCTCTGGGCAACGGTTGCGTGCAATCATTTCCTCGCTGCGTCAGGCTCTGTATCCGAACCGGCTGGGGCTGCTGGATCCGGACAGCCCACTCAGCAGTGATGAACAGGTGGAAGCCTGCCTGGTGCGCAGCCTTGAAGGGCTCAAGGAGCAGGTGGCGATCGAGCTCAGCGGCCGCCTCGGAGCCGCTTCCGCGGAAGACAATCACGCCAGGGTGATGGCGGAAGCGACGGCGATCACCACGACCTTTGCCAAAGCCCTGCCAGGGATCAGGGCGCTGCTCGATTCTGATATCGACGCCGCCTATCACGGGGATCCAGCCGCCGACAGCCTCGATGAGATCGTGGCCTGCTACCCGGGCATCAAGGCGATCACGCATCATCGCTTCGCCCACCTGCTGCATCAGCAGGGCGTTCCGGTGATCGCCCGGATCATCACAGAAGACGCCCATGCCGCCACCGGCATCGATATCCATCCAGGGGCCCGAATCGGTGAGCGCTTCTTCATTGATCACGGCACTGGAGTCGTGATCGGGGGAACAGCGGTGATCGGTGATGGAGTCCGCATTTACCAGGCCGTGACCCTCGGCGCCAGATCGTTTCCAATCGATGAGCAGGGCCATCTGGTGAAGGGATTACCGCGTCATCCGATCGTCGAGGATGATGTGGTGATCTACTCCGGTGCCACCATTCTCGGCCGGGTGACGATCGGTCAGGGATCAACCATCGGCGGCAATGTCTGGATCACGGAAAGCGTACCGCCAGGAACAACGATCACCCAGGCACGCGCCAGGCAGGAAACCTTCGGCGAGGGAGCCGGGATCTGAATCCAGGTCCCATGATGGAAGCACCATCCCTCGCAAGCGTCATCCTCCTGCCTGTCAAGCTGACCGCAAGCGAGGACAGACGCCTGCCAACCAAAGAAAAAGCATGAATTATAAATTTCGCCATCGTCATGGCATTCCATCTGCTGATCAATGCCATATTGCTGATCAATGCCATATTGCTGAACAATGCCATCTGTTGCAGAAGATCTGGCAAAAAGATCTGTCGTAGAAAATCTGGCAAAAGGATCAGAAGCCTGAGATCTCATGCACGAAATCTGAGGCATCCGATCCGTTGCCTGATATCTGATGCAGTCGAGACCCATGGATGCCACCGGGAGCCTCGGTCAACGTCCCTAAGAGTTCGCTGAAAAACCCGGCTATCCCTGCCAAAATGGAGCAATCGCAGATCCCGTGATGCGAGGTCAGCAGGAGCGCAGCGGCTTTCTGTTCTCCTACGTCTCGATCGAGGAACGGATCCCTGCCAGCCATCCGC
>JBJTBH010000011.1:0-2274 GCA_046091285.1 Cyanobacteriota bacterium | reverse complement strand
CAGACGCTTCTCGCTGGCGGCGATGACCGAACGGATCGCCAATGCGGTCTGTTGCTGCATGCCCTGCACCGAGCGCGATCTCAGGGTCGCGGAGGTTTATGGGTAATCAAGTCGCCCGTTGCTCCAGGGCCGCCATCAACGCGGCCGGAACAGTGGTGGACAGGTGCATCGAGCGGCGGCTGGCGCGTGTTTCAGATCGGAGAGATTCAGACACAAATCTGCCTCCCGGCGAAGCCTTTCTAGGTCGTCTTAGCAGCTTAGGTCGGTTCTCCGGTTGCCGTGCCTTCAGGTGGCGCGGTCTTCAACAAAGGGTGACTTTCCAGTCGTGACAGGCGCTGTTCGTGGTCGTCGAGGCGTGTCTGCAGGGTGGGGGCTGCGGACCATCCCTCCATGGCGGCCCGCAGCAGCAGCTGCACCAACTGGCTCAGGGTGACGCCTTCCTCCGCCGCTCTCTTCTTGAGGGAGTCCACCAACAAGGGATCCAAGGGCACATTCAGTTGACGTCGTTCGGATCCGGGCACCGCTGCTCTGGCTGAGGCAAACAATCCATCCCCGTTTGAGGCCGGCCGGGAGCCTTGAAGGGTGGCACCCCCTCACGCCCCCGGGTCTTGCGGCAGCGCGGGAGGTGCCCAGCCGCGTGAACCTTTCTGACAGCTGTCCGGCCCTGAGTGCTCGGCACCGGTGCGCTCGCCGATCCCTCCCTAAACCTTGAGGTTTGTCAGGCTGCACCGTGATGCGAAAGTCCCTGGCCCTCGCTGCTGCCATCGGCCTCACGCTGCTGGGCGGCTCCGCCGTCCGGGCTCAGCTCGGTGGTGACCTGCAGCGGGCCACCAACCTGGCCCGGATGACCGCCGAGAAGATCAACGGCGGTCTCAACCGCTATTTCGCCGCCAACTGCATGCACAGCCGTGATGGCGGCTCCTGTCTGATCGGCAGCAGCGCTCAGGGCTTCAGCTTCCGCTTTCTCGGCGGCCCCCCCGGCTGGGAGGTCTACCACCAGGCGGCGACGGTGGAGACCCAGATCCTCGTGGCGCCCTCCGGCACACAGGTGGTGCAGGTGCATTACAACGGCCCTCCCCGTGGCAACTGAACGGCAGGGTCAGCCTTCAGCGCACCCGCCTCAGGGCATGGGGGAAGGCGTGTCGCCGGGGGGCCGTGCCGGGGTCGCGGCCGGCGTTCCATCCCGCTGGCCCGTGGGGGTGATGGTGTTCAGCCAGGCCTGCAGCTCCTCCAGGCTGAGCACCCCTTCCCGGCGCTCCGCACCGATCACCCAGGTCGGGTAGGCCCGCACCCTTGCCGTGGCGCAGCGACGGCGCCCTTCATCGTCGCGGTCGCATTCCACATAGGGCAGAAAGGCGCTGGCCCTGCCGCCGAAGAGTTCCTTCTGGTGGCTGCAGTGGGGGCACCACCAGGCGCCGTAGAACAACGCTCCGCTCCGAGTCAGCCGTTGCGCCAGCGTCAGGCGATCGATGGCGCTGGCGGTGGTGCCGCTCTGCGCTCCCCCTGTCTCGTTCGGTGGCACGGTCCGGGCCTGCCATCCGGCCTTGGAGGGGGCTCCGGCGATCAGCAGCAGGATCGGACCTGCCGTCAGAAGCAACGAACGCAGGGCGGACATCACAGGGATGGTGGCGGGATGCCGACCGTAGCCCCGGCGTTCGGCCTTCCGCCCCTGCGCAGGGCCGCGGCGGCACAGGGTCACTGAGAGGATTGGGTCGGCCGCTGCGCCTGCCCCCCGTTGCCTTCTTCCGTGTGAACGGCTATCGCGATTACTTCAAGGTCCTGGGCGTCGAGCGTGGGGCCGATGCCGACACGGTGAAGCGCGCGTTTCGCAAGCTGGCCCGCCAATACCATCCGGATGTCAATCCCGGCGATGCGTCCGCCGAGGCGAAGTTCAAGGAGATCAGTGAGGCCTATGAGGTGCTCTCCGATCCCGACAAGCGGCGGCGTTACGAGCAGTTCGGTCAGTACTGGAACCAGGCGGGGGCCGCTTCCGGGGGCGCCGATGTTGATTTCGGCCGCTACGGCAATTTCGACGAGTTCATCAACGATCTTCTCGGCCGCTTCGGGGGCGGCGGGGGCGCGGGGGCCGGCGGCTTCGGTTTCGGTTCCGGTTTTCCGGCTGGCTTCGCCGGAGCCTCGGGCTTTCCCGGCACCGGTGGACCCCGCTCCCAGCCTCTCAATCTCGATGCCGAGGCCACGCTCAACGTCAGTTTCAGTGAAGCGTTCCGCGGCTGCGAGCGCCCGATTTTCGTCAACGAGGAGCGGGTACAGGTG
>JBJTBH010000010.1:0-2193 GCA_046091285.1 Cyanobacteriota bacterium | reverse complement strand
GCCAAACCGCTTCTGGAATTCCAGCAGGAGCGCTGCTCATCTCAAGCCGTCTCTGCCTGAGATGCAAGCAAGAATCAGGGCGCTGTCAAGCCGTCAGCAGAGCCGATCGCCGCTCTGCGCTGTCACGACCCCTGAACGGATACTCGTCTTCTTTCCGCTGCATACCAGCGTCGACGATCACCACCAGGAAAGCCTGCGCCGCATCGCGGCTGACTTCGCCACCACCCCCGAAGGCCGCCGGGATCTGACCTCGGGCATGCACAAAGCCCTGGCCCTGCGCGACAGCTTCTGGAGCTGGCTGCTCGAACGGGCCCGAAGGGTCCCAACCTGGAAAGATGACGATGCGTCCTGAGCGAGCCGATCGTGCCAGGCTCCCCCTGAGGATCCTCAGTGATGTCACGACTCGACCGCCACGGTTCCATTGACGGCCGCAGAGCGATTGCTACCACCCCTTGACGGCGGGCCCCCTGATCGCAGATAAGGGTTCTTTGAGATGGGCCGATGGCCACCCAACTCAGCCGCTATCCATCCCTGGCCGGCCTGGCGGGAGGAGATTTTCTCTCCTCCGCCGATCTCAGGGCCGACCAGAACGCTGAGCTTCTGCACCTGGCCGCTGATCTGAAAGCAGGGCGGCTGACGGTGAGCCATCCGGGCAGGACCCTTGGCCTGATCTTCACCAAGGCCTCGACCCGCACGCGGGTGAGCTTCACGGTGGCGATGGCCCGGCTGGGCGGCCAGACGATCGATCTCAATCCCTCCGTCACCCAGGTGGGACGAGGTGAACCGGTGCCGGACACGGCCCGGGTGCTCAGCCGCTACATGGACGCCCTGGCGATCCGCACCTTCGCCCAGGAGGAGCTCGAGGAGTATGCGCACTGGGCCTCGATTCCGGTGGTGAACGCCCTCACCGACCTGGAGCACCCCTGCCAGGCTCTTGCCGACTACCTCACCCTGGCCGAGTGCTTCGCCGGCGAGGCCGATGGCCGCCTGACCCTGGAGCGGCTGCAGGGGCTGACACTGGCCTATGTAGGTGATGGCAACAATGTCGCCCATTCCCTGATGCTCTGCGGTGCCCTGCTGGGCGTGAACGTGCGCATCGGCTGCCCGGTGGGCTATGCCCCCGCCCAGGCCGTGCTCACGCAGGCACGGCAACTGGCCGCGGGGCGCTGCAGCATCGAGGTGGTTCATGAGCCGGTGGCGGCGGTGAGGGGCGCCCAGGCTCTTTACACCGATGTCTGGGCGTCCATGGGACAAGAGGAGGAAAAGGCGGCCCGTGAGCAGGCCTTCGCCGGCTGGTGCCTGAATGAAGAGCTGGTGGCCGAAGCGGATCCGCGCGCGATCGTGCTGCATTGCCTGCCCGCCTACCGGGAGCTGGAGATCAGCGCCGGCGTGATGGAAGGCAGCAGCAACCGCATCTTCGATCAGGCCGAAAACCGCCTGCATGCTCAGCAGGCCCTGCTGGCAGCGCTGCTGGATCACGCCTGACCCCCTGGACAAATCCTCCGCGACCTGGCAGAACAGGACAATGGTTCATCCGTACTGCCCTTGTCCCCCCTCGCCAGCCCCGCCGCGCCAGCGCGTACCGGAAGCGGAACCCTGGCGGCCCTGACGGAGGCGCAGCAACAGCTTTACGACTGGCTGCAGAGCTACATCGTCGAGCATCGCCACAGCCCCTCGATCCGCCAGATGATGGAGGCGATGGGCCTGCGATCACCGGCCCCGATCCAGAGCCGTCTCAGGCACCTGCAGCAGAAGGGCTGGATCACCTGGCAGGAAGGTCAGGCCCGCACCCTGCAGCTGCTGGGCGATGAAGAGCAGGCGGGGATCCCGGTGCTGGGGGCCGTGGCCGCCGGCGGCCTGGTGGAGACCTTCGACGATGTGAGCGAGCGGCTCGACCTGGAGCCGGTGCTCAGCACCCGCGGGCTGTTTGCCCTGACGGTGAATGGCGATTCGATGGTGAATGCGCACATCGCCGACGGCGACGTGGTGCTGATGGAACCGGTGAACGACCCCAGAGACCTGAAGGCCGGAGCGATCGTCAGCGCCCTGGTGCCTGGAAGCGGCACCACCCTCAAGCATTTCGTGCGGCAGGGCTCGCGGGTGCGCCTGGAGGCCGCCAATCCGGCCTATGCCCCGATCGTGCTCGATGCCGACCAGGTGGTGATTCAGGGGCGCCTGGTGGCCGTATGGCGC
>JBJTBH010000009.1:0-16748 GCA_046091285.1 Cyanobacteriota bacterium | reverse complement strand
GAAGAACACCAGATGGTTCTGAGGCAGCCAGTCCACCGGTGAGGGCGGCAGCAGCAGCGTCTGCTCGGGGTTCCAGGGGCGGAAGGTCTTGCTCATGCCCCATTGTCTCGCCCGGATCGGTTGCAGCAACAGCGATCTGGGCAGATTCAGGGCCGTCTGTGGAGAGGATGGACACGACCTATGCGCGACACGCTCCTAGGGTTGAAGAATTAGCCACCAATCCGCAGCAGTGGATTCCGTTTCTCCCGCCAACACCGGCGACGTCCAGCGGCCGACGATCACCCTGGCCGGTAAGCAGTATGCCTACGACAGTCTTTCAGACCCCGCCAAGCAGCTGGTTGCGGCGATCCGGGCGTCCGAAGAGGAGATGAAGAGCATCCGCAACCAGCTGGCGCTGATGGATGTCGGTCGCCGCGCCCTGGCGGCCCAGTTACGCCTGGCCGTGGAGAATCCCGAAGCTTTCCAGCGCCTGCAGAACCCTGAAGCGGGGTCACAGCCCGCCGACAACGACTGAGCCACCACCGGCTTCACGCATCACTCGCCTTCCCCCCGCCCGCCATGACCGCCAGCCTTCCGGTCCTGAGCACCCTCAGTTCACGCCTGGCCCAGGCCAGACAACTGGCGGGAGGCTGGCTGAGTCAGCTCTGGAGCGAGCGGCCCGAGGCCGTGGAGCGGCTGCTCTGTGAAGCCTTCGCGATCGATCCGGGCGGGCAATCCGCCGGGATGATCCTGCGCCAACTGGCCCGCGGCGGCAGTGCCGGTTTCGAAGCAGCCCTCGACACCGCCCTGCCAGAGCTGTTCAGCAACAGCGGCGCCCTGGCCAACCCGAAGCTGGTGGGCCGCCCCGTGGCGCTTGAGGCCCTGTTCCCGGGCCTGAGCGCACCGGCGGGCGAACCGGCCGTGCTGGGCGCCGATCGTCTGTTCGAGGACCGTTTCTCCGGCTTCACCGCCGGCTGGATCGGCGATGGCGCCGGTGGCGGCGACCTGCTGCTCAACCGCGCCTGGGCGGAACAGGCCACCGTGGTGGACCTGGCCGAGATGCTGATCGAGCAGGCGGGGCACTGCCTGCAGGAAACCCTGAATCTGCCCGAGCCCCGCGGGGATGAGGGGCGGATCTTCGCTGAGGGCATCCTGCACCTGGTGGCGGGGCTGGTGGCGGACGGCGCGACCGGAGTGGTTCCCAAAGGCACCCTCGAGGCCCTGCGCCTGCGCGACGACAACGGCTATCTGTTCAGCGGCACCCCAGGCAGCGGTGCCCTGCGCAGCCTGGAGCTGGGCGAACTGAGTGATCAGTTCTTCGAGCGCCACACCCGTTTGCTGGCCAACGGCGAGGTGCCGCTGCTCGATCTCACCGGCAGCACCGCCGCGGCCATCCAGGCCACCTTCGGTTTCAGCGCCACCGGCCTGATCGATGCCACCCCCACCGTGCAGCGGGATTCGTATGCCAGCCGGCTTGTCGATGGCAGTCGCGTCTACGCCCGTGATGAGCAGGTGCTGTTGCGCGCCTCCCAGATCGATGCGGAGGCCGATCTGCTGCGGCTCGTGCCCGCCGGATCGCCCGGTCTGGCGGCCCAGCCAGGCCAGTGGGACCTCAACGATTTCGGCTTCGCGCTCGCCGATGGTCGTCGCAGCACGCTCTCGCAGCCATTGGTGCTCGACCTGCAGCGCAGCGCCGATGGTGCCTCGGCCCCGGTGACGATGCGGCGGGCCAACGGCTCGCTGGTGGTGGGTCCGGGAGTGGCTCCGACGCGGTTGTACGCGGTGCCGTTCTGGACAGCCTCAGATCCTGGGGCGCTTCAGGGCTACAAGCTGTTCGAGAACCCTGCTGATGCTCTCACCCTCTTTCGCGCACTCACGGTCAACGCGCCGGTGCAGGCCAGCATCGATGCGGCGGCGGCGTCCGCCCTGCGCCTGGAGGCCGGAGCCGGCAGTGACGCCGGGGCCGACAGGCTCGTGCTCAATGCCGATCGCCTCTACGGCCTCTGGGGCTGGCAGCCGGAAACCATTCGCGACCACCTGCGGATTGAGGCCCTCTACGGCCTCACCCCTGAATCGCAGCGTCAGGCCGCAGAGGATTCTTTCGGAGAAACCTCCGCCAGCGGCTTCTTCGCCACCCATGCGGTGCTCGCTGGCACCGGAGACCTCACGCCCACCGGTGCCGCCCTGCCGGCGGCCGGCGATGCCTTCTGGCTCGGCGCCAGCGTGCGCCCGACCAGCTCCTATCCGATCCTGGCCCTGCAGGGCACCGACAACCTCGCCGGGGTGCTCGACGACGCCAACCCCGCGGGGGTGGGCATCATGCAGTACCTCACCAATATCGGCCAGATCATGGCCGACCTCACCGCCTGGAGCTTGCCCGGCCTGGCGGACGGCAACCTGGCGCCGATCAGCTTCACCGGCAACAGCCTCGGCGCCGCCCTGGCCCAGCAGTTCACCCTCACCGCCCTCGATCCGGTGGGCACTTTGAAGGGCATCGAGCAGAACCTGATCAGCGAGCCGCTGGCGGATCTGGCCGACAGCCTGACCAGCCTCGCCGCCCAGCCGATCACCGACAGCAACTGGCTCGGGCTGCTCGGCGGCGGTCTGAATCTGGCCCTCCTCACCGATCTGCTCAGCGGTGATGGCGCATCCAGCGACAACGAGCCCAGCCTCAGCGAAAAGCTCAGCTCCCTGGGTGGCGATCTGGTCGACAGCCTGCAGAGCTATGCCCTCGCCATCGCCCGCCTGACCGCCGCCGTTGCCGATGGCAGCGCTGTGGTGAACGGAGTGGGCCTGCCGGTCTACCGGCTCGTGGCGTTCCATGCCCCCGGCATCCAGGACTGGCAAGTCGACGCCCTCACACAGCCCTGGGACAGCCAGGTGATCGCCGATGTGGCGTTCCAGCTGTCGCTGGGCGATGTGGTGGGCCTCGCCGGCGATCAGCATCTGCCGGGTGAAGTCAGCTTCCGCGGCTTCAACCCCCTCAACAACCAGCCCGAACTGCCACGCGACCTCGACATCCTGCTGAGCGGGGTGGTCAATCTGCACAGCAATCTCGCCTTCCACCCGGTCGGCCTCACCGCCTTCACCGGTCTGGCGGAAGGAGCAGGTGAGCAGCTGATCCAACTGGTCGACAACCAGCATTCAATGCTGCTGCAGGATCTGCCACAACCGGACCCCGCCGCCGCAGGGCGCCAACGGTTCGGCGTCATGGTCGATCCTGCTGCAGCGAGCGCCACCGCGCTGATGGCCGGATTCGGGAGCGCCGACGGCAACTTCGACGACAGCGGCGATCTGAACTGGCTGTTGCACCGCCAGCAGGTGCTGCACGTGGTCGGGATGGTCGACGACTTCCTCGGCGTTCTGCGCGCGCTGATGGCACCGCCCGGAGCCGGTTCAGCGGCCGGTGGTGGCGCGGACGCCTCTGCCACCACCACCACGCACGCGGCCAGCCTGGATCTGGGGGCCTTCCAGATCGCCACCAGCCAGCTCCGTGTCGACGATGCCGACCTGAGGGCTCACATCGGCAACGGTCGGCTGCTGAGCTTCAGGCTCAGCCCGGGCTCCCGCCTGCCGCGCCTGGCTGCCGACAGCCCGATACCCCGCGGATGGAACTAGGGGCGCCCACAGCAACTTTTCCTAAAACCTGCCACTCCCGGCAGTGCCCTCTACAACGTCTACGCCGGGGCCAATGTCGCCGGTGGGCCTGTTGATCGGCTCCGTCTCAGCCAGGACCAGGAAACCATCGTCTACGCCCAGCGTGACATCAACAACCTCTATGCCTCCGGCGCCTTCGAGCTTCCCCTGAGTGAGCGGGCCGAGATCGACCGGATCGTGGCCTCGATCGCCGCCGGACAGCAGAGCGTGCGGGACGTTCGCATCAGTGCCTCCACCGACCCTGAGCCGCTGACGCCGTCGCTGCGCACCAAGCTGCTCAACCTCGGTTACGAAGGCACCAACCGTGGCCTGGCGGTGGCGCGTGCCGACGCCATGCGCAGCCACCTGATCCAGCGCCTCGCCACGCTGCCCGGACTGGATCAGCCCCAGCTCCAGGAGCTGCTGCCACCGGTGCCGCGCCTGCCGGAGGCCAACGCCGGCGAGCGCCGCTACGCCGATTCCACTTACACCCTCGCCTGGGAGCAGGGGACAGCACCACGCGATCCCGCCTTCCGCTTCGTCGAGGCGTCCTTCGCGGTGGAGCGGCGCCTGGCCGGGGAAGGCACGCTCCAGACCAGCTGGACGTCCAGCAGCAGCGGCACGCCCGGCAGTGGCGGCGGCGGGGCTGGTACCGACAACCGCCTGGATCTTGATCTCGGCGATCTGCTCTGCCGTTTCACCGCCTCCTACGGCGTGGAGGATCTGCGCCTGCTCTTCGGCCTGCTGTTCAGCGACACCGAGCAGGGCAACGCTGACGACACGCCGTTCTGGGAGGGTGCCGCCGGCGAAGCGCTGGCGGCAGGACTGCTGCTCTGGGGCTACGACAACCTGCTGCGGGCGGGCGGCGATGCCGGCATGGTCAGCCGCCTCCTCGACCGCATCCCGGCCCTCGAACCGCTGTTGCGCGAGGGCCTGTCCAGCCGTGAAGCCACCGAGAGCCTGCGCAGCGGCGCCATCCCCGGTGTCACCGGCGAGCTGCTGGCCGCCCTCAGCGATCCGGCAGTCTCCCTGCTGCCGCTCTGGCTGGCGCCGGAGGATGGCTTCCGCTTCAGCGAGGTCGGCAACAGCATCGCCGGCGCCGCGGCCCTGGCGGCGGTGCCCGGCGCGCTGCTCGACCTCTACAGCGTGATCGAGCGCACCGATCTCGAGCTCTGCGACCTGATCTGCGCCGTTGATCTGGTCGATGGCCTGCCACCGCTGCTGGCCGATCCTGCCGCCCGCGCCACCGCAGCCGGGCTGCTGGCGGGCAGTGAGGCTCTCTATGGCTGGTTCGCCGACCTCGATCAGGCCACCTCCGACCGGATCCTCCGGCTCGATCCCGCCGCCTGGCCGATCCTGGCCTCGTTCCCGGCCGGCAACCTGGCGCCCTGGCAGCAGCTGGCTGATCTGAGCCCGCGGGTGTGGACGGCGATCCGCCGTTTCGACTTCGACGCCTACGGCCGCGAGGTGATCGAGGCGATCCGCGATAGCGACACCGCCGCCCTTGCCGGCCTCACCAGCTGGGACCTCTCCACACTCCGCTGTGTGCTCGGCGGCCTGGTGATGCTCACCGATGCCGTGGCCGATCAGCTGGAGAGCGGCCTGCTCGATTCCGCCGTGCTCGCCCCGCTGCTCAGCGAGGCCGAGCGACAGCGCTATGCCGCCCTGCTCAGCGACCCCTTGCGGGATCTGCAGAGCGGCCTGCTGGAACTCGGGCCAGTGCTGCCGCAGCAGCTGGTGGCCCGCCTGCAGGCGCTGATCGACAGCACGATCAACACTCCCCTGGCGCTGACGGGTGACAGACGGGTGGAGGTGCATGGGACCCTGCCCAGCCTCACCGATCTGGCGAACAGAAGCCCGAGCGCGCCCTCCTGGCTGGAGCTCGATTTCTCCGGCATGCGCAGCAGCGTGTCCCTGCCGCTGCCGATCGGGCAGCTGCTGCAGGCGGCCCTGGGCCTCGCCCCCCCGGACCTGCCCATCCTCACCGCCGAACTCACCGCCGAACTCCAGGGCGGGCTGCGTTTCGGTATCGATCTGGGCACTGCGGTCACGGATCACGCCCTGCTGCTCGACACCAACGGGTCCCGTGCCGGAGCCCCGGCCCTGGGGGCGGCCTCCTACGACGCCGGCTCCGGGATCGACTGGAACGCCCTGCTACCCCAGCTTGAGGGGTTCGATGGCCGCCAGGCGGAGCTGCTGGCGGGCTTCAGCGCCTCGATCGGGCTCGCCCCGGGCAGCTCGCTGCCGGGCTGGCTCTCCGGCATCGACCTCACCCGCCTGGTGCGCCTCGATGGTGCCGCCTACCTGGATCTCTACAGCACAGGTGGCGATCCGCGCCTCGCCGCCGGCATCCTTCCCCTCGCCGAGGCCGGAGAGGCCCTCCAGTTTCGTGGCGATGCCGCGCTGAGCCTGCGCTTCCAGCGCGATGGTGGTGCCGGAGCGCTGTTCGAACAGTTCAGACAGGCTGTCAGCGATCAGCTCCAGCAGATCGGCGACGCGCTCGGATGCGTCGGAGCCACTGGGCAGTGTCCAGCGGAGTGGCTCGCCTTCGTCGATCGCTTCATCGCCCTGGTGGGCGATCTCTCCGGGCGGGTCGACGCCCTGCCGGAGCTGCCGTCCTGGTTGCCATCCGAGGCGCAGGATGCCGCCGGCGGCCTGGCCGATGGTCTGCGGGTGGTGGTCGGTCAGCTCGATCGCTTCCGCTCCCAGGTGCTCACCGCCGAGGGCTTCGTCGGGCTGGTCAACGGCCTGTTCAGCGATGCGGGTCTCAGTCTGCGGCTGCGCCTGCTGGCCCGGCCCGATCCCGCCACGCCGGCCGACTGCTGCGACACCCCTCCCCTGGTGGTGCCGGCCCCGAGCCTGCTGCGCAGCTTCAACCTCAACGATCCGGCCAGCACGATCGGTGCCGACGGCACCCTGCGGCTGACCCTCCCGGCCGGCCTGGCGGCCGATGCCACCCTGGTGCTGCATCGGCTCGATGCCGCCGCCCTGCGGGACGCCGGCGGCAAGGCCCTGGCTCCGTTCCTCGATCGGGCGGCCACCGCCGTGGGCGGCCAGCGCCTTGAGCTGAGCGTGGCCGGGCTCGATCCGGCCCGGAGTGCCCTCGATCCGGGCCGTTTCGTGGTGGTGGTCGACGACAGAGCCCTGCTGCCCAGCCGGGTGAGCTTCAAGCCCGGAGCCGCCCAGACCCTCGTGATCGAGCTGCCGCCGGCGAGCCTGCGCAGCGGTCAGAGCGGCAGCGTCTCCTACCTCGCTCCGGGTGGTGATCTGCAGGTCAGCCGCAACAATGGCGCCACCTGGTTGCCGTTCGAGGCCCGGGAGTCGTTCAGCTACGCCCTCACCGCGGCCGGCGGTGGACAACCTGCGGAGGTCCAGCTGCGATCCTCCGGTCAGAACGTGCTGCTTCGGCGCACCACGGTGCCGATCACGCTCAAGGGGGAGCGTTTCTCCGACTTCGACAGCGGCGCCTACCAGTTTCTGGCTCCTGATCGCGACAAGCTGCGCTCGCTGCTGCTCCCCTTCGCGCACCTGCCCTCCAGCGAGCGGAGCGTGCGGGTCACCGCCTCCACCGACGACCAGGGCGTCTCCACTGCCCTCACCGCCAGGCTGAACACCCTGATCAGCGGTCTGGCCGCGGCCCCGGAAGGCAGCGTCGACCGACGTCTGCACCTGGTTCTCCAGCGCGCCCTGCGGGAGTGGGACGAGACCCTTATCCCCGGCGAGGCCGCCGGTGCTCAGGGGGATCCGGCCAACCGCCAGCTGGCCCAGGCGCGTGCGCTCTCGGCCCTGCGCGAGCTCCTGGATTCAGGTGCCCTCAGCAGCGACGATCTCGATACCGCGATCGCCCGCTTCCGCAACCCCGATGGCAGCGACCGTCCCGGCAGCCAGCTGCTGCTGGGGGACGATCAGGGCAGAGGCCTCTACCTGCGCCTGCTGCCTGAGAACGATCCGGGCAGCGGCAATCCGCCCGACCGCGATCATCGCTTCGTGGATGTGGCGCTGGGCCTCCGTCCCGGTGGCAGCACCGAGCTGCTGGTGGAATCTCCGGCGCCCGCCGGTTGCGATCCAGCTCTGTACGTCTATGAGCTGGCCTTCGCTGAGGGCAGTGAGATCGATCGGCATTTCGCCTTCAGCAGTGCCGACATCACCGCCATGCTGGGTGGCCTCAGCCCCGCCCTCGGTTCGGCTCTGGACACGGCGCTCTCCGTGGTCGACGGCCGCATGGCGGGCAGCTTCAGCCTCGATCTCGATGTCGACGGCCGCCTGGTGGTCGGCTACGACAGCCGTGCCACCAGCATTGAGCAGTTCCTCTACGTCGACACGATCGGCCTCAACCGCCCTCGCGCCGACTGGCCCGACGGCGACCCCGCCTCCGGCCACACCCTCAGCTTCAGTGCCGGAGACGCCCTCAACCCCACCAACGCCGAGATCACCGCCCAGCTCCAGCTGCGGCTCGAAGATCTCGAACTCACGGCCTCCCTGCCCGATCTCACCGCACCGCAGACGGTGCGTCTCGAGAACCCAGGCCAGGTGCTGAGCCTCAATGCCGGGGCCGCCCTCGATCTGCAGCGGCGCACCCCGGGCACCACCACCCAGCTGGCTGATGCCCTGGTGCTGGTGGGGGATTCCAGCCTGGCGATCGCGGCGGGGCTGCGGCTCGATCTCGATCTGGCCTTGGATCCGCTGGTGAATCTGGTGTCCGAGCTGGCCAGCGAGCTCGGCGATGCCGTTCTCGATCAGGTCGATGCTCTGTTCGGCGATGTCGATCTGCCCACGGCCCAGGAACTGGCCTGCTGGCGCGCGCTGCTGCCGGCGATCGCCGATCTCGTGGCCTCGGTGGGCCAGCGCTTCCAGGCGAGCGAAGACCTGCTCGATCGCCTGCCCGACTGGTTGCCGGATGAACCCGCCTCCCTACTCGGCGGCCTTGGCGACGGACTGGTGGGCATCAGCGCGGCGATCCGCAGCTTCCAGGACACCGTTCTCAACCCCGCGGTGCTGGTGGAGCGTGTGAATGCCCTCTTCCGTGGGGCCGACATCCCCCTGGTGCTCAGCCACAGCACCGAGGGCAGCGGCGTCTCCGCCACCGATCGCTATGAGCTGGCGCCCACTGCTGATCTCAGCATCGAGCGCACGATCAGCCTCGACGCCGCTGGCTTCGCCCGCTCCCTCGCGGGTCAGGGCAGCCAGGTGGGTGAGGTGCTCAGCGACATCCTGGCGCTGGTGATCGGCGATCTCAGCGCCTCCTTCCGCTTCGAGCTGGCAGCATCCGGCAGCCTGGCGATCCTTGAATCCTGTGAGACCGGCGTGCAGCTGGTCGATACCGGTGCCTCCCTGCCCCCGAACCTCTGGCCCAACGTCGCGCAGGAACACTTCTTCTCCCTGGCGCTGCCCTCCGGCAGCCAGCCCAGCCTGGCGGAACAGGAGCTGGCAGTCGCCGCCTTCCTGCGCCTCACCGAGCTCACCTTTTCCACACCGCTGCTGCTCGACGACGATGGCAACCCCAACGTCTACCGCCTCAGCGCGATCGGTGATCCGGCGCGCACCTTCGGGCTGAAGCTCGCCCTCGGTGCCGACCTGATCGATGAAGGCGTGCTGCCCCAGGCCTTCGGCTCCCTGCGCTCGCCCCAGCTGGAGGGTGGCATCGCGCTCGATCTGAGCGAAACCGATCTGCTCGCCCTCGCGGCGGAGGTGGCCGATGACGCCCGTGATGCCGGCCTGGCGCTGGCAGGCCAGATCCAGTCGGCCCTGGATGGGTTCAACGATCTGGCACTGCCGGAATGCACCGCCGGCTGGTTCGCCTTCGTGAACGGCTTCATCGACACCATCGATCGCCTGGCGGGGCAGCTTTCCAGCCAGATCGATGCTCTCGAGACCCGCGCCGATGCCCTGCCCGGCTGGGTGCCCACCAGCTGGCTTGCCGATGCCTCCGCCCTTGCCGATCGCTTCAACGCCATCACCGACGACGTCGCCGACTTCCGCGACCGGTGGCTGAGCGCCGAAGGCTTCGTCACGAACATCAACGCGATCTTCAACGCCAACGATCTCGACATCCATCTCAGCCTGCTGGCCAAGCCGACCAACCCGTCCAACACCTGCTGCGACGACGAGGGGCTGCAGATCCAACCGCAGGTGTTCCTCACCAGAGCGGACGATTTCCACACCTCCCCGAGTGATTCCTGGATCAAGGTCGACGACCTCAGCCTCTACAAGCCAACCAGTCAGGACATCAACCTCACCGTTGCGCTCGAACGCTTCAGCTCGGTGAATGCCGGCGGCAGCGAGGCCTGGGTGATCAAACTCGCCGACGGCAACTTCGGCTACGCCGGCGGTCGCTTCCGCGCTTCGATCAGCGACCCTGGCAACGCCCTCAGCCTGCAAAGCACCAGCGGCACGATCGCCAATGAAAACGCGATCTGGCTGGCCTGGGACGCCGATCGCACCGGCTTTGCCCTCTACGACGCCGCCAGTGGCGGCTCACGCCTACGCGCCGTGATCGCCGGCGGCGGCAACGGCAGCATCGGCATTCAGGTCAGTGGCGACGACATCGCCGATTCCCTGCGCGTACAGATCTCGCAGCTGGATCCGGATCGACCCCTGCAGAGCATGAGCGGCCAACCGATCACCGGCTACTACTTCTACACGCTGCAGCCCGATGACCCGGCTCAGCCCAACGGTCCGGGCAAGCTGCGCCTGTTCAGTGATGTTGGCCATAGCCAGCAGATTGCGTTCTTCCGGGCCAGCGCCGGCGCGATCACGATCGAGCAAGGCGACGTGGACTCGCGGGTTGATTTCGAGAGTGGCCGCTACAAACTCGATGGCCCGCGTCGCCAGCAGATCCACGAGGCCTGGCAGACCTTCGCCACACCCGGCGTCAGCGGCGACGGGCGCCCGGCCCTGCGCGCGATCGAGCTGATCGCCTCCACCGATGACCAATCGATCAGCGCCGCCCTTGAGGCCAGCATGGCCGCCGATCTGGCTGCCATGACCACGGGAAGCTCGGTCCGGGAGGCCCTGGGAACGCTGCTGCGTCGGGCGGAGCGGGAGTGGCAGCTCTCCACCAACGCGATGGAGATCAGCAATGGCGGTGGCCTGAATGAAGCCAATCGCGAACCCGAACGGTTCGAGCGGGCTTCAGGGCTGACAGCGGCCCAGCTGCACGATGCCGCCAACATCACCCTCGCCAAACTGCGCCTCGGTGGCGCGGTGATGGAGCTGCTGGATGCAGGCATCCTCAGCGCCTCCCAGCTGCAGACCTTCGCCAGCCACTACGGCGACACCCCGATCCGCTCGGTCCCCACCACCGCCGGTGTCGGCGAAGCACCCGCCCTGGTCAGCGGCCAGTGGGTGCTTCGGCTTCCCGCCGACAGCTTTGGCGACAACCTTGGCCCTGCCGGCACGTTCACGCGCCAGCGGGTGGCGGTGAGCTTCGATCGCGACAACCTGTTCCTCCCGACGCCGACCAGCGGCGGCACGGTCTGGCTCGAGTGGGATGCGAGCCGCAGCGGCTTCGCGATCTTCGATGCGGCCACGGGCGGGAACCGGCTTCAGTACAACCAGCCCGCCACGCCCGGCAGCTTTGGGCTGATCGCCGCCGAACTGAGCGATCAGTTCAGCAATGACCATGTCGGCAGCGGTGTCGATGCGCTGGATTTCGATCTGCGCATCCGCCTGCTTCCGGAGAACGACCCCCGCAATCTGTATCAACCCGCTGTCGCCGGAGCTCCCCCTGGCGATCCTCGCCTCAATGTGCAGACCAACCGCTTCGTGGCGGTGTCCTTCCTGGGCGAGGAGCCGGTGCAGGGCGGCCTGGTCGTGACTCCCCCGAGCCTCGACTGCCCACCAGATCTCTACGTCTACCGCCTCGATTTTGGCGATGGTCTGAATTTCAGCGACAGCACGACCCTGCGCCTCACCGATCTGGTGGCCCTGCTCGGTGACGGTCTGGGATCCAACCCGCTGCTCGAAGCCCTGGGCTCGGTGGCACAAGGCTATGAGGCGGAATTCAGCTATTCATTCGGACTCAATGGCGGCCTGATCGCCGGCTACGACACGCGCACGAGTGATCCAGCTGATTTTGCCTCTCTGGATACCCGTGGCGTGCTTCCGTTCGCCAGCTGGGTCGAACGGAACCCCGATGATCTCTGGGGATTCGACACCGCCGCCAGCGACTACGACCCCGCCTTCGCCGAGGCGCTCCTGCGCCTCGATGCCGGCCTCGACCGTCTGCAGCGGCCCGACCGCTTCAAGCTCACCAGCAGCGATCTTCCCGCCGGCTGGGTGAGCGAGAGCGGCGGCGTACTGAGCTTCTCGCTGGCCGATGGCAGCGAAGCCAACCCGCTGGGCGATCTGGAGATCTTCAAGGATGGTGGGCAACGACCGGAGACCTTCCAGCTCGAGCTGGAGCAGGTCGCCGCGGGCCGCCATCTGTTCCAGAGGGGCAGCGGCGGCAGCGCCACCCCCGTGAGCGATCGCGTCAGCCTCGCTCTGTGGCTCGAACGCAGCGTGCCCGCCACGCCGGTGTACCGCGCCAGCCTTCCGGCGGGCCTGCACCTGCGCGCCGATGGTCTGGCCAACACCGATCTGCGCGCCACGGCGCTGATCACGCTGCCCGATGCCCGTGCCCTGCTTGGGCTGGAAGCCGCCGCGGCCCTGGATCTCCATCACGACCCGATCAACGACGCCGCCGCGCAGGGTCTTGTGCCGCTCCGCCAGGTGCAGATCGCGGCCAACGCGGCCGGCAGCCTGCACCTCAATGTCGACAACCTGCTCGATTTCCTGCTCGCCGGCAATCCGATCGGCTCCACGGCCGACGCGATCGGCGATGCGATCGACGCCGTGACCGACGCGGTGGACGAAGCCCTCTGCGGCCTCGACGACGGTGCCCTGTCGCCCGCCAACTGGCTGGCGATGCTCACCGGCCTGGCCGGTCGGATCGAAGAGCTGCGCGATTCGCTGATCGGCAACCTCGGCAGCGATCCGCTGATCAATGCCACCGCCGAAGCGCTCGGGTTCAGCTTTTACGACATCGGCGCTGGCTTCACCACCGTGGCCGACACGGTGCGCAGCTTCACCAGCGTGATCCTGCCGCCCGATGAATGGGCGCGCCGCTTCAACCAAGCGATGGATGACGCCGGTCTCGGCGACATCACCCTCACCCTGGTGGAGAGCGCCAGCCCCGATGCCTTCGCCGGCGAGTGCCCCGAGCACGATCCAGCGGTACGCACGCCGCTGCTTTATCTCTTCGAGCTCGATTTCGGCGACGGCCTCGACTGGAGTGCCGGCGGCAATGACACCAGCCTGGTGGCGCTGATCAACCAGCTGGCCGACATCAGCATTCCCGTCGAACCCTTCGACATCCGCGCCGACTGGAGCATCGGCATCAATGTCGATGCCCGCCTCGGCTTCGGTTTCGATCTCGATGCCCGTTCGGTGGGTGAATTCCTGGTGCTCGACACGGCACCCGGCGGCAGCTCCTTCAGCCTGCCGGCCGGTCTGGATGCGGGCGCCTTCGCCGAGCTCAATCCCAGCGGCACCGAGCTGTTTGCCAGTGCCTGGCTGGATGTGTCCGATCTGCAGGTCAGCCTGGCCGGCCTCAACGCCCGCAGCGGTCCCAGTGAATCGCTGCTGCAGGCCGGCATTGCCGCCGGTCTGGATCTGCAGATGCAGGGCAACAACGGCACCCCATACCTGCGCCCCGAACTGGTGGATGCAGGCCATGCCTTCGGTGGCGATGTCCTCGGCCTGGCCACCGGTTTCGACGTCGATGTGCAGTTCAACCCGGAACTGCTGCTGCAGCTCGCGGAACAGCTCGGCGATGCCGCCCTCGACACGCTCGAACCCTTCCAGAACGCCTACGAGGACGGCGCCCAATCCCTGGAGGATGTGGGCGATCTTCTCAACTGCAGCGGTTTCGGGGTGCAGCAGGTGCTGTTCATCCTGGCCCAGCTGGAGCAGACGATCGACAACGTGCAGCACGCCATCGAAGCGGGTGTTGCCGACAACCCGCTGATGGCGACCTTCGCCCCCGATCTGAGCGCCGACATCAAGCGATTCACCGGCAGCTTCGATGGAGCGGAGAAGGCCCTGGCCGATCTGCGGGGCCTGGGCGAACAGATCCTTCCCTGGAATCTGATCCCCACCATCGATGCCCTCCTACCGGAACCGCTGAGCCTGAAGCTCAGTGCCCGGCCGATCTTCGATGCCTACTTCTGTGTTGCCGATTCCGGCCCGAAGCAGATCCGGCTCGACACCAGCGCCCGTTACAACAACGCCGCAGCCGGCCCGATCCAGTACACCCTGCCATCCAGCTTCGACCTCGAAGGGCAGGACCGCACAACGCACCTGTTCCTGAAGACTGGAGACAAGGTCTGCCTGCCAGACGGCTACAGGAAAGTTGTTCCCGCCTCGGGCTTCGATGGGCACTTCACAGTGCTGCAGCGACTGGATACCAGCAGCGGCCACGAACACCTGCTGATCCTCGAGCGGATCGATGCGAACAACGTGGAAGCGGATCAGATCCTGCTGGCCGACGGCATCAGCCAGCGCAGTTTCAGCGTCGCTGATCAGGTGAGCCAGCTGGGCAACTTCGAGCGCCTGGGCGGCACAGCCGCTGCCCGACTGGAGGCGCTGAAGGGTTACCTCAGCGATGTGCGCTCCGATGCCAATCGCCAGGGTGAATACGCTCCCGATTACTACCGTTTCGCCCTCGGTCTGGATGGTCTGTCGACCACGATCAATCTCAACTTCGACACCAGCCTGGCCGGCATTCTTGAACTCAGCGGCGGCTTCGACCTCAAGCTGTTCGCCGAGGGGTCGATCGGCTTCGCCTTCGACGCCAACGCCCCCGATCTCGGCTCCACCTTCCTGCTCGACACGGCTGCCGGTGTCAGCCAGAACCTCGGCGAGCAGATGCCGGCCGACATGGCGCTGCTGCTCGGCGGCAACGCCGGCGGCAGCCCCGAACTGGTGGTGGGGGCCACGCTGGAAAGCACCCAACCCCTGCATGGACGCCTCGGCTTCCTGGAGCTGGAGGCGGGCAGCGCCGACCAGAACGTGCTCGGGGTGGGCTCCACCAAGGAAGGCGACACGCCGGGACCGCAGGCGATCGCCGCGGTCGATGACCCCTTCCTCAGTGGGGCCCTGCTGCTGGGCCTGGATCTGAAAGGCCCCGGCAACGGTCTGGTGCCGCTGGCAAGCATCAACCAGCTCACGATCGATCTGCTGGCCAAGGTCGGCTTCGAGATCGATCCGAAGATCACCGCCTCGCTCGGCAATGTGATCAGCATCGATGGCGAGATGCTGTTCGGTGGCTATGGAGAACTGGGCCCATCCGGCTTCAGCTTCTCGACAACACCCTTCGTGTTCCGGCCGGGCTACATCAACCTCAACCTCGGCGAAGAACTGGTAGCCGCCAGCGGACCCTTCGTCAAGATTGCCCAGTTCCTGAATGAATATTTCCTCGATCCGCTGGAGCCCTTGGTGGATCTGCTGGAAACAGAGTTCTCGATCGCCGGGTTGAATCTGATCGGTGATGGGAAGCTGCACAACCTGATTGATCTCGGCGTTGAGAACACGCCCAATGGCGCCGTCACCCAGTGGGTGAATCTGTACCACGGCATCAACGATGTCGTCGATGCGGTTGCACGCCTGCAGGACTCCGAACAGATCAGCATTCCCTCCTGGCTGTTCCTGCCCGAGGATTTGCAGACGATCGTGGCGGGCGGCCCATTCGATGGCCCCGATGCCACTATTTTCCGCACGCAAGGCATCGCCGGCGAACCCCGCGGCGGCGCCTCTAATCCCGACACACCCCAAGGGGTCCTGCAGGACGCCATCGACACACTGACGGGAGCGCTGGGCAGTGGCGGCCCCGTGGGCCTGCACAGCAACGATTTCAATTCGCCGGACATCGGCAAGACCGAAGTCACCTTCCCCTTCCTCGACTTCGCCTACACCTCATCGCGGCTGGTGAACCTGCTGCTCGGCACCGATCCCGCCAGCCGCTACGAACTCGATCTGATCCGACTGCAGATCCAGGGCTTCTCCACCAGCTGGGGCTTCGAACAAACGATCGGGCCGATCTATGCGCCACCACCGGTGAATCTGGAGGTGGGAGCGAGCATCACGCCCTACATCCGCCCGACGATCCTCGGCTACGACCTCACCGGCCTGGCTGGCCTGATCGAAACCGGCGAGCTGATGGCTCTGGCCGATGGCTTCTACGTGCTCGACGACGAGCCGGGGAACATGGTCAACGGTAGCCAGTACCCCGGTGCCGGTGCCGAAATCCGCATGGAGGTGAGCGGCGGCGTCAGTGTCGGACTGCCAATCCTCAAGGTGCGCGGCGATGCCCATATCCGCGGAACCCTTGAAATCGAACTGAACGATCCGAACGGCGACGGCCGTGTGCGCTTCCAGGAGTTGTTTGACAACTTCTCTTACAACCCGTTGGCGATCTTCGATGCGGCGATTCGCGTGGCGCTGTCTGCGTCGATCGGTGTCGAGGCAGGCATTGATCCCTTCTCGGTGTCGTTCACCATCTACGAAACACCGGAATTCGAACTCTTCAGCGTTGAGATCCCCGGTGGAGCACCACCGAAGCCCTACTACGCCTCCGCACCGGATGAGGCCACCGTTCTGCTGCTGAACATCGGGCCGCGGGCCGAGGAGCGCAACCTCGACCCGAGCGACGGCGCCGAGACAATGACGCTGCGCATGGACGGCCAGAACGTCGTGATCGACGGACCGGGCGGTCAGAGCGAGCGGTTTGCCGGCATTCAATCGATCAAGGGCGACGCCGGTGCGTCCGACGACCACATCGATGCCGCCCAGGTGAGCCGCAGCCTTGAACTGCGCGGCAGTGCCGGCAACGACAGCTTCAGCGGCGGCAGCGGCAATGACCAGCTCCGTGGCGATGAGGGTCAGGATCTGCTGCGCGGCAACGCCGGCGCCGACACCCGCAGCGGCGGACAGGGCAACGACACCCTGGAAGGCGGCGATGGCGACGACCAACTGGAGGGTCAGGACGGCGACGATCTGCTGCGGGGCGGCGGCGGCAATGACCGCCTGAAGGGGGGCGCCGGAGCCGAAAGCATGGAGGCGGGCGAGGGGGACGACCGCGCGGATGGCGGCCG
>JBJTBH010000008.1:0-22677 GCA_046091285.1 Cyanobacteriota bacterium | reverse complement strand
TCAGGGTATGCTGCTCATCGAAAAAGATGGTGATCACGCGATTGTACCAATCGCTGTACCCCTCGAAGCCGGTTACAGTGGCTTCAGGAAACACCAGCTGCACGTCCTCACTCAACAATGGACGAAAAGATTCGAGGGGAGCATGGACATCAAGAAGTCGATACCAGTGGCTTGCAAAAGCCCAAAGCTCAGGATGGCTCAACATGATCGTTGCTGCGACGGGTTAGTTGGGGTGGAGAAAAAAATTCCTATTGGCCACAATGAACACCAACCAGGTCAGGGCGGACATCTCCCTCCAGAACCAGATTGATCAGATAAGGACCAGAATGACTAAGCATCCGATCGATGGCAGCCGGCACCTGATCGGGCTTCCAGACCCTCTCGCCGGCGACACCGAAGCTGCTGGCAATGATGTCGAAACTGATTTCTGGATTCGAGAGATCAAACGACAGGGGGAACTCACGCCCCTCAATCCCACGCTCTTTCCAGAACTGGGTGATGTTTGCCTGAAGCAATCGATAGGAGCGATTCTGACAAACAATAAACTTGGCCGCGACACCGTGACGAGCTGCCGTCCACAAACACTGAATCGTGTACATACTGCCCCCATCCCCCGAGAAACCAATCACGGTCTTCTCAGGATGGGCAATCTTGGCACCGATCGCTCCAGGGAATCCCGTACCCAATGATCCACCACGCGTCATCATTTTTTCGCCTGGTTGACGCCCAGGTAAAAATCGACCAACAGGAGGAGAATTGGTGAGTGCTTCATCGAAGATGATGTGGTCATCGGGAAGCTTTTCGGCCAGAGTCTTGATGAAATATCCTGATCGCATATAGACCGTGCGATCATCATAATCTTCATTCGCCCTCGAAGGGACAACCTGATACGCTTCCTCAACCTTGGAGTGATTGAGGGGAGACTGAGCGATCAGCTGCTCACGACGAACCTTGGCTTCTGCTTCGTAGACCGGATCAGGATTCTTCTCCAAGGCACTCAGGAGCTGATCAAGGAAAGCGCCTGGTTGACAGACAAAAGACTGATCAACGCGATGATTCTTGGCGATGTTGGCAGGGTTGGTGTCAACATGAACCACCAAGGCATCGGGGTTGAAGATATCGCCCAGATGGGGGAAAACCTCCGGGAGTAGATAACATCCAAGTACAAGACAGAAGTCAGCTTCCTGGATCAAAGGAAGGCTGGCTGAACCGAACATATGTCCGGTACTTCCGTAGTTGAGAGGATGATCTTCAGGGAAATTGATTTCACCACCATCAGCTTCATAGACCTTGGCACCCAGATGCTCGGCAACCTTGACGAAGGTGCTCAATCCCACAGACCGCGTGTTGCCCAGTCCAGCGGATGACGTCCAGGCCACCCCATCACCCGCAAGGATGATCGGATGACGAGCGGAACGAATTTTGGTGACCAGCTCCTCAAGTTGAGTTGGCTCTGGACGGGTGTCAAAACTGGGAATATGGGCCGGGAAAATATCCTCGACCACCTCCGCATCCAGAATGTCCTCAGGCAGACAGAGATACACAGGACCACAGGGAGGCGTGCAGGCCACCTTGATCGCCCGTCGCACCATCCGCAGCAGGCTGGAGGGATGCTGCACCATCGCCGACCACTTCGTGACCGGTCGTGCCATGGAGACCAGATCGGCCGCCATCTGGGCATCCATGGCCTGGTACTTGATTCCCGCATCTCCACCGATCACCACCAGAGGCGCCTGGCCGCGATAGGCCTGGTAAAGATTGCCGATTGCATTGCCGAGCCCCGGTGAGCTGTGGATCTGCACCAGAGCGGGACGGAATGTGGATCGGGCATAGCCATCAGCGCAGAGAACAGCAATCGATTCCTGCAGCGTCAGGATGTAGCGCATGGCGGGGACATCCGCCAGAGCATCAAGGAATCCCTGCTCGACCGTGCCGGGATTCCCAAACATGTGATCGATGCCATTGGCAAGAAATTGCCTGAGGATGGCTTCATGTCCCTTCATACCCTGCGAAAGCTCCGTGATCGTTAAGGCCGACTGCTGAATCCAAGGCGAGCCAGAAGCTCACCAGCCGTAGCGCTTCAAGCCCTCCTCCAGGACCTTGACGATCAGCTCGCCCACCAGCGTGGAATCCTGGGTGGAACGCCCCGTGAGGAAGGGATAATCAAGAATCGTTGAAAGAGTGTGTCCCACACCGCCATGATATTGGCCATTAGGACCAACAGCGTCGCGGAGAATATACTCAAGCGGATAGAAAGGAGGGCCGAAGTTGGCGGATGTGTTCATCGGCTCACCGTCGTATCCATACATCTGGGCAAAACCTGTGCCCTCCTTGTAGTCATACTCACGAGCATGACCAGTCACATGCTTGCCATCGATGATGCTGCGGCGATCGGTCCAATCACGTGCAAAGGCAAGGCAGGTGACGCAATAGCACTCAGCCGCCACAAGCTTGCCGCGATTCACATAGCCAAGAATGAGGTTATGGAGACGCTCATTGTTGACCATGTCAACCATTGGGCCACTGCCGCCTGGGAGGAGCAAGGCTTCGTAGGGATCGACGTAGGCCTTCCAGAACTCTTCGCGAACCCCGTAAAAGGACTCAAGATCGTGTCCAAAATTCGGACTATTGAAATAAGGCATCAATGGCAGCTGATCTGCCAGACTGATGGGGTTCGCCAACAGATCGGAGGTGTGCACCTCCGTGGTGCGCTTGGCGAAATGGGCACTTGTGACCAGCTTGCCGAGCGGTGGATCCATGTAGGTCTCATCCATGCTCGGAGGAAGCGCCGGGGGCTTCCGACCGGTCGGGGTCATGAAATCAATCTGATACCCCGCCGCCGTAAGAACATCAAGGGGACCAACCAGCTCCTCGCCCCAATACCCCCACTCGGAGATCACGGCCAGAATCTTCTTTGCCATCGCTTCAGAGGCGCAATGTTGAGCACCGCCACGGGGGCAGTCATTCTTTTTCTAGCGAGGCCCGATAGAGGCCCCATGCACAGTCACAAATCGAAATAGTGCCATTGTGTCAAACGATGCCGGCGCCATGTCTGAGTCAACACGCATACCTTCAGCCCGCAATGACAGGCCCCGGACGGTGAAGAGCGACATTATTTCCAGCCCAGAACAGGCCCCATTCTTCGAGCACTCCCAGGCACATTGACAGCCCTGATGCCCTCAAAACCTCCGATCCCAATCAAGGCGATCAGCGCCTGAAAGTACAGCACAAACATCTTTCAAGCCCACCAAGAAACACCGAAGCAAACCGCTGCAGAATCAGGGTTCAATCCGCTGCCAACAGCAAGGAATGAATCAGCGTTGATCCACTCCCAGCGGCTGAACGGAATAACCACCCGTGACCAGATCAACGCTGAAACGATGCCAGCCATCTTCGGTCGGCGTGAAGCGGAGGGCAGGGGGATTGCCGTGGGTGGTGAGATGACCATAATCACGCAACAACTCAAGCCTGGTATCAAAAGGTGTTGGATTCAGCGGCCCATCGTAAGCAAATCCATAACCGTCCAACTCGTAATCAGCAAAAACCAATAACCAGTCGGTGCGGTTAGCCACATACTTGTATTCATAAGGCCGGCCGGCCTGCAACCAGAGCATCCGCTCAAAGCGGCTGTCCCCCAGGGGCTGCATCAGGTTATGGGGATTCTTTGGATCCCAGGCAACCAGCGGAGCATCAAAACCACCGACCAGCGACAGCTCCTTCAATTGCTTCACAGCCTGAAGAGCGCCGGCACCAGCCTCATGCTCCAGGCTGAAACGATCGGTCGAGCGGTCATAGGTGACCGTGATCCGACCCGCCTGAGTGACGATGAAACCGATGTTGGATTCATTGGGCTTACCGTGCCAGCCCAGGCCCTGCACCTGCCCATTTGGCCCCTCTTCCAACCAGCAGCCCAACGCCATCGTGTCGAGAAACAACTCACGACCCAGGCCAAAATTGATGCTGTAGGTTCCGGGTTGAAGATCGCAGGACAGGCTGTGCCGTTCGCTGCCGCCGTCACCGTCACATGGCCGCATCAACGTATGAAGAGCGGTGGGATCAAAAGGATCCTGAGCATGCACCGTTCCCATCAGATGCAGGGTATCAAGACGATTCACAAATCGAATCTGACCGATGCCCAGCGACTGCGCTTCCAAGGTCGTTTCGCCTGGCTGAACGCGAAGAATGAACCGGTAACGTCCATTGGCATTCACCTTGACCGTCGGTGCGGAATGAAGACATAGGCCATGGCTGCTGCCAAATCCTGTGCCATGAACGAGGCGGATGCGGGAGCCGTTGGCCGTGACCGATCCATTCAGGGCACTGAGACCCTGATCCTCATCCTGATTGCTGGATATCAGAAATTGATAAACGCCATCATGACGAAAATCGATGCCACCGTCCCGGCGTAGATCAACATCAATTCGCCACTCACCAGATGAAACCTGTTCAAAGGCACGGCCGGCCAGTTCTTCATTGAACTTCTGAAACATATCGGCCTCGTCCCAGACAAAACCGTTCAACTCATAGGACTGGCCACCAACAACACGTCGCACGGTTTCCGGATGTGCTATTTCAATCGAAAAAGATTCAAGGGATGCACCGACCCGAAGCTGAATCTCCTGATGCTGCAGCACCTTGAGTGCAATATTACCGCCCTCACTCCCATCCTCACTGGCATAGAGATGAATGCCATGAATCTGATCACCAACCAGATCAGCTTTCAGAACCCTTCGGGGATTATGATTGATGACAAAGCGAAACACATAGACACCATCACCATGTCGGCCGCCGGTAGGTGACAAGAAAAAGGTTCGGGTCCAACAATTCAGCTCAGCATTCCAAACCAGCTCATTCTGGGTATCGAAAGGATTCCAACGCCAACGATGGTGATGCAGGGTCCCCAGTACAGACAGAGCGTGTATTCCCGTGGAGAAAAGCTCATCTGTGCGGTGCACCGGGAAGACCGTCATGATCTCAGTACAGAATCGCCACCAAGCCTGAACGTAGCCGCCACCTTCTGTGAATGCTTCGGCTTCAGAATTTCTTTCGGGTTTTCCGAAGAAAACTTCAGAAGGCCTGACACACTCCGCTCAGCCACCGCAGGCTCAGGACACGCCCACGCACCACCACAGCTGTGGCTGACGGGCCATGATCTGGATATGTTGCCAGTGAGATGGTGAACGGACATGTCTCAATCGCTTCTTGAACGGGGCCTGCTGGAACTGGGTGGCACAGCCCTGTTCGCCCTGGCTGGGGCTCGCCTGCTCTCGGGATCCGGCCTGGGCAGCCTCGATCAGGCCCTGACGATCGGCCTGGTGCTCGCCCTGGTGATTCATCTGATCGGCAGTCGCAGCGGCGCCCACCTCAATCCCTGCGTCACCCTTGCCCTGCACTCCCGGGCCTGGCTCCACCAGCCCGAACACGGTGGCTCCCTGCTCCGGGAGACCCTCGTATACATCAGCGCCCAGGTGCTGGGGGTGCTGGTCGCCTATCAGCTCGAACCTCCCCTGCTGCCGGTGCTGCAGGTCGGCAGCCGCGGCCTGGTCAGTGAGCTGGTGTTCACGATGCTGCTGCTGGCGGTGATCCTCAACTGGAGCAGCGAAACCTTGCTGTGCCCCAGCGCCAGACCTCTGACGGGATTCGTGGTGGGACTGAGCGTTACCGCCCTGGCCTGGCTCGGCGGCGTGGACGGAGCCGGCCTGTTCAACCCCGCCATTGCCATCGGCTGGATCAGCCATGGCACCGGCGCCGCCCTGCCACTGCTGGGGGTGGAAATGATCGCCACCTCCCTGATCGTTCTCACCCTGGTGCAACGCTCCCGCTCGCGCTCACGCCAACGCTGAGCGCAACGCCAGACGCGCCTGCTCCAACGCTCCATCCAACGCCCGACCATCGCGACCTCCCGCCTGGGCCAGGTTGGGGCGACCGCCGCCGCCGCCGCCGCAGACCTTGGCGATGCTGCCGATGAAAGCGCCGGCCTTGGGGCCGGCGGCCACAACGGCAGGACCAAAAGCAGCAACAAACGCGACTTTGGAAAGGTCTTCCGGATCTGGGAGTCCCCCAAGAACAACCGCCGTTCCGACCCCGACCTGCTCCTGCAATTGCTGCCCAACCAGCTGAAGTGCCGCAGCTTCCACACCATCAAGTCGGTGCACCAGCAACTGCAACGGTTCACCGGAAGGAGCTGTGCTGATCTGTTCCACACGATCCTTCAGTGCCGCCGCCTTGGCCAGAGCCAGCTCACTGCGGGCGGCCGCCAGAGCCTTGGCTGTGGTCCTGAGTTCCTCCTGCAGAACGGCCACGCGCTCAACGATCTCACCGGGCTGGGCCTTGAAGCGCTCACCCAGCTGTTTCACCACCGCCTCCCGCTCGTTGAGGTAGGCCAGCACCGCAGGGCCGGCCACCGCCTCAATGCGCCGGATGCCAGCCGCCACACCGCTCTCACTGACGATCTTGAACAGACCGATCTCGGCGGTATTGGCGACATGGGTGCCACCGCAGAGCTCCATCGACACACCCGGCACATCCACTACCCGCACCACATCGGCGTACTTCTCCCCGAACATCGCCACGGCGCCGGCGGCCCTGGCCTGCTCGATCGCCATCTCCTCGACCTCGAGCGCATGGGCGTCGCTGATCCAGCCATTGATCACCGCCTCGGTCCGCTCCAGCTCATCGGCCGTGACAGCGCGAGGACAGTGAAAGTCGAAGCGCAGCCGATCAAACGTGACCAGTGAGCCCGCCTGAGCAATCCCGGAATCGACAACCTGCTTGAGCGCCGCCTGCAGCAGATGGGTGGCGGTGTGATTCGCCTGGACCCGGCGCCGGCAAGCACGATCGACCTGACCATGCACCACATCACCGACGCTGAGGCTGCCGCGCTCGATCCGGCCGCTGTGTACGAACACACTGCGATTGCGACTGACGCCCTCGATCACCACGATCAGGTCATCGCCATCAGGCCCGTCACCGCTGAGAACGCCGCGATCACCCACCTGCCCCCCTCCCTCGCCGTAGAACGGCGTGGTGTCGAGCACCAGCTGCACGCTGTCGCCCGCCACGGCCTGCTCAGCCGGTTCGCCATTCACCACCAGGGCCAGCACCGAGCTGCTGTGCTCCAGGTGCTCATACCCCCGGAAGGTGGTGGAACTCAGCGCTGAAGCCATCTGCTCAATCGCCCCCTGCAGGGTGAGATCGATGCTCACCGCCGCCGCCTTGGCCCGCTGACGCTGAGCCGCCATCGCCGCCTCAAACCCCTCCAGATCCACCGTGAGGCCATGCTCCTCGGCGATCTCCTCGGTGAGTTCCAGCGGGAAGCCGTAGGTGTCATAAAGCTCGAAGGCCTGCTCACCGGAGATCTGCTTCGGCCTGGCAGCCAGCACCTCGGTGAGCAGCTTCTCACCACGGTCCAGGGTTTCAAGAAAGCGGGCCTCTTCGCGGACCAGCTCCGCCAGGATCACATCACGCCGCTCCAGAAGCTGCGGATAAGCGTCCTGCATCAAGGTGATCGAAGCCTCACCCATCGCCGCCAGGAACGGCTGATCGATCCCGAGCAGGCGTCCATGGCGCACGACACGACGCAGCAGGCGGCGCAGGATGTAGCCGCGGCCGAGGTTGCTGGCGGTGACGCCATCGCAGATCAGCTGGGTGACGGCGCGGCTGTGGTCGCCGATCACCTTGAGGCTGGTTTTACCCTTCTCATCGAGGATGCGGTAATCGACCCCGGCCAGACCCGCCGCAGTTTCGATCAACGGATAGATCAGGTCGGTTTCGTAGTTGTTCGGCACCGCCTGCAGGATCTGGGCCATCCGCTCCAGGCCCATGCCGGTATCAATGCAACGGTTGGCCAGCGGCGTGAGGAGACCCTCCGCGTCGCGGTTGTACTGCATGAATACCAGGTTGTAGAACTCGATGAAGCGTGAATCATCTTCAAGATCGATGCCATCATCGCCGAGTTCAGGCTTGAAGTCGTAATAGATCTCGGAACAGGGTCCACAGGGACCGGTGGGGCCTGAGGCCCAGAAGTTATCGGCTTCATCCATGCGGATGATGCGCTTGGGGTTCACCCCCACCACATCACGCCAGATCGCCTCAGCCTCCTCATCTTCGCGAAACACACTAACCACCAGATTCTTCGGCGAAAGCCCGAACAGGCCGGTGCTCAGCTCCCACGCCCACTGGATCGCCTGCTCCTTGAAGTAGTCGCCGAACGAAAAGTTGCCGAGCATCTCGAAGAACGTGTGATGGCGGGCCGTACGCCCGACGTTCTCGATATCGTTGGTGCGGATGCACTTCTGGGAACTGGTGGCCCGGGGAGCCGGCCGCTGCTGCTGGCCCAGGAACACCGGTTTGAACGGCAGCATGCCGGCAATCGTGAGCAACACCGTCGGGTCCTCCGGCACCAGGGAGGCACTGGCGATCGGCAGGTGCTGCCGCTGCTCATAAAACCGGAGAAACGCCGTGCGGATCTCAGCGCCGCTGCGGGGTCGCAGGGACCCGGCAGCGTTCTCGGAGGTGCTGCGTTCGGAAGCGGCGGCCATGGCGCGAATCAGAGGACGAGACTAATCCCTTCGTCCTGGCATGATCGCCCATAGGCCCGTAGCCCTGGAGCCAGGGTCGGTCGCTGGACAGAGCAGCACCGTCCAGAGCAGCACCGACCGGACCCGACGGCCAGCAGCCGCCGCCCCGATCCCGACCAGGAGCAGCCGGCTCCCGGGGCGCGCCGCAACCGAGGCGCACGCTCATCCGAGACGCGGTCGCAACCTTGATCGTGCTTTCCAGGCATGATCAGCTCCCCGTCTCCTCCTCACCGCGCGTGAGTTCCGCTTCTTCAGCTGCGTCCGGGCCGACGGAGCGCCCCCGCGCCGCGCTGCGGCAACGTTCCATCGCCTGGGCCCTGCTCGGCGGTGGCCTGGCCCTGGTGGTCGGCGCTCTGCTGGCGTTGCCGTCATCACCACTGCTGGAGGCCTTCCGGTCATCAGCCGTGTCGCCCTGGCCGAGGCTGCTGCAATCGGGGCTGCGCGCCGGCGGCTGCGGCTTCTTCTACGGGCTGCTGGCCTTCCATCTCACCCGCGTCGATCCTGATGACAGCCACCTGCAGGCGGGACTGGTCGGAGCGGTCTGCGGCATCCACAGCCTTGGGCTTCCTCTCCGGCTGCCGACAGCCTCCAGCCCGACCCACCTGCTGACGCAAGCCCTGCCGGCGATCGGCCTGGAGCTGCTTCAGGCCTGGTTACCGGTGAGCGCCGCTGCCCTGCTGCTGCTCTGGCTCCCACGCCGACGACCCGGCCTGCGCCCCTGACGCCCAGGACACCATCCGTCGGGGCCGGGCATCCGCGATGATGGAGACGAGCCTCAGGCCCCCGCCATCACGGTGCTCAGGACACGACCCTCCCCGGAGCTGCTCCCGGTGATCTCGCCACAGATCGCCGCCAGCTGGCTGGCGCCTCAGGCCAGCAGCCTTGAAGCCGCTGTCTCGGTCGGTTGCGGAGAGCGCCGCTACCAGCGTCCACCTTAGCTGGCGTCAAGACCATGAGCCTGCTGCTCGCCACCTGGTTGTTTCCTGCCGAAGGCCAGGGGGGTCGCCTGTTGCTCTGGGCGGACACCTGGCGTGTCGCCCAACCGGTCACGCCGACCGACATGGCGCCCGATCATCCCTTCGCCCTGACGCGACCCGAGCTCAGAACCTGGCTGGAAGCGCTGAATCTGCTGCCGGCCACCGCCCTCGACACCACCGCCAGCCTCAGCCTTCCGAGCCGCCGCCAGAGCGCCCGCGGTCGTCAGGCCGGCGACAACGAAGCCTGGAGCGGCCTGCCGCTGCAGGCCGGTGAACCGATCCCCCGCCAGCTGGAATGGTGGCCCTGGCAGGTGCCGGGGCTGGCCCTGGAGGCCGCCGATGCCAGCCGCTGGCTTGCCTCCCTGCCCCTCTCCGGCGACCACCCGGACCTCGGTGAAGATCTGCGCTGGTGGAGTCACCTGCATCGCTGGGTGCTCAGCCTGGTGGCCCGCGGGCGCTGGCTGCCCCAGATCGAAGAAGGCCGGGCCCGCTGGCAACCGCTGCTAAATCGGGAGGATGATCGCCGACGGCTTGAGGACCTGGCCTCGCGCCTCCCCCAGGTGGCCTTCTCCGCCCTGCCCTGGCGCGAACCCCCAGCCCTGGGCGGCCAACGCCTGACCCGACCGCGACCGGAAGCGGCGCGGGCCTCCCATCCCCTGGCCTGCCGCCGACCCGGTGCGGGACGCCTGCGGGTGATGAGCCTGCTGAGCCGGCTGCTGGACGCCGAACTGCGCAGTCGCTTTCAACCCGATCCCGAGGATCTCGATCCCCTGCTGGCCGCCTGGCAGCAGGCCCTCGGGCCCGGTGATGGCCAGCTGGCGCTCGATGCCGACGACCTGGAGCGCCTGACGATCGCCACCCAGCACTGGCGTGAGGGCGTGGCCGGTCGGGTGGCGCCGGCACGGGCCTGCCTGGAACTGTTCACACCAGCGCCCGATGCCGAACTCTGGGAGCTGCGCTTCAGCCTCCAGGGGGAAGCGGACCCCAGTCTGCGGGTGCAGGCCGGCAACGTCTGGTCAGCGGGAGATGGCACGATGCCTCTGGGTGAGCTAACGCTTCAGCAACCCGGTGAGCGGTTGCTCGAAGGGCTGGGTCGGGCCCTGAACACCTTTGAACCGATCAGCCGCGGGCTGGAATCCGCCACCCCGGAAGGGATGCTGCTCACCCCGGCCGAAGCCTTCGTGCTCGTGCGCACCGCCGCCGCCCAGCTGCGGGACAACGGCATCGGTGTGGTTCTGCCCCCGAGCCTGTCCGGTGGCCTGGCGAGCCGGCTCGGCCTGGCGATCGACGCCGAGCTTCCCAGCCGTTCCAAGGGCCTGACCCTGGGCGAAAGCCTGGAATGGACATGGAACCTGATGATCGGCGGCGTGACGCTGACCCTGAAAGATCTGCAGCGTCTCGCCGCCAAACGCAGCCCCCTGGTGCAGCACAAGGGGGCCTGGATCGAACTGCGCCCCAGTGACCAGCGCAACGCCGAGCGGTTCGCCGGCGCCGATCCTGTGCTCAGCCTTGATGACGCCCTGCGACTGACCGCCACGGACGGCGACACCCTGATGCGCCTGCCGGTGCATCGCTTCCAGGCCGGCCCGAGGCTGCAGGCGGTGCTGGAGCAATACCACCAGCAGAAGGCACCCGATCCGCTACCGGCCCCCCCTGGCTTCGCCGGCCAGCTGCGCCCCTACCAGGAGCGGGGACTGGGCTGGCTGGCCTTCCTGCACCGCTTCGACCAGGGCGCCTGCCTGGCGGACGACATGGGTCTGGGCAAGACGATCCAGCTGCTGGCCTTCCTGCAACACCTCAAGGCGGAGGAGGAACTCAAACGCCCTGTGCTGCTGGTGGCCCCCACCTCCGTGCTCACCAACTGGAAGCGGGAGGCGAACGGCTTCACCCCTGATCTGGTGGTGAAGGAGCACTACGGCCCCAGGCGTCCGTCCACGCCGGCAAGCCTGCGCAAGGCCCTCAAGGGCGTGGATCTGGTGCTCACCACCTATGGGTTGCTGCAACGCGACAGCGAACTGCTGGATGCCATCGACTGGCAGGGGGTGGTGATCGATGAAGCCCAGGCGATCAAGAATCCATCGGCCAAGCAGAGCCAGGCCGCCCGCGACCTGGCACGACCCGGCAAGAGCAGCCGCGTCCGGATCGCCCTCACCGGAACGCCGGTGGAGAACCGCGTCAGTGAGTTGTGGGCGCTGATGGACTTCCTCAACCCGAAGGTGCTGGGGGATGAACCCTTCTTCCGGCAGCGCTACCGACTGCCGATCGAGCGCTACGGCGACATGAGCTCCCTGCGTGATCTCAGGGCCCGTGTCGGCCCGTTCATCCTGCGCCGGCTCAAAACCGACCGTTCGATCATCTCCGACCTGCCGGAGAAGGTGGAACTGAGGGAATGGGTGGGCCTCAGCCCCGAGCAGCGGCAGCTCTACACCAGAACGGTGGAGGAAAGCCTGGAGGCGATCGCCCGGGCGCCCCTGGGGCAGAAGCACGGCCAGGTTCTGGCGCTGCTGACCCGGCTCAAGCAGATCTGCAACCATCCCGCCCTGGCCCTGAAGGAGGACGGAGTGACGCCAGGCTTCGCCGCCCGCAGCGCCAAGCTGCAGCGCCTGGAAGAGATCCTCGAGGAGGTGATCGAAGCGGGCGATCGCGCTCTGCTGTTCACCCAGTTCGCAGAATGGGGGCACCTGCTCAAGGCCCACCTGCAGCAACGCTGGCGTCAGGAGGTTCCCTTTCTGTATGGCAACACCAGCAAGAGCGAACGCCAGGCGATGGTGGATCGCTTCCAGGACGATCCCCGGGGCCCCCAGCTGTTTCTGCTCTCCCTCAAGGCCGGTGGCGTCGGCCTCAATCTCACCCGCGCCAGCCATGTGTTCCACGTGGATCGCTGGTGGAATCCGGCCGTCGAGAACCAGGCCACCGATCGCGCCTACCGGATCGGCCAGACCAACCGGGTGCTGGTGCACAAATTCATCACCAGCGGCTCCGTGGAAGAGAAGATCGATCGGATGATTCTTGAGAAATCAAGGATGGCCGAGGAGATCGTGGGATCCGGCGAAGAATGGCTGGGGGGCCTGGACGTGAGCCAGCTCAAGGATCTGGTGGCCCTCAGCGACGACGCCTGAGCGACGACGCCGAGGGCCGGTCCTGCCTCAGCTGTCAGAGAAGCGGCCGATCAGGACCACGCCGTGGTCAGTCCCAGGGGAAGGGCAGGGACTGGAGCCAGAACAACCGCGCCTCGGCCCGCTGGCGCTGGGGGCCCGTGGGTGACTGCAGCAGCTCCTGGCAACCGCTGCTTGTGCTGCGCTGCCCGGATGGGCAGACGCTGCCCGCCATCGGCACATCCAGCAGCTGGGTGCCGGCGATGACGGCCCCCTGCAGACGTGTCCGGTTCAGGGAACCGCGCAGCATCACCGCCCCGTTCAGATAGGCGCCACGAAGATCGGCACCGCTGAGATCGGTGTCCAGCAGCAAGGCCCCGACGCCGATGTCGTCGTTGGTCCTGTTGCGCTGCGGTACGGAGCAGCTGATCAACGGGAAGCAGGGATGACTGAGGTCCCCGCGAAGGCCGAGATCATCCACCTGCTCCGCCTCCACCAGCCGCAGGCCGAGATGGGCCCGACGCAGATCAGCCCCTTTGAGGCTGGTCTGATCCAGGCGGGCGGAGGAGAGGTTCACACCCTGAAGGCGGGCCCGATCGAAGCGGGCGCCGGAGAGCCGGGCTCGCGCCAGATTGGCGCCACTGAAATCCGCTCCGCGAGCGTCAGCCTTTGAAAGATCGGCGCTCTCAAGGTCAACACCCCGTAACTGGGCGCCCACCAGGCGGGCACCGGCCAGGCGGATGCTCTCCATGTCGTTCCCGGTGATGTCAGCGTGGCTGAGATCAATCCGGGTCAGATCAGCCGTCTCGAGATCACAGGACCGCAGAACGGCCCCGCGCAGGCTCGTGAACGCCAGGCGCGCGTCGGACAGGTCGGTGCCGATGAGAGTGGCCCGATCCATCCGTGCTCCGCTGAGATCAGCGTTTTCCAGATCCGTGCCAACCAGGCGGGCGCCGCGCAAGTCGGCGCCACGGAGATCGGCGAAACGCAGGTCGATGCCGCTGAGGTCGGCACCGGCACACCGGGCCCTGGGACCGATCTCACAGCCCGGAGGCAGCTGACGGCGGCAGGGGGCGTTCAACGGCACCGTGCAGCCCGCTCCCTGGCCGGGCTGCTGGGTACGCAGGCAACACAGGGAGCCGGTCGCCGCCAGCCGGCGCCTAGCGGCAGCGGAGGACACCGACGGCTTGGCGGAGAGGTCCCCGAACCGGTCCGGGGTGGCGACCGCCACCGGTGCACCGAGCAGTGATGGGGCAGACACCGGTGCGGCAGACACCGGTGCGGCGCCCGCTGATCGGGTCAGTCCGACGAACAGGGCGGCGGCAAGGGGAGAAAGACAAGCGGCGAGAACACCCGCACGCTGTGAAGTCGTCATGGCAAGAACGCCAGAAGGACCCCCCAAGGGTGTGAAAACCGTTGCAAGACATCCCGCACCAGCAGAGAAATCCGCTGGGGGGAGGTGCTGGAGCGGGATACTTGACGTAACGCCATTGGTGGCCCGTGACCATCAGCAACCCCGGCAGCCCCAACGCCATCACCACCCAACTGGGTCAGCAGGGCCTGGGTCAGCAACCCTGGTGGGTGGAGCAGTGGATGGAGCTGATCAACACCTACCGCTTCAAGAAGCGGCTGGAGCGGGCCTGGACCTATGCCAGAGAAGGGAATGTGACCTCGATCCGCTTCGAGGGTCGACGTGTGCATGCCCGGGTGCAGGGATCCGAGAGCGATCCGTACAAGGTGAAGATCTGGCTGGATGTCCTCAACGATGAGGACTGGGGCTTCGTGCTGGAAGCCCTCAGCCAGAAGGCCCGCTGGTCGGCCCAGTTGCTGGCTGGGATCATGCCCAACGACATCGAACGGGCCTTTGCCGCCAGCGGTCGGCGCCTCTTCCCCTTCAAGCTCCAGGAAGTGCGCAGCGAATGCACCTGTCTGGACAACAAGAACGGCAAAGGCAATCTCTGCAAGCACATCAGTGCCGTGTATTACCTGATGGGGGATCGCTTCAGCGAGGACCCCTTCGTGCTCTTCCAGTTGCGGGGCCGCACGCGTCTGCAACTGCTGGCTGATCTTGCGATCAGACGCCGGCAGGAACTGGCAGATCGGGCCGCCAGCCTGGAAACACCGCCGCCGCCCGTGGCGGTCACCCCGCAGCCGCTGCATCCGGCCCTGGCAGACCCGAGCCGCTGGTGGCAGTACAGCGCGCCACTCGATCCGGAACTGGTGGTGATCACGCCGGCTCTGGAGGGAGACTCGGCCCTCGATGGCGCCGGCGATCTGCCCCTGGCCGAGGAGCCACGCTTTCCGGACGCCCGCGGGCGTTTCCTCAGTCAGCTCAAGGCCCATGGCCAGCGTGAGGCCCTGCGGGCAATGGCCCTGGCGATGGGCAGCGAAGGCAGCCCGGACGACGACCCGAAGGAGGGAGGCGACGGGTGAAGGCACGGCCCTGAAAACCCGCTGGTCCGGGACCCTGCCTACAGTCATGGACCGTTTGCGATCGGAGCGATGAGCGCCTCAGCCACCGCCCCCGCCACCACCGCTCGCCTGTCGTTGCAGTGCGAAACCATCGCGGCTGACACCATCACACTGCGTTCTCTCGACTGGGATCGCAGCCGTTTCGACATTGAATTCGGCCTCCGCAACGGCACCACCTACAACGCCTTCCTGGTGCGCGGCGCCCGCACCGCCCTGATCGACAGCAGCCATCTGAAATTCGAAAGCACCTGGCTGCCGCTGCTGCAGGGGCAGATCGACCCGAAAGCGATCGATCACCTGATCGTGTCGCACACCGAACCGGATCATTCCGGCCTGATCGGGCACCTGCTCGATCTCAACCCCGACATCGAGATCGTGGCCTCCAAGGTGGCGATTCAGTTCCTCGAGAATCAGGTGCACCGGCCGTTCAGAAGCCGTGCCGTGAAAAGTGGCGAGGAACTCGATCTCGGCACCAACCCGGACAGCGGCGTCAGCCACCGCTTCGAATTCCTCAGTGCTCCCAATCTGCACTGGCCGGACACGATCTTCTCGTTCGACCACGGCACCGGCATTCTTTACACGTGTGATGCCTTCGGCCTGCATTACTGCTCCGAGGACATCTTCGACGTGGACCCCGGCGCCATCGCCCCGGACTTCCGTTTTTACTACGACTGTCTGATGGGACCGAACGCCCGCAGCGTGCTGCAGGCGATGAAGCGCATGGATGCCCTGCCGGCGATCAACACGATCGCGGTCGGCCATGGGCCGCTGCTGCGCCATCACCTCGGTCTCTGGCTGTCGGACTATCGCGAGTGGAGTGAGGGCCGCAGCAAGGGCGAGTCCTATGCAGCCGTCTGTTACGTCAGCCAGTACGGCTTCTGCGACCGCATCAGCCAGGCGATTGCGCGCGGCATCGGCAAGGCCGATGTTCAGGTGCAACTGGTGGATCTGCGTGCCACCGATGCCCAGGAACTGAGTGCCCTGGTGGGTGAAGCGAGCGCCGTGGTGGTGCCCACATGGCCGTCCAGTGCCGACGCCGACCTCCAGACCTCGATCGGCACCCTGCTGGCCGCCCTCCAGCCCAGGCAATGGGTGGGCACCTATGACGCCTTCGGAGGCAATGACGAGCCGATTGACACCGTCGCCAGCCAGCTGCGCAGCCTCGGGCAGAAGGAGGCCTTCGAACCGCTGCGCATCCGCCAGGTGCCGGATGGCAACGACTACCAGCGTTGTGAAGAAGCCGGCACCGACCTTGGCCAGCTGCTCGGTCGCGCCAGGACCATCGCGGCGATGAAATCCCTCGATGGCGACCTCGACAAGGCCCTGGGGCGCCTGTCCGGGGGCTTGTATGTGGTGACCGCCCGCCAGGAGGAGCGCGCCTCGGCGCTGGTGGCCAGCTGGGTGGCCCAGGCCAGTTTCGAGCCGCCGGGACTGACGGTGGCCGTAGCCAAGGACCGGGCGATCGAGGCGCTGCTGCAGGTGGGTGATCGCTTCGTGATCAACGTCCTGAGGGAGGACAATCACCAGCCCCTGCTGCGCCATTTTCTCAAGCGATTCCCACCCGGCGCCGACCGTTTCGCCGGCATTCATGTGCTTGACGGTGTGGCCAGTGGAGGCCCGGTGCTGGGGGATGCCCTGGCCTTTCTCGGCTGTCGGGTGGTGCAGCGCCTGGAGGGTCCTGACCACTGGATCATTTATGCCGAGGTCGAACAGGGCAACGTGTCGGATACCGAGGCCAACACCGCCGTCCATCACCGCAAAGTGGGGAACCATTACTGATGACCAACAGCAGCGACGCACCATCGGGATCCAGCGCGGAAGGCGCCGATATCCAGGCGGAAGACCGCCTGTCCGGAGCCGAACGGACCGTGATCCGGATCCCGCTCGATCCCGGGCTGCTCTGCCTGCGGGGACTGAGCCCACGGCGTCTGCGCTTCGAGGTCGAATACGGCCTGGAGCGCGGGACCAGCGCCAACAGCTTCCTGTTTGAGGGCGGCACCAGCGCATCCGGTCACGTCATGCCGCCGGTGCTGGTGCATCCACCGGGAGACTCCTTCGCCGAGGCCTATCTGGAGCAGCTGAGTGCCCTAGTGCCGGCTGATGCGGAACTGAAGGTGATCGTCGGGCATGTCAACCCCAACCGGGTGGCGCTGCTGCGGCGTCTGGCCGCACATTGGCCGGCGCTGATGCTGGTGGCCTCGAATGCGGGTGCACGACTGCTGGAGGATCTATGGAACCAACGACGCCCGAGCGGTCCGGAGGAGCAGGGCACGGCACCGGGAGCGACCCTGCCACCGCTGCCACCGATCGATGTGGTGAAACAGGAAGGCTGCCGGTCCCTGGCCCATGGCTACCGGCTGTGTCTGTATCCGAGCCCGACGCCACGCTGGCCCGGTGGACTGATCGCCTTCGAGGAGCGCACGGGTCTGCTGATGAGCGGCAAATTCTTTGCTGCCCACCTGTGTGACAGGACCTGGGCAGAAGCCAACCGCAACAGCACCGAAGAGGACAGGCGGTTTTTCTACGACTGCCTGATGGCGCCGATGGCCCGCCAGGTGGAGGTTCTGCTCAATCGCCTCGATGACCTGCCGATCCGCTGCATCGCTCCAGGCCATGGGCCCGCCATCAGCGAAAGCTGGCGCAGCCTGCTCAGCGACTATCGCCGCTGGGGGGAGGCCCAGGGCCGGGCGAAGCTCTCGGTGGCGCTGCTGTTCGCCAGTGCCTACGGCAACACGGCCGCCATCGCCGATGCCCTGGCCCAGGGGGTGGCGCGCACGGGCGTTCGTGTCGAGAGCATCAACTGTGAATTCACAGCCGCCGAAAAACTGCTGCAGGCGATCCGAAGCTGCGATGCGGTGCTGATCGGTTCCCCCACCCTCGGAGGGCATGCCCCGACCCCGATCGTCTCAGCCCTGGGCACGCTGCTGGCGGAGGGAGATCGCGCCAGACCGGTGGGGGTGTTCGGCAGCTTCGGCTGGAGTGGCGAAGCCCTGGATCTGCTGGAGAGCAAGCTGCGGGATGGCGGCTTTCGTTTCGCCTTCGAGACGATCAAGGTCAAGTTCAGCCCGGATGCCACCACCCTCAAGACCTGCGAGGAAACGGGCACGGCCCTTGGGCGGAGCCTGCTCGCCGATCAGCGACGACAGCAACGTCGGAGCAGCGGTGGCGGCCTGAAGGAAAGCCTCAGCAATCCAGCCGTCCAGGCCCTCGGGCGGGTGGTGGGATCCCTGTGTGTCGTCACGACCGTCAAGGGCAGCGGGGAAAGCCGGCTGAGCGGCGCCATGGTGGCCAGCTGGGTGAGCCAGGCCAGTTTCAGCCCACCGGGCCTGACGGTGGCCGTGGCCAAGGACCGTGCCGTGGAAGCCCTGCTGCATGTGGGGGATGCCTTTGCGCTGAATGTGCTGGCGGCAGGGAGGGAGACAGGACCGATGAAGCAGTTTCTGCAACCTTTCGCCCCGGGAGCCGATCGTTTCGCCGGACTGAATCTTGATCTGAATGATTCCGGGCAACCGGTGCTGCCGGAGGCGCTGGCCTGGCTGGACTGCCGCGTCAGGCAGCGGATGGAATGCGGTGACCACTGGCTGGTCTATGCCGAAGCCGTGGCCGGGGCGCTGCTGGATGGTGCCGCGACCACGGCGGTGCATCAACGCCGCAGTGGCGGCAATTACTGACAACACAGCCGCAACAAACAACGCCAGGCGCTCAGAAGAGCGCCGAGGTCCACGTCAGAGGCATCACCCGAGACGATCGCTCTTGGCGATGGCTGAACCGGATGGCTGGGGTCGATCGCGGGGAACACTCGCAACCGAAGATGGGGAGCTGCCACCCCTTCATCCGGCTGGGGCTTACACCCCTCCATCCCGCTACTGGCTGACCTGCGGCCGGGGGCAACCTTCGAGATTGCGGGTGTTATCGATCGTGAGGCAGACCTTGGCATCCGCCGCTGTCAGGGCCCGAAGCCCAACCGGCGGTACCGTCAACGAAGGAACAGCCGGAAGACTGCCGGTGGACTGGTTCTCACCGAGCTGATAATTCAGAAGGCTCGGCGGATCCGGAAGATTCGGCCTGGGCGCATCACCGTTATAGAAACGCGACAGGGTGAAGCCGTCGATGGTTTCCGTCCCCGTGAACACACGGATGCCGTTGATCGTGCCGATGTTGCCCTGAATCGTGACTGGACGCGTGAGCCTGATGGCACCCTGGAAATCATGATAGCCATAGGCAACGCCCGGAGTGCCATAGCCAGGGCTGATGATATCGGCATTGAAGTTAAGGTTATTCCCTTGCATCGCCACATTCCAGGCCTCTGTCTTGGCATTGATATTAATGTCACCGCCATAAAGATTCAGATGATTAAGCTTCGTCGTGCTACCGACCGGGCCAGCAAAGGTGATCGGCCCCGTGCCCGAACGCACCGTCAGGATCGTGCTCGTCCCGGTCTTTGAATCGACAGCACCTGCAAACCGAACCTGACCGTTCCCAGCCGTGGTGTTGATTGTCACAGGCCCTTGGATGATCACAGAAGCTTCATTGATCTGAGCGCCGGCGGCACCCGTCAGGGTGATGTCACCACCGAGTGCGGCGGTTCCCGGCTGATCAGTGAACAGGCTGGCAGCGGTGATCGTGGAGTTGAAGCGAGTTGCACCAGCCGTGTTGACCAGAAGATCGCCCAGGGCACTGCCACTGCCGATGGCCGCATTGAGGGTCACATCCTTCGCGCTACCAACGGTGATCGTGAGATTGTTGTTTTCAGTGGCCTGCGAATCGATCGTGCCACCGGCACTTCCGAGGACCACAGGGCCGGCAGTGCTGGAGATTGCAAGATTCGAATCGATACCGATCCTCAGTTCCTTGATCTGAACGCCACCACTGCCATTGACATTAACATTGCCATTGAGGGCGGCAGTCCCCGGCTGATCGGTGATCAGACTGGCCGCGTTCACCGCAGCGTTGAACAAGGTGGCACCAGCGGTGTTCACCGCAATATCACCCAGGCGCTGCCCACCGCCGATAGCAGCATTGAGGGTGACATCATTACCAGCTCCAGCCGTGATCGTCAGGGCATTGGTTTTACCGACTGCCGAATCAATGGTTCCACCGGTACCACCGAGAACGACAGGCCCCGAAGCACTGGTGATCACAAGATCATTGTTGAGACCAATATTCAATTCATTGATCTGAACACCGCCCTTGCCAGTGACATCGACGTTGCCACCGAGGGCAGCAGTACCCGGCTGGTCAGTGATCAGACTCTTCGCTGTCACCGCCGCATTGAACAACGTTGCACCAGCGGTATTCACAGCAAGATCGCCCAGGCGCTGCTTACTGCCGATGCTGGCGTTCATGGTGACGTCATGATTCCCGGTGACATTGATCGTGAGGTTATTACCTTCGCCGGCCTGAGAATCGATCGTGCCACCAGCACTTCCGAGGACCACCGGACCCGCCGCACTGGCGATCACCAGATTGTTATTGATGCCCAACGTCGCTTCATTGATCTGAACCCCACCCGGTCCGTTGACATCAACGCTGCCATTAAGAACAGCTGTACCCGGCTGGTCGGTGATCAGACTTTTCGCCGTCACCGCCGCATCAAATAACGTGGCACCGGAGGTGTTCACAGCAAGATCACCCAGGCGCTGCTTGCTGCCGACGACGCTGCTCAGCGTTACATTGCCACTACCCGCCTTGATAGTGAGATTACTGGTTTCACCAGCTTTGGAATCAATCGTGCCACCAGATCCCCCCAACGCCACCACACCATTGCCAAGGGACGTATCAATCGTCAGACTGGATGGGAGGCTGATTGTCCATTCATTGATCTGAGCGCCGGCAGCACCGGACGTGGTGATGTCGCCATTGAGCACAGCCGTGCCCGGTTGATCGGTGAACAGACTCAAGGCCCGCACACTGGAATTCAGAAGGGTTTCACCACTGGTGTAGAGGCTGATCGCACCAAGATCCGCCGTCTTACCAACAGGCGCCTGGAAACTCACATTGCCAGTGCCGCCACGGACCGTCAGGCCCTCGGCCGTACCACCAGCCGTACCATTGACTGCGCCCCCGAAAGTGATCGCCGCACCGGCAGCACTACCACCCTGATTGGTGGCATCGACGGTGCTGCTCGCCGTCAAGGTCACAGGAACGGGGCTGAAACTGATCGGATCAGCGGAGCTGCGAATCGTGGCCGCCAGCCTGGCCTCACTGTTCCCACTGGCGTTGAGGCCATTGTCAAACAGAAACACATCGCTGCCGTTATCACCAAGAGCCAGGATGCCGGTGTTGAGTGTGGTCACCAACTGTGCAAAACGATTGTTGCTGCCGCTGAGGCTGAGGCTATAGGGACTGGCGGTCGTGGTCAGGGAATCGAGGGTCAGATTCCCGGCGAAGCTGGCACTGGAGGCATTGCTGATGGTGAGATCTTTCAGCGTGATCGCTCCGGCGGCATCCACCCCGCTGCTGGTGATCGTCCCAGCGCTACCAGCATTCAGGGTGAGGTTGTAGGCACTGCCGCTGACTGTGCTCGCCAGACTGATGGCAGCACCGGTGGGGCTGCCTCCTTGATTGGTGGTATCGATGCTGGTGTTGCCGATCAGGGTGGTAGCACCAGCACCGAGGTCAATCGCATCGGCGGAGCTCCGAAGAATGGCGCCAAGGCTTCTGGCCGCCCCGCCGCTGAAGGCCAGGCCTCCGTCGAACAGGAACACATCGGATCCAGAAGCATCACCGAGGCTGACGGTGCCAGTGTTGAGGAAATCAACCTTCTGCGTGAAACTGTTATTCGCTCCAGTGAAGCTGATGGAATAAGGATTTGCAGTGGTGACTAGGGAGTCCACCTGAACGTTGCCGGCAAAGATGGCACTGTTCGGTGCGGCGTTGGAGATCTTGAGCAGATTGATCGTGATTGCACCGGCTGCATCGGCGACCGTTGCATAAATACTGCCAGCACTACCGGCATTCAGATCAAGGCCGAAGCTGCCGACTCCATCGGTGATCGTGCCCCCAAGATTGATGCTGGCGCCAGAGGCAGAACCGCCATTGTTCGTGGTGTCGACGATGCTGTTGGCCAGCAGCGTCACACCACCACTGCCAAAGTTGATGGCATCCGACGACGTCCGAATCGTGCCGCCAATGGCGCTGGGGGCATGACCTGTGAAGGCCAGGCCACCATCCAACAGGAACAGATCCGTTCCGGAAGCATCACCGAAGCTGACGGTACCGGAATTGAGGAAATCAACCTTCTGCGCAATGCTGTTCGCAGCGCCGGTGAAACTGATCGCATAGGGATTGGCCGTGGTGATGAGCGTATTGATCTGCACATTGCCAGCGAACGTGGTGCCACCGCTGTTGGTGATCGTGACGGTCCCGATGTCCGTACCGACGGGACCGCTCACATGGACAGCTCCACTCGTCTTGAACGTCAGATTGGAGCTGGCACCACCGGCAGTGCCGGAAACAGCGGCCAGGTTGATCGGTGTGGCGGCCGAACCATTCCCTGCCGTGAGCGTGACACCATCCGCGAGGGTGGCAGGGCCAAGGTTGATGGCCCCCGTG
>JBJTBH010000007.1:0-16909 GCA_046091285.1 Cyanobacteriota bacterium | reverse complement strand
CTCCCGTTTGGTCTGCTTCTTGGTCGTGGTGAGCTCGTAATCCGAGAAGCCGAGCTGTTTACCGCCCATCAACCCAGTCCTGGCCTGCAATCACAGGGCCATTGTCCCGCGGATGGCCTGGGTTTTCCAGAGTCTCCCTAGCTGGCTGCCCTTGCGAGCCCCGTGCGGTCCTATAGGGTCTGGCAAGCAAGGAGTTCTGCGCCATGGCCAACCCCTTTCGTCTGCGATGGCTGGATGGCTGGACCTTCCAGACCGTCCTGATGGAGGGTGATGTGCAGGTCGAAGCCCGCGGTTTCGGCATCTGCCTCCGCACCAGGGTCCGACCCGGCGAAACCCCCCGGACCGCCGCTGATCGGCTTGTGCTCGAAGAGGATCGCCGTCGCCACTCCCTGCATCACGCCTGGCTGCGCGGTCAGACGATGCCGGAAAGCGCCGATCTGGGCCGTCTTCCCGGGGCTCAGCCCGATCTTCCCTCTCCCGTTCCTGCCGCTGAAGTTGATGCCTCTCTGGCCGCAGAGCGGCCCGACCCTGCTGTGGCCGCTCCTGAATCCTCCTCCGAATCCACGCGATCGGGTGAATCCGCCGATGTCCCAGCGACAGCGGTCGACCGTTCTGCCGCCGCCGGCCTCCCTGAGGTCAGCCATGTCGTCCGTCCCCTGGATTCCCAGCTCAGCCGCAGCCTCCACTGAGGTCGGCTGATGGCATCCAGGCGCTTCGTATCAACGCAGCAGCCGGGCGATCACCAGCCCCAGTCCACCCCAGCGCACAGCCCGCCAGAAGTGATCGGGAAAGGTTGTGCCCGGGGTCAAGGTCGTTGGCAGGGCTTCCATCAGCCGTTGAGCCAGGGCCAGTCTCTGCTGCAGGCGCCGATTGCCGACGGAGTTGCCACCGATCTCCGGCCGCCGTGCTCGCTCGGCCAGCGAGAAGAAGCGGGCGAAGAGATGGGTCCAGCGCAGAGGGTGCAGACGCTGGGCCAGCCGCTCAGGGGAACGGCTGGGAGTCGGGCGGTTGGTCGGGCGCATGCCGTCAGGATGGGTCCACCCAGGGTCTTCCGTCCAGCGTCTGCCATGGCATCCTCCGATCCCTCCCGTTCAACTCCTGCTTCGACAGCCCCGGTTGCGGCTGTGCCTGCCGTCCCGGCGGCGGTGGCGTCAGATTGGCCGCCTGAAGCCCTGGATCTGGCGATCGCCCTGCACCGAAAGCTGCAGCTTGGTGATCGTCAGTGGCATGCCCTCAAGCATCAGAAAGGACGGCGCGGGGCTGAACAGATCAGCGCCGCCCTCGTGCAGCTTCTTCACGACCCCCGGGGGACTGGATCCGGGGATCCTGAGCGACGCACCGCCGTTCTGGCACTGCTGGAGCAGGGCCTGTCATGGTTGAAAGGTGAGCTTCGGGATCCGGGCTGCCCCACTCATGGCCGCTGACGCTGCACGGCCACCTGGAGGCGATTGCCGCGGTTGCTCCAGCGCACATCATCGAAGCAGTGATGGATCAGGAACAGGCCGCGACCGGCACAGGCTCCCGGATCCTCGGGGAGATGACAGCATCGGCAGCCAGGTGGTACGCCATCGCCCTGGTCCTGCACCTGAAAGACCCACCACTGCTGGCATTCAATCCGACGGATCCGCAGCCGCAGCTCCGGATCGCGGCCATTGCCATGGCAGACGGCATTCACCAGAACCTCCTGGAGACCAAGACGCAGCCTTGTCTTCAGTTCATCGCAGCCGATCGGTTCGAGCAGCCGATCGAGCAAGGGTCCCAGTTGCAGGGTCGACGGACTGATGAACTCCCGCCAGCGCTTCTGAACGGTCCGTTCTGCCAGCTGACGTGGAGACGGTTCCCAGAGGACCCCGTACCGAGCCGTGCGCCGTCGTTCAGGGAGCATGCTCTCCGGCATCGACAGAGCGTCACCATCTTTTGACCCTACCTTGAATCGTCCATCCGGATCGATCAGGCGGCCATGCGTTGTTGCAGGGCCGGATGGGAGAGCAGGGCGTCCATCAGGCGCACCCCTCTGAGCTGATTGATCAATGGCATGTGCCCTTCAGGGGCCTTCAAGGTCCATTGGAACGAGCCGGGATAACGGGTCCAGACCCCGGCACTCTTCCATCCCAGCTTCGGCCAGAGCAGCTCCCAGCGACCCTGGCAGGCCTTCAGCAGGCGGGCCTGCACCGTGAACCCGAAGCGCCCCTGCGAATACACCAGCCAGAGCCGGTCGAGGCTCTGCAGATCGAGGCCGCTCATGCCCGGCACCTCGCTGTAATACACGTAGCCCCGTTGCTCGGCTGCAGGACCGGCCAGCTCGCGCAACAGGGCGCTGGTGATCCGGTCGGCGTCCTCGAAGGCCTGGTTGGCCAGGGCCTCCTGCAGGGCCGTGAAGCTCAGACCGGCGACGGAGTTGACCGCCAGCCAGCCCTCGGGATGACGGGCCCGGAATTCAGCACGTTCCTGTTCACCGCCGTGGGCCAGCAGGGTCTGGATCAGACAGCCGGCCGCCCAGTCGTCGCCCGTGGCATCGAGGGCCGTGAGGCGTTCCGGAATCCGTGCCGTCAGCTCCGTCAGCTCCGGTTGGGGCCCGGACAGCAGGGTTCGGCGCTGGCGGTTGGAACCGGCCAGAAAACGGTCCAGCCATTGGGCCGCGGAAAGGGTGACAGTGACCGGAGGACCGGAAAGCATGGTGGTGATCCAGCCTCATGGACGGCCAGGGCTGGCCCACTATGTCAGGCCAGGCCTGTTGCCGCATCTGCCCGTCATGCCCCAGCGTCTTGAAGTCGAGGCCTTTCTGCAGGGACGGGGACCGGTGCTCGATGTGCGCAGTCCGGCGGAGTTTGCCCAGGGCCACATCCCGGGAGCCTTCAACCTGCCCCTGTTCTCTGATCAGGAACGGGCTGCTGTCGGCACCACCTACAAGCAGGAGGGTCGCCAGCCGGCGATCGATCTCGGCCTGCGTCTGATCGGCCCGCGTCTGGCTGATCTCTCCGATCAACTCCGTCAGCATCAGGACGGTTCCGGTCTGCGCCTTCACTGCTGGCGCGGCGGTCTGCGCAGCGGCAGCGTCGCCTGGCTGGCGGAACTGCTCGAGCGGCGGGTGCAGCTGCTGGAGGGTGGGTACAAGGCCTATCGCCAGTGGGTTCTGGCTCGCCTTGAGGACCCCTGGCCGATCCAGTTGCTCGGCGGCCGTACCGGTTGCGGCAAGACGGATCTGCTGCTGGCGCTGCAGCGGCGCGGCAGTGCCGTGATCGATCTGGAGGGGTTGGCCCACCATCGCGGCAGCAGCTTCGGTGGTCTCGGGCAACCGCCACAGCCGAGCAATGAACACTTTGAAAATCGCCTCGTCGATCGCCTGGTGGCGCTGCGTGACCGGGGGCCGATCTGGGTGGAGGCTGAAAGTGCCCAGATCGGTCGCTGCCGGATTCCGATTCCTCTCTGGAAACGGATGCAGAACGCGCCGGTGCTGGAGGTGACGCGGCCCCTTTCGGTGCGTCTCCAGCGTCTGGTGGCCCTTTATGGCGGTCTTGCTCAGGAGGAGCTGGCGGAGGCCACCGAGCGCATCGCCCGGCGGCTCGGTCCGCAGCGAACCGCCACCGCCCTGGCGGCGATCGCGGACCGCGACTGGGCCCTGGCGGCGGCGCAGATGCTCGACTACTACGACCGCTGCTACGACCATGAGCTGAGTCGTCGCCAGCTCAGCCATCTCGGCACTCTCGACCTGGGTGATCTGGAGGATGACGCCGCAGCCGACTGTCTCCTTCGTCACGGTGCTGCCCCCGGCGCTGCCTAGGATCCGCTTTTGCAGACCTAACCATGGGCGCCGCCATTCAGTTCTTCCGCGGGGTCGATGAGCCGGTCGTGCCCGATATCCGCATGACCCGCTCGCGCGATGGTCGCACCGGGCAGGCGATCTTTGTGTTTGAGGAGCCGGAAGCCCTGCGTCCCGAATCGATGGGCGACATCGCCGGGATGTTCATGATCGATGAGGAAGGGGAGTTGGTGACGCGTGAGGTCAATGCCCGTTTCGTCAACGGCAAGGCCTTTGCCCTTGAGGCCACCTTCACCTGGAAGAGTGAGGCTGATTTTCAGCGCTTCATGCGGTTTGCCCAGCGCTATGCCGAAAGCCATGATCTCGGCTTCGCGGAAAAGGATGATGCCGACGAAGGCGGTCAGGATCAGGACTGAGCAGCCTTGACCTTCGGGAACTGGCTGGGTCTGCTGGCGATCTGCATCGCCCTGCTGCTTCTCTGGAGCCTCAGGGAGCTCGTCATCCTGGCGCTGGCGGCGATCGTCATCGCCATGGCCCTCTGCACCCTGGTGGGCAGTGTCCGTCAACGGCTGGGCTGCTCCAGACCCCTGGCGCTGCTGCTCAGTCTGGGGGGTCTGGCGCTGCTGCTGACCATCGGCCTCACCGCCGTTGTTCCGCCGTTCGCCGAGCAGTTCAGCCAGTTGCTCGCCAAGCTGCCGGATGCGGCCCGGGTGCTCACGCTGCTGCTCCGTCAGGCCCTGGAAGGGGCCTCATCCATGCTTTACGGCCATGCGGATGGCGGCCTCGACTGGTTGCAGCAGAGCTGGGGAGAGGCGCTCTCCAGTCGCTCCGATACTCTCCTGGGCGGTCTCAGCGGTGGTGCCAGCAAGCTGCTGAACATCGCCGGCAGTCTGGGCAGTGGGGTGCTTCAGCTGCTGTTCATCCTGGCGGTGGCGCTGATGATCGCTGCCCAGCCCCGGGCCTATCGCGATGTGGTGATCCTCCTGGTGCCGTCGTTCTATCGGCGCCGTGCCCTGGTGGTGCTCGGGCTCTGCGCTGAGGCCCTCAGCAGCTGGATGGTCGGTGTCGTCATCAGTTCCTGCTGCGTCGGTGTGCTGGCGGCGATCGGACTGTCGCTGCTTGGCGTGAAGCTGGTGGCGGCCAATGCCCTGCTGGCGGCTGTGCTGAACATCATTCCGAACATCGGCCCGACCCTGAGCACGGTCTTTCCGATGGCCGTGGCCCTGCTCGATTCTCCCTGGAAGGCCCTGGTTGTTCTGGTTCTTTATATCGGCATCCAGATGCTGGAGAGCTACGTGATCACTCCGTCCGTGATGCACGCCCAGTTGAAACTGCTGCCGGGGCTGACCCTGCTGGCGCAGTTGATGTTCACGGTGCTGTTCGGGCCGCTGGGTCTGCTGCTCGCCCTTCCCCTGGCTGTCTGCCTGCAGGTGGTGGTGCGCGAGGTGCTGATCCGCGACATCCTGGATGTCTGGCCTCCTGTCGTCCGTCGTCGCCCATGAGCAGCCGCACCGTTCTGAGCGCCCTCGGTCTGGTCGCCCTGGCCCTGGTGTCCTGGGAGCTGCGCTGGGTGCTGCTGGTCTTTTTCGGGGCCGTGGTGATCGCGGTCGCCCTGGATGTGCCGATCACCCTGGTGCGTCGCCTGATTCCCCTCAATCGTCCCAGCACCCTGGCACTGGTGCTGACGCTGCTGATTCTCCTTGGCGTGAAGGTGGGTGATCTGCTGCTGCCGGAGCTGATGGTGCAGGGTCAGGAACTGACCCGCCTGATCCCGACGATGCTGCAGCAGCTTGGAGATAGCGCTGCGGCTCTGCGGCTGAGCAGTCTTGAGCAGCAGATCTCCAGCTGGGCCACCTGGGACAAGCTCCAGCCGCTGGGGATGCAGGTGCTCGGCCTGGCCGGTGGTGCTGCCAACTCGACGCTGCAGGTGGTGTTGATGGTGCTGCTGGCGGTGCTGCTCGCCCTGGACCCCCGCAGCCATCAGCGGCTGCTGGTGGCGATCACCCCCAGCTTCTATCGGCCACGGATGCAGACGCTGCTGCACAACTGTCGCGAGGCTTTGGGGGGCTGGCTCGCTGGCATGACCCTTTCGGCTGTGAGTGTGTTTCTGGCCACCTGGGCCGGTCTTGCGCTTCTGAAGGTGCCGCTCGCTCTGCTCAGTGCCCTGGTCTGCGGTCTGCTCACCTTCGTGCCCACGGTCGGACCGACGGTGGCGACGTTGGTGCCGGTGGCCGTGGCCCTCAGCCAGTCCCCGACCCTGGCCCTGCAGGTGCTGGTGCTGCGGCTGGTGTTGCAGAACGCCGAGGCGTTCCTCCTCACCCCGGTGTTGCTCAGCCGCACCGTCAATCTGCTTCCCACCGTCGCTCTGATGGCTCAGCTCTGTCTGGGGACGATTCTCGGATTGCCTGGTGTCCTGCTGGCCCTGCCGCTGGTGGTGGTGCTGCAGGTGATCTGCGCTCAGATCCTGGTGGAGGACATCATGGATCCCTGGCAGGAGAGCGTCGGATCTGCTCAATCAGATCGCGACATCGGTTGCGTGCGATAGCGGCGCAGTAGTGAAGGCTGGAGGGCCAGCACCGCCACGGCCAGCGGATGGGAATGAATCGCCTGAAGCAGGCTGGTGATCGTGAAATGATCGGCCAGCAATTCCAGCTCCACCCTCAGATCCAGCAGGGCAAGAATCGCCAGCAGGACTGGGATCAGTGGAAAGGGTCGACGTGGGCCGGGGCGCCAGGGATCAATCGGCACGAGCGGGTTCCCCTGACGACCTGGAAAGCAGTGGCAGCAGCGTGGGGGCCACCCCGATGCTCGACCAGCTGCCGACGGCAATTCCCGTGGTCAGGGCGATGGCGAACCAGAACAGATTGCTGCCACCGAAGAAGATCAGCCCGAGCAGAGGCAGGACGGTGGTGAGGGAGGTGTAGAGCGAACGGGTCAGGGTGGCATCGACCGCCACATCCACCTGTTCGCTGATCGGCAGGTGCCGGAGCACGGTGCGCTGTTCGCGGATCCGATCGAAGACCACCACCGTGTCGGTGACGGAATAGCCGGCCACCGTGATCAGGGAGACCGCGAACAGAGAGTCGACTTCGACGCCGATCAACAGGCCGAGCCAGGCGAACAGACCACAGGTGATCAGCACATCGTGCCCGAGTGTGAACAGGGCCAGGAAGGCAAACACCCGGTCATAACGGGCCGTGATGTAGAGAGCGATGGCTGCGAAACTGACCAGCAGAGAAATCAGACTTCCCCTGAGGAGCTGAACCCCGAGGGTCGGCCCGATCGTGCCGATCGATTGGCCGGCGACCTCAAACGGACCGGCGGAGGGTGCGAGGCCATCAATCACGGCACGGCTCTGGGCTGCACCCAGGGCTGGCAGCCTCAGCAGCAGGGACCGGCCTTCATCCAGCACCTGAACGGAGGCGGTATCGAGCCGTGGAACCGATTCGCCGCTGACCGGCGCGGGAAGTTTGATCGCCGTCAGGCGTTGCTTCACGGCTTCGGCGGTGAGGTCCCCGCAGCGTTCCTTGCACAGGCGCTGCAACTCGATCTGGGTGCCACCGGTGAAATCCAGACCCGGTTTCAGCGGAGCCTTGATCTCCGGATTGCACCAGCAGAGCACCAGGCCGATCACGCTCAGCAGACAAGCCAGTCCGGAACCGCCCCAGGCCAGGCGGCGATGGCGGCTGATCCGGAACCGGGGAGACGGACTTTGCACGAGGTCAGAGAAAGGGATGAGTCAGGACTGGGCTGCGGGAAGCTGCGCCTGGGGCAGGAAATAGACCGTTCTGCGCAGCGGCGCATAGCTCATCAGCAGCCGCAGAAGCGCCCGGGTGCAGGTCAGGGCCGTGAACAGACTCAGCAGCAGGCCGATCGCCAGGGTGACGGCAAAGCCCTTCACCAGGCCGGTGCCCAGCGCAAACAGGGCGATGCAGCTGATCAGGCCGGTGACGTGGCCATCGAGGATCGACGAGAAGGCCAGAGAGAAGCCCGTATCGATCGAACGGATCAGGGTGTTGCCGGAGCGCAGCTCCTCCTTGATGCGTTCGAAGATCAAGACGTTGGCATCGACGGCCATGCCGATCGAGAGGATGAATCCGGCGATGCCCGGCAGGGTGAGGGTGACGCCCACCAGGCTGTAGGCCGCAAGATTGAACAGGGCATAGAGCGCCAGGGCCACCACCGAGGCCAGACCCGGCAGGCGATAGACGACGGCCATGAACACCGCCACCAGAGCCAGGCCCGCGAGCGCGGCGCTGAGGCTGCGGCGGATGTTCTCGGCTCCGAGGGAGGGGCCGACGGTGCGTTGTTCGATCACCTTGATCGGCAGCGGCAGTTTGCCACCAGCGAGCTGCACCTCCAGTTCTCTGGCTTCATCGGCACTGAAACGGCCCGTGATCGTGGCGCCGCCACCGGTGATGCCTGCGGTCCTGAATTGCTCTCCGACGCTGGCATCACTGATCGAGCGGCCGTCGAGAATGATTCCCAGCAGGCGGTTGGACCCGGCGATCGACTGGGTGAGCCTGGCGAAGGCATCGCCACCGGCCTGGTTGAACGTCAGGCCGACATTCCAGCTGTTGCCGGTCTGGTCGGGTTGGCGGCTGGCTCCCGTCAGATCGCGACCGGTGAGGGTTGAAGGGTCGTAAAGACCGGCGATCCGACGTTCGATCGCCTCCAGCAGCAGCTCAAGCTTGCGCAGGGTCGGCGTGCCGTCGGGCACGGTCACCGCCAGGCGCTGCAGTTCGCTGTCGATGGTGGCGTCATCGAACTCCGCTGGTGGCGGCGCTGGCGGCGCGGCGCTGCCGTCGGCGGCCGGCACCGGCCGACGCTGGGCGATCAAGGCCTTGACGGTGGCCTTCAGTTTCAGGGCATTCTTCATCTCCTCCTCGGTGCCGGGCCGCTGGGCCCGGAATTCGAGCAGGGCCGTCTTGCCGAGCACCCGGGCCGCTTCGCTGGGGTCCTGGGTGTCGGGCATCTGCAGCATCAGCTGGTCGTCGCCCACGGTCTGGAAGGTGGATTCCGCCACCCCGAGACCGTTGATGCGGCGATCCAGCACTTCCTTGACGGCTTCGAGCTGCTCATGGGTCACCTGTTTGATGTCGCCCGAGGGCATCACCTGCAGCGTGAGCTGGCTGCCACCCCTGAGGTCCAGGCCCAGCCGGGGGGGAGTGGTGAAGGAGTACCAACCGGAGAGGATCGCCAGGACGACGATCACCGGAAACATCCATTGCTGACGCGCCATGCTCAGAGTTTCCCTGCGGTCAGAGCCTTGGCGGCATCAACGATCTGATGGGGTTGAATGATCGTCAGATTCTCCAGGTTTCCGTTGTAGGGCGTTGGAATGTCCTGGGAGGACAACCGGACCGGACGGGCGTCGAGATCATCGAAACAATGTTCGGTGATCAGGGCGATCAGTTCGGCGCCGATCCCTCCGGTCTTCATGCATTCCTCGACCACGATCACCTTGTGGGTCTTGCGGATCGATCGGCTGATGGTTTCCATGTCAAAGGGTTTGAGACTGATCAGATCGATCAGTTCCACGTCCACACCCTCAGCTTCCAGCTGCTGCACGGCCTTGAGGCAGTGATGGCGCATGCGCGAATACGTGAGGATGGTCACATCCTTGCCTTCCCGAACCACATCGGCCTGGTCGAGGGCGCAGACATACTCGCCTTCGGGAATCTCTTCCGAGAGGTTGTAAAGAAGAACGTGCTCAAAGAACAGCACTGGGTTGTTGTCACGGATCGCCGCCTTCATCAACCCTTTGGCATTGGTGGGCGTGCTGACGGCCACGATCTTGATGCCGGGAACGGCGTGGAAATAGGCCTCCAATCGCTGGCTGTGTTCGGCGCCGAGCTGGCGACCCACGCCACCGGGGCCGCGCACCACCGTCGGAATCGTGTAGTTGCCGCCGCTGGTGTAGCGCAGCATCCCCATGTTGTTGGAGATCTGGTTGAAGGCGAGGAGCAGAAATCCCATGTTCATGCCCTCGACGATCGGTCGCAGACCGGTCATCGCGGCGCCGACGGCCATGCCGGTGAAGCCGTTTTCGGCGATCGGAGTGTCGAGCACTCGCAGCTCGCCATATTTCTCGTACAGGTCCTTGGTGACCTTGTAGGAACCGCCGTACTGGCCCACGTCCTCTCCCATCACGCAGACATGGGGATCGCGCGCCATCTCTTCATCGATGGCTTCACGCAAGGCGTTGAAGAGCAGGGTCTCGGCCACGGCTGGAGAAAGCCGGCGGGGCCGGCATGGTGCAGGTGCCTTCCGGCCAGACCGGAGCGCACCCTTGGGAGACGCCAACTTATCGCAGCTTCCTTTTCCGCCCGTTTTGATCCGCCCGGTTCAGCCGCCCGCTGCCAGGGTGGCGAGCATCAGCACCGACAACAGCACCCCCGGCAGGAGCAGGGTCACCAGCAGGCCCAGGTCGTGGAGGGTCATGGCCGTGGGAGCCGGCAGGTCCTCCGAAGGCTAGGTCGATTCCTCGGGGGTGGTGCCGAACAATGAGCGCAGAAACACCAGAAACAGACCCAGGCCCACGAAGGCGAAGGTGAAGGTCGCCAGGAAACTCATGCCGACCACCAGTGTCTTCACCGCCGTGGCGATGCTCTGGGCCACCCGGGCGCTGTAATGCGGCGGATGGGCGCTGTAATAGGTCACCACACGCTCGCTCAGAAGCAGGCAGCCCCAGGCGAACAGACCACTGGTGATCGCTCCCGACAGAAAACTGAGCGGTCCCTTGCGTGGCGGGGAGGTCGCGCCTGCTTTGGCGGAGGTGTCGAGGTCTCTGGGAGGACCTGGATCCGGAGCATTCAGCTCGGTGGCGGCGGGCCGGGCGTCGCTCATCAGCGTCAGGTAGCTGATTCCAGGCTGACACCCGAGCTGGTCGGTCGGCAGCACCAATGCTCGAATCCGGCGGCGGCCAGCGGGGTGGCCAGCTGCACGGCCGCTTCGGCTGCCGCCGCTGCGGAGGGGAACACCGCAAACAGGCTCGGGCCCGACCCGCTCATCGCCACGGCCAGGACGCCCGGGGCCTGCTCCAGCAGGGCCAGTCCCTGGCGCACGCTCTTGACCTCCGGTGCCACCACGGTCTGCAGGTCGTTCCGGATCGGCGGCAGTGCTTCCCCCCGCTGCAGGGCGTCCAGGAGCGTCCCCTGGCGCAGCTCCCGGCGCCGCTCCGCAAAGGCGGCTTCACCCTGCAGATCGCGCTCGCTGCAGCGCTCGCGGCAGCGGCCGTAGGCCCATGGCGTCGACACCGACACCGTCGGGTTCTTGATCAGCAGCACCCCCAGCGCCAGGGCGGCCGGAGCCGTCACGGCCTCCAGCACGTCCCCCCGTCCGAAGCAGAGCTGGGTGCCGCCATTCAGACAGAAGGGCACATCGGAGCCGAGCTCCGCGGCCATGTCCAGCAGGGCCGGCATCGGCAGATTCAGCCCCCAGAGGCGATTGAGACCGATCAGGGTGGCGGCGGCATCGCTCGATCCACCCGCCAGGCCGGCGCCGATCGGGATCCGTTTGTGCAGCTGGATCCTCGCTCCCAGTTCCGGCAGGCCCGAGCGGCTGCGCAACAGTTCCCCGGCTCGCACGATCAGGTTGTTGCCGTCGGTGGGAAGCTCCGTCTGATCACAGACCAGCCGGATCGCTGCATCCGCGGTCGGCCGCAGTTCCAGGGTGTCGGCCAGATCGATGGACTGCATCACCATCGCCAGCTCGTGGAAACCGTCGGGCCGCAGGCCGAGCACCTCCAGATGGAGATTGATCTTGGCGGGAGCGTGAACGATCAGATCAGCCATCGGTGGCGGTGGTGGCGTCAGGCGCCGTGGCAATGCGGCGATTCAAGCCCGTCGCCAGGGCCACCCAGCGCTGCGGCTCCAGCTCCTGGGGTCGCTGTTCCAGGCCGATGCCGGCTTCCTCGGCCAGCTGGGTCAGCTGATCGCCCGCCAGCCATCCCGAGAGGCTGTTGCGCAGCATCTTGCGCCGGGTGGCGAAGCAGCGGCGCAGGAGGTTCTCCACCGTCCGCGCCACCGGTGGATCCAGCCGCTCGGCCGCCGGGAGGGGATCGAGGCGCACCACCTCCGACATCACCTTCGGGGGTGGCGAGAAGGCCCTCGGTGGCACAGGGCAGACCGTGCTGCAATGCGCCAGCAACTGCATGCGCACACTCAAGGCACTGAAGGCGCTGCTGCCGGCCCGGGCGCGGATGCGTTCCCCCACCTCCTGCTGCACCAGCAGCACCAGGGTGCCGTAGGGCTCCGGCACGGGACGATCAAGGCGCCCCACCAGCCGCTCCAGCAGGGGACCGGTGATGTTGTACGGAATGTTGGCCACCACCTTGCCTCCGCTGGGCAGGGGCACCGCCAGGGCATCGCCCTCCACCAGGGTGAAGCGCTGATCGGTTCCGAAGCGCTGGCGCAGGCCGGCCACCAGATCCCGATCGAGTTCCACCGCCGTCAGTGTGGCCAATGGTGTCGCCAGCAGTCGCTCCGTCAGCGCTCCTCGCCCTGGACCGATCTCCAGCACGTGATCCTCGGGGTCGAGGCCGGCGGCGGCCACGATCCGATCGAGCACGCTGCCATCGGTGAGCCAGTGCTGACCGAAGCGTTTGCGGGCCCGGTGGGCGCCGAAGGTCATGGATTCCTGCGGGTCAGTCTCCAGATTGCCCGGCCGCCTGTTCGTACCCTCGCCCTGCTGCCGGGACTCACCGGATCGCCCGGCTTCCTCCCCCGCGGGCGCCGGCTGACGCCCCCTCGACCCGGATCCAGCGCACCGGACCGGCCACCGGCGGCAGCGGCACCACCGCGCAGACCCATTCCACCGGCCAGGGCTGCAGATCCGGATGCTCGGCCAGCCAGCACTGCCAGGCCCTGCTCAGGCGATGGCGCTTGCCCGCATCCACGGCCAGCAGGCCCCAGCCATCGGGTCCACGGCGCCGTCGACCCTTCACCTCCACCAGCAGCAGCCGACCCGGTTTCGAGAGCACGAGATCCAGTTCCCCCCCGCGGCAGCGCCAGTTGCGGGCTCGCAGGCACCAGCCACGCCCGCTCAGCAGCCGCAGGGCCCGTTGTTCCGCCAGACCTCCGGCCAGGGGCGGATGGGGATGGTGCGGCATCGTCGCGGCTGCGGTATTCCTAAGGTTCCACAAGTTGTCCCTATCCCGTGTCGCGCCGTCTGCGCCCGCCTGGCGTCTCTGCTCGCCTTCTGTCCAGGCTGGCGGCCCTGCTGTTGCTTCCCGCGTTTCTGGTCGGCCTGTTCGGCTGGGTGGCCCCGGCGTCAGCGGCCATGGATTATGCCAAGCAGGTGCTGATCGGAGCTGATTTCCACGGGGCCGATCTGCGGGGGGTGACCTTCAACCTCACCAATCTCCGCGATGCGGATTTCAGTGCTGCCGACCTGCGTCTGGCCAGCCTGTTCGGGGCCAAGCTTCAGGATGCCGATCTCAGTGATGCGGATCTGCGGGAGGCCACGCTCGATTCCGCCGTCCTGAACGGCACCCGCCTCGATCGGGCGGTCCTTGAAGACGCTTTTGCCTTCAACACCCGCTTCGAGAATGTGAGCATTGAGGGCGCTGATTTCACCAACGTGCCCCTGCGAGGTGATGCGCTCAATCGCCTGTGTGCCGTGGCCAGCGGCACCAACCCGACCACCCATCGCCTTACCCGAGCCACCCTCAACTGCCCCTGACGATGAGCTGTGACGCCCGCAGCCTCGAGCGGCTTCAGGCGCTCGGTCGCCAGTTGCCCCAGCCCCTGCCTCGCCCGGACTCCACCGCCGCTGCTGCCCCCCGGTCGCAGCCCAGGCTCCATGCGATCGAGCGTGAGAGCGATCCTGATCAGTTGTTCCGGGAGCTGATGCAGGCCAGCCCTGATGGCACCGTCCCACCCCACCTGCTTGAACGCCTGCGGGACCTTGAATCCGCCCGCATCCAGGCTCCCAGGGCTTCAGCCGCGCTCCGGGCCGAACAGTCCCCGGCCCAATCCACAGCTGCGACGCCCCGTCGGCCCGGTGGTTCAGGCAAAACCACCAGGGGATCACGCCCATCCGCGATCAGTGCCGATGAGCGCTCCCTGTACGACGCCTTTGAGGATCTTCTGCACCTTCAGGAGGAGGAGGAGCGCGATCCTGAGCCTTCCATCCGGCAGGATCGCCGTCCGCGTTCACCGCAGATTCAGCTGCAACCGAAACCGACCCAGCGTCTCGCTCAGGAGGGTCGTTGAAGGATCCTGGCCTTATGACCGCTTTCCCCCCTGGACGGATGGGGCACTGAAGGGGGTAGCGGCACAGTCTTTCGGTGGGCAGCGATGGCACCCTCACCCTCTGCATTCCCAGGCGCCAGGTGGATCTCCACTGGTGGTTGCCGGCTGGCGGCGACCCCGCCAGTCTGGCTGAACGTTTTGCTTCGCTGCCGGTTGTTTCGCGGCCGGATCCAGATCTACGGCAGGCATCCTTGCGGCGTCGGCGTCTTCCTGATCCGTTGCCTCCAGCCGATGGCCCCCAGCACGAAAGCCTCGGGGATCATCTGTTGCGTTGCCTGGAGACGGCCGTCCCGCTCGATGCATCCCCTCCCTGGATCGACCGGATCCGTCCGGGTCCGGATCGGCAGCGGGGGCCAGCACCGCTTCCCGGTGCGCGACCTTCTCTGAGCCGCGATCCGGACGATCCACGACCTCTGCGTGCGCATCTCGAAGCCTGCTTCGCAGCGTCCCTGGAGGCCACCATTTCTTCCCCTTCGTGGCCATCCCGGGCCATGACCGCTGCCGGTTTTCACGCCCGGCTCACCCTCCAGGGCTGGCACCGGGGCCCCCTCTGGATCGCCATCTGGCGCTGTCATGGCTGCTGCGGCTGGCAGCGCCGCTGCGGGCCGATGCTGTTGTCGGAGTTTCTCGTGCATCAGGGGCGACTTCGGCATCAGAGCAGCCGACAATCAGGGGCAGCGCTGCGGCGTTCCTTCCCCCATGGTTTCTGAGCTGTCCGGTCCGTCGCCGTCCGCGTCCTGCCGGTCGCTGACGCTGGCCTGGCTGGCGCTGCTGAGCAATGCGCTGCTGTTGGCCTTGCTGATTCCCTGGTGGCTCTGGGATCCACACCTGCGCACCGCCAACCTGGTGGTCGGCCTGGCGGCCGTGCTTCCGATCGCGGCCACGGGGATCGTCGGTGCTCTGGCTGAGCTGCGCTGCCGGCGCTGGGGGCGCATCGTTTCGATCGTGGCTCTGTCCCTGGCGCTGTTGCTCGAGTTGAGCTATGGGATCACCCGTCTGGCCCTGGTGGCGGATGGTCGGCCGGGACTGGCGATCGCCTGTGCGTTCAGCTGGATCCTCACCGTGTTGCTGCTGCTGGAGCGTTCCCTGCGTCCCCTGCATCCCCTGCGTCCGGCTGTTGCCGGCGTTGCGGCGACCGTGATCGCTGAGGCGGCGGCTGATTCAGCTGATGCAGCAGGTGGCTGTTGATGCAGCTCCTGCGGTGCGGCCCTGAAGCATTCCTCGCCCTGGGATCCCGCGACACGCCAGTATGGATGTACTAGTGTTGTGGGGTCTGGATGCGGCTGGGGTGTTCCTGCAGGTATGGCAACCACGTCACCCCCCGCGGGATCCAGCGCACCATCCGACGCGCCATCCAGGGCTGGCAGCGCTGGCAGCGCTGGCAGTGCCGTGCAGCCCGACACCCTGGGTATCGCTCCGCCTGCGGTTCAGCCTCGGCCTGAAGGCCGGCGGCCATCGCCGCCTGAGCCATCGATCAAGCCGCAGCTTCAGCCGCCACCGGACCCCCATACCGAATCCGAGCGCGCCTCGGGTCTTGACCTCAATGTCCTGCTGCTGCCCCGTTCAGGTGCGGTGGTGCTGCTCAGGGTCTGCGGGCCATCGATGGTGGGCGCGGGCATCCGCGATGGCGACCTGCTGCTCGTGGAGCGGCAGATCACGGCCCTTCCCGGTCAGATCGTGGTGGCTCATCTGGGCGGTGGTTTCACGGTCAAGCGCCTGGTCTGCCGGGGCCGTCAGCGGCATCTGGAGGCCGCCCATCCGGCCTATCCCCCCCTGCCCCTGGCGGACGGCGATCAACTCTGGGGTGTGGTGCGTCACGTGATCCAGACCTTCTGAAGCGCCATGGCCCGGGCGATTGTGCTGGTGGATGGCAACAACTTCTACGCCTCCTGTGAGGCCGCCTTGGATCCCGCCGTCATCGGTCGGCCCCTGGTGGTGCTTTCCAACAACGACGGTTGCATCGTGTCTCGCAGTCAGGAAGCCAGGGCCCTGGGCATTGCCATGGGCCAGCCCTATGTCCAGGTCCGGCGTGATCTGGAGCACCTCGGGGTGGTGGTGCGCTCCTCGAACTATGCGCTCTATGCCGATATGAGCCAGCGGCTGATGGCGAGTCTTGAGCCCTGGGTGGAAGAGCTGGAGGTGTATTCGATTGATGAGGCCTTCGGTGTCCTCACCCGTCCGGGAGTGGATCCGGATCTCAGCGATTGGGGTCGCAACCTGCGGCGCACCATCCGCACCCGGATCGGTCTGCCGGTGGCGGTGGGCATCGCCTCTTCCAAGGTGCGCGCCAAGCTCGCCAACCGGATCGCCAAACGGGATCCGCGCCATGAGGGCGTCTTTGATCTGGAGGTTCAGGTCGATGCCGACGCCTGCCTGGAAGGAGTGGCTGTGGAGGACCTCTGGGGCATCGGTCCACGGCGCTCCCGCTGGCTGCGACTCCGGGGCGTGGCCAACGCCCGCCAGCTGCGTGATATGGCGAGCGCGGAACTGCGGCGCCAGTACGGGGTGGTGGGGTTGCGATTGCAGCAGGAACTGCGGGGTCAGTCCTGCCTGCCTCTGGTGAGCGTCGCCCCACCGAAGCAGGAGATCTGCGTCAGCCGTAGCTTCAGCACGCCGGTGGACAACCTCGAGGAGCTGCGGCAGGCGGTGGCCACCTACCTCTGCCGGGCCGCCGAGAAGCTGCGGCAGCAGAAGCTGCTCAGCGGCAGCTTCACCGTCTTCGTGCGCAGCAGTCCGTTCAACGGACCCAGCTTCTACAGCCGGGCGGCGACGGCCAGCCTGCTGCTGCCGAGCGCCGATACCGCCGTGCTGCTGGCGGCGGTTCTGCCCCTGGTGCCGGGCCTGTTCAAACCGCACAAGCCCCTGAAGAAGGCCGGCGTGCTCCTGCAGGGCC
>JBJTBH010000006.1:0-22964 GCA_046091285.1 Cyanobacteriota bacterium | reverse complement strand
CGGCCCACCAGCGGCAGGGTGAGGGTCTGGCCCACCAGATCGGCATAACGGGGATCCCTGGGGTTCACCGCCACGGCCGTGTCACCGAGCAGGGTTTCCGGGCGGGTGGTGGCCACCTCCAAGTGGGTGCGACCATCGGCGGCGGCGCCGGCTGTGAGGGGATAGCGGAAATGCCAGAGGTGACCCTCCACCTCCTTCATCTCCACCTCCAGATCACTCACCGCCGAACCGGAGGCGGGGCACCAGTTCACGAGGTATTCGCCGCGGTAGATCAGCCCCTGCTCATGCAGGCGGTTGAAGGCCTCGATCACCGCAGCGCTGCAGCCGGCATCGAGGGTGAAACGCTCCCGGCGCCAGTCCACCGAATAACCGAGCCGGCGCAGCTGGCCCACGATCGTGCCGCCGCTCTGGGCCTTCCACTCCCAGGCCTTCTCCAGAAAGGCCTCGCGGCCCAGGTCCTCCTTACGTTTGCCCTCGGCCTTGAGCTGCCTCTCGAGGATCGTCTGCACCGCGATCGAGGCGTGATCGGTGCCCGGCAGACAGAGCACGTTCTTGCCCTGGAGCCGCTGGAAGCGCACGATCGTGTCGATCAGGGCCGTGTTGAAGGCATGGCCCATATGCAGGCTGCCGGTGACATTCGGCGGCGGAATCACCACCGCAAACGGATCGCCGGGAGCGCTGGGATCGGGATGAAAGGCGCCGCTCGTTTCCCAGGCCTGCTGCCAGCGGCTTTCCGTGCCGACGGGGTCGTAGGTCTTGGCCAGGCCTGTGGCCGGAGTGGTCTTGGGCAGGGAAGCCTCGGTCACGGGCAGGGCAAGGCACGGCACTGGCCCCATGGTCTCAAAGCGCCCCGGCCCGGTTCAGACCGGCGCGACCATCGGGGCCCTGCGATCGAACGAGGCGATCAGATCATGCAGGGCGAGATACAGACCATCGAGTTGGCTGGGCAGCTCTCGCCGCGACAGATCCGGCGACCAGCGCCCGCTGACCAGAAGCCACCAGCTCCCCTCCTGATGATTCAGGTGCACCTCCACCGCCTGCAGAACCGCACGGTCAGCCATCACAGCCTGAGCCCGGGCCTGCAGCTGTGCCATCACGTCACTGGAGAGCAACGGCAGCGGCAGACGCAACTCCAGGGGCTCGGCGCTGCGCAGGCTGTGGTTGCTGACCACGGCAGAGGCCACCTGGGAATTCGGGATCGAGACCATCGAACCGTCGCTCAGACGCAGGCCGATCGAACGCATGCCCATCGCCTCCACGGTTCCAGCCAGATGGGGGCCCTTGGAGAAATGCATCGTGCAGCGATCTCCCACCTTGAGCTGCCCATCCAGGAACAGACTGAAACCCTCGATGATCTCGCGGATGATCTGCTGCGTACCCAGAGAGATCGCCAGGGCCGGCACCGATGACAGGGCCAGAATCGTCAGGGACGTCAGACCGAGGCTGTGGCCGGCCTGGATCAGCACCAGAACGCCAGCCACCAGGCCGATCACCCGGGCCACGGCCAGCAGCTGACCGGCGCCGCGGCGACGGACCAGGGTGGAGTCCCTGTCCCCGGCATGCTGCCGACGCCAGGCGAGGCTCTGACCACAGGCTTCGGCCAGCAGGTACACAAACGGCACGGCCACAGCGGTTTCCAGCACCCTGGCCAGCACCAGGATCGCCAGGGCCCGCTCCCCTGTGAGGTTCACCCAGTCGATGCAGAACCATCGCCAGAGCGGAATCAACAGCAGAACAGGCAGCAGCAACAGCGCCCGGCGCCAGTGAATGTGCGAGAGGCCTGCCGATGCCCCGAAATGACGGACGCAACGCCGGACCAGCTGGATCGCCGCCACCAGCATGGGCAGCGACGACACCAGCAGCAACAGCCATTGAAGGCACGACTGCCCCGACCAGGGCCGCTCCAGCAGGGTCCGCAGAGACGGGGGCAGGCGCAGCAACCATTTGGGAGGCAGGATCCCACCGGGCAGCAGGGCCCAGTGCACATAGAGATCCCCCCCGTAGCGATGGCGCAGCGCAGGATCATTGGCAAAGATCCGCTGGAAGTCAGGCTCCACCTGGGTCACAGTGCGGGGACTGAACAAGAAGTCGTCCTCAGCGCACTGGTTGCAGGGCAACCCGAGGGATGGCCGCCTGGCCTCAGGCGCCGGCTGGTTCAGGCTGAGGGTGATCGGGGTCTCGGGAATCGTCCACGAGCGCATCTTCTGACGTGCCACCTCCTCCGGACCAGGCACCACCAAACCGGGATGCTGGGCCAGGTCGTACTGCAACAGGCTGCGCAGCATCAGCATGTATCCGACCCCTGTGATCGGATGCAGAGCCTGTGGCCATTCACTGAGGTTGAGGGCCGCGGTGGCCTGCTCCAGGCGCTGCTGGACGGCTTCCGCCTGCCGGTGCTGATCTGACGAAAAGAACCAGCCCGGCTCGGCCAGCCCCTGATGGATCACCGCCTGGAGTTGCTCCTGGGCAACGGCGGTGCTGGCCAGGAAGTGCTCCAGGGTCTGCCGAGGACTGGGCCCGGGCAGCTGCCGCATCAGGGGCGGCCCCTGGAGGCCGGCCGCTCCAGGGGTCCCGGCAGACACCAGCACGGGGCCCAGCAGCAGAACCAGTGGCAACAGCAGCGCCAGACACCGCTGGAGCTGTCGTCTGGGGAGCGACCAACGCAACCGTGAACGACGAGGCATCGCGCGCAGAACGACAGGAGGCGGGGCCTCAGTCTGCATTCAGTTCCAGGGAATCGCCACCGCCCCATCCAGCGGACGCCAGTGCTCAGGAGCCGCCTGCACCCGGGCCAGCAGATCCACCTGCGCCAGGGCCTCCGCCACCGCCTCGGCAGTGAGCACGGACGGATCGGGCCCCAGGGGCAGCACCAGCACCTGCGGTTCCGCCGGATCAGCCATCACCTGCAGATCGAGAGCCTCAAGCTCCCGGGTGAAGAACAGGTGGCGCATGCGGGCACTCAGGGCCGGGCCCAGGGCTTCGGCGAAGGTGCGCAGATCGCTCTCGTCACCGGAGCAACCACAGTTGAGCGCCAACCAGATCATCAGCTTGGCCCAGCTGTCTGCGGTCCAGAGGGGCTGAAAACTGGCCCGGTGCTGACGCACCAGCGCACCGATGGCGAAGTCCACCAGGGTGGCCTGCAGACGGGCGGGATCCATGGGCCGCAGACCCTGGGGGCCTGAAGGACAACGGGCATCCTCCATCAGCTCCGCAAGGACGCTGACACGCTGCAGCCCCGGGGCCCGATCAGCGGCACACTGGGTGCGGTACCCCTTTGCGGAGATTGGGCCCATGGTCCTGGACCTGAACGACCCCGACCTTGAGTTCTCGGACCTGGTCTACGCCTACCAGAGCTGGGTGATGGCGATCATCAACGATGAGAAGCTCGCCCCTGAGCAGGATCCGGCGAGCGCCAAGCTCCTGACCGATGACATCGTTGACGATGCCCTCAGTGCGATGCGTTTCCTGCCCGGAGAAGTGACAAGCGCGATTGAATCGAGCCTGGCGCGCGCCTATGAGGTCGATCCGGACGAACTGGCGACGTTGCTGTTCCCTGAGGACTGAGGGGGAGAACGCCATGGCCGTGGTCAATCGCTGCGCCGTGGCCGTGGCCCCGGCCGAACCACTGCTGGCCTGGGCCCGGGGCCTGGGCCTCGACACCGATGGCCCCGGCGTGAGCGACGCCTGCCTCTACCTGATCCGGGAGGTGGACAGTGATGCCGAAGCGGAGGAGGCCCTGCGCGAGGTCTACGCCGACATCTTTGAAGCGGAGCTTGACGCCTGGTGTCGCGATCCGCTCCATTGGCCCACACCTCGGGGTTACGCGCTCTTCCGCCGTTGGTTTGCGGTGGAGCTCCATCCCCTGATCCACGACCTGGTGGAGGCCCCTGCCCTGGAGGCCACCCCTGTCGACGAGGAGCTGGTGGAAGCCCTGCGCCACGCCCTGGGCAACGACGACTCCCCGGAAGCGCCGTGGTCCCTCAGAGAAAGCTGACATCCGACGGCCGGAAGTCACTGGCCTTCACCCCGAGCAGGGTGAGGACATCACCTCCGAACAGCACCCGCGTCTCCCCCGCACCCTGCTGCACCAGCAGCCCCCCGGGGCCCGGCGCACCGAGTGATTCGAACTGAAGGCGATCGATGCCGGGCCTGTAATCGAGGATCACCGCCTCGATCCCGGGCTTGCTGAACACAAAGGTGTCCCGACCGCTGAGCCCCTGCAGAACCTGACGGCCGGTACCGGCCACCAGAACATCATCGACACGGCCACCGATCAGGCGATCGCCACCATCAGAACCCACCACCAGTTGCGGCATCAACGGATCAGCGATCCGATCCCCTGAAACCTCCCCACCACGACGCTCGGTGTAAACGAAGGCATCCGCCTGAAGATGGGCGGTATCGGTGTTGCGCAGGATCAGTTTTGAGAGGGTGGTCGCCTCAATCTCCCGAAGGGTGGCGGCATCAAAACCCTGATTCTTATACCAATAGGCATCACCATCGCGCAGATTCTGAAACTGCTGGCCAATGATGCGTTGAAAGGTTTCGCCCACCATGCCACCGCCGACATGCCGTTCGGCCAGGCCTCCGATCCAGAGCTCCACCGCATCGACACTGCCATAGGCCCTCTGCAGGGCCGTCGCCGTGGCCGGATCGGCCGTGATCTCGGAAAAGCTGCGATAGGCCCTGAGCCCGAGGGCCACCCGGGTCTGGTTGAGGGTGCCGAGGCCGAGATCGCGTCCCCGCTGAATGTTGATGGCGGCGAGATCCATCGCCATCGGCCCCACATCGAGAAAATTACGCAGATCATCCACCAGATGCACATCGAGGGCATTGGAGCGATCCGCCGCCAGATGGCGCAACAGACCTGCGGCGCCACCATCGGCCACAAAATCACCGGTGGACTGGAAGAAGGCCTCCCTGAGGGAAACCGGCGTGCCGAGGACCTGCCCCTGCTCATCAATCTTCTCAAGATTGGCGGAAACGATCGAATGGCCGAAGCGAAAGGCCGCCCCGGCGAATTCCGCACTGAGGCGGGCGTCCACCTTTGGATTGAAACCGCGATACGGAGCGATCGCTTTGGTGCCAAGCAGGTGGGGCAGAAACTCCTGATAGGTGATCACAGCGATCTCAGCGCCGACGATCGCCCGGGCCTCCTGATAAAGCTGCTCACCGCTCCAGGCGGGATGCTGCTGCGCGAGGCGATCGACCAGCCGGTTGTGCTCCCGCACGAACAGGGTCTGCAGGGCCGTGAGATCGGGATTCTCCTGAACCCGGACATCACCGGCCTGGAACTGACCGTCAACGATCGGCAGGTTGTTGCCGGCGGAGGTGAGCAGATGGCCATCCGCCGTACGCAGGGCACCGGCGGTGGCGGCCTCCGAGCCGTAAACCATGGAGGCATCCAGCCAGCCCGTGATGCCGTTGACCGCAGCGGCAGGGCGACCCGCCACCCCGGTGAGGGGATCGATCACCGTGCGCGTCATCGGGATCGTGGTGCCCTGCAGCACCGGATCATCGGCAGGAATCGCGATCGCGATCGAGGTCACCCCATCGGAGTGCATCAGATCCAGGTCGTGATCGATGAACTGTCCCCAGGCGTACATCATTCCCGACAGGCCTTCGGCATTGGGGACCTCGCCCTGGCCGGCGACAACGACGTTGCTGATCGTGCGGGCATTGGGAAGGCCACTGACCATCGCCTGGACACCATCCGCGAACCGGGCCGGCCCGAGCCGGCTGAAATCCGTCCCGACGGCATTGACGGTGGCGGTGGGACTGGGGTTCCCGCTGCCATCGATCGAGCGGTAGCGGGGGCGGGGGGCCACACCGGGCGGCAAAGGCCGGGCCGGAACCGTCGGCGACGACGAAGCCGGCGGCACCGGAGCCCCTGAAGCACCGGCCCCGGTGACGGCGAACACTGATGCAGGAACTGATGCAGGAACCGATGCCGGCGGCGGCGCCAGCGGGCCCGCCCGACGTCCGGCCACGGAAGGCTCAGGCAGGACGCCGGAGGAACGCGGACCGCTCTCCATGGAGAGCAGAGCCTCCAGGGAGAAGGGCGCTCCGGCGGAGCCGCGGACAGAACGGGACGGGGAGACGCTGACCATCGATGGCAACCGACTGCCATCACCATCACCCCTGGGCGTGACAGCCCCGTGACAGCCCGTCGTCACACTGTGACAGGCCTCTGCAGCCAGTCTGGGCAGGCTCAAGGCTGGCATCATGACGGCGAACCACGGCCCCGAACCGATCGACAACACCGGCATGGAGTCCTGCCCCTGGGTGTGGCTGGTCGATGACGACGAGGAGCTGCAGGAGATGCTGGCGCCCTATCTGGAGCAGCAGGGATACCGTGTCACGTGTCTGGCAAGCGCAGAAGACTGTCAGGAGCTGCTTGAGGATCAACAGCCTGATGTTCTGGTGCTCGATGTCATGCTTCCAGGCATCGATGGCCTCACCCTGCTGCGGCGACTGCGTGATCAGGCGATCACCCTGGCTGTGCTGATGCTGACCGCCAAAGGCGATCCTGTCGATCGCATCATCGGCCTGGAACAGGGAGCCGACGACTATCTCGCCAAACCCTTTCTTCCCCGGGAACTCAGTGCCCGGATCCGGGCCATCCTGCGCCGCCAGCCGGGTGCCGCGACGAGCGCCGGCCACGATCCGACCAACGCAGAGGGCACACTCCGTTTCGGCGACTGCCTGCTCGATCGCCGCCGCCGCCGGCTCTTCCGCCAGGGGAAGGATCTGGGCATCAGCAGCGGTGAATTCGATCTTCTGGATGTCCTGGTGCAGAACCCACAACGCCCGCTCTCCCGCGATCGCCTGATCGAATTGACCCGTGGACCACTGAGCGAGATCGACCCGCGCAGCATGGATGTGCAGGTGTCCCGCCTGCGCAGGCTGATCGAACCCGATCCGCGCCGCCCGATTCACCTCCAGACCGTCTGGGGATACGGCTATGTGTTCGTTCCCGAGGGGGGCCCATGACCCGGCCGGCCCTGCCCTCGCCCCTGCGGGTCCCCTCGATCCCGGCCGCTCCGGTGGCGCTGCGTCAGATCAGGGCCTCCCTGCGCCACACGAGCCCGATGCTGGTGCGCCTGATCGGCTTGTTTCTGCTCTGCTGGCTGGCCAGCTTCGTGCTGGTGCGCACCCTGCTCACCAGTCGCACCGATCGCAACCAGGTGGAACAGATGGCCGGAATCCTGGCCAACAACATCGCCCTGACGGAACTGGCCCTGGAGCACTACCCGCCGGCGGCGGTATCCCAGCTCAATGGCTTCCAGCTGCTGGTGGCCAACCACCCGGGTCCGGATCCGACGGCACTGGCCGATGGCCAGCCGACCGGAACCGCCTCCACCACCCTCACGCCCGTCGAACCAAGCGACGACAGGCGGCTCGACAGCCAGCTGGAGCGCCTGGCGCAGGATCTCTGCGATCGCCTGCACCACTGCCCCACCCTGATCCCACGATCCGGCCAGGAGCGTGGGGTCTGGATCCGGATCCGGTCCTCCCTCGAACCCGTCTGGCTGTTTTCACCGCTGCCGGCCCAGGGCCTGTTCAGCCCCGATCCGCTGGTGATCAGCCTGTCGATGCTCGGCGGCAGCGTGCTGGCCGGTGGCCTGTTTCTGCTGCTGGAGGTGCAACGGCCGCTGAAACAACTCAGTGTCGCCATCGCCCGGGTGGGCACCAGGACGTCGGAGACGATGGTGAACGTCAGCGGCTCAAGCGAGGTGCGACAGCTGGCGACGCGGTTCAACGCGATGCTGACCCGGCTGCAGGCCAACGAACACGAACGGCGCACGATGCTGGCCGGAATCACGCACGATCTGAACAGTCCGATCACCCGGCTGGGGGTGCGCCTGAGCCTGGCCATCGAGGCCCTGGAGAGGAACAACGGCGGATCAGCGGCCAGCAGCGGCCTGAAACGCCGTGATCTGGAGGCGATGAATGCCGACCTGGGCGCGATTCAGCGGATCACCCAGCAGTTTCTGCTCTTCGCGAGTTGTGATGGGGTGGAAGACTTCACCGAACTGCGCCTCGATGCCCTTCTGGAGGAGAGCTGCGGCAGCTACGACGATCAGGGCCTGACGCTCGATCTGGCGCCGCTGACAGCCCGGGTGCAACCGACGGCGATCATCCGGGCCGTGGTCAATCTGCTCGACAATGCCTACAGCTACGGCCAGCCACCGGTGCGGCTCGAACTGCGCCGGGCCGTGGATGCACGGCACTTTCAGATCCGGGTGAGCGATACCGGTGCCGGCCTGAATGAAGCCGCCTTTGAGCAGGCGAAACAACCGTTTCAGCGCATCGATCCCTCCCGTGGCGGCAAGGGACATTGCGGTCTGGGCCTGGCGATCGCCGAGCGGGTGGCCCGCTCCCACGGCGGCCACCTGACCGGTGAAAGAGGCGGACATGGCGGTGATTTCACGATCTGCCTGAGCGGCCGACTCCAACCGGACAGCACCGCCACCGGCCCAGGGGCCGCCATGACCTGGGCGGAGGGTTCCTGACCATGACCCCCTGCCGCTCCTCTGGTGCCGGCGCCCGGAGCCTGCGACGGCTCAGCAGGCTGTTGGTCATGGCCGTGCTGCTCAACGCTCTGCTGCTGCAGGGCGCGATCTCAGAGGCACGGGCCCGACCACCGGCAGGAGGTGGCGGCAGCGGCGGCAGCGGTGGTGGTGGCGGTGGCAGCCTGCAACGGGCTTTCCAGGAATAGACACAGCTGGAGCGGGAGAAACTGACGGAGGAGCAGCAACTGATCGAGGCCTCCAGGCGCTGCGTCGAGGCCGCTCAGAACCTGCGCAGCCTCCATGACTGCCATCGCCGTGAACGCGAGGCTGAATGGGAACAACGGGAGCGCTTTCATCGCCGCATCGAAGCGGTACGGGCCCGCTATGGCATCGGTCCACCGCGACGGGACGGCGGCGGACCGCCGCAGCGGGAGGGACCACCCCCTCCGTTCTGATCCCTCAACCGCCGTTTTAGGGTTGCAGCAGGTCATTCCTGTCGGCATGAACCTTGGATGTCAACCCGACGGCGGAGCCACACCCTCCGGACGTCCTGAGAGCAACACCAGCCTCAAATGGGGGGAAGATGGCGAACTCTCACCGGTGGATCTGCAACGGGTGCTGGAACGGCTCACCGAACCATCCCTGACCAGCTGTGATCTCGATCCCGGCCCAGCGCAGCACCGCCACAGCTGAAGCCCAGCGCTCCGGCACGGCGGACACCGCCACAGCACGCGCACAGCACGCCGAAGCCTGGTCTTAACCTTGCGCCACCGCCGTTGATCCACGATGGAGCAGGTGATTCAGGTCAGTGCGCTGACACCGGAAGCGCCCGAACTCTGCAACATCCGCGAAGGCATCCTGCTGACCGAGGAGATCATCGCCTGTTCGTACAAAGGCCTTCGAGACAGGCTCATCATCACCGACAAACGACTGCTGCTGGTCGATCAACAGGGAGTCACCGGTAAGAAGAAGAAATTTCTCTCCATCCCCCTGAACAGAATCAATGCCTTCTCGGTGGAGACCGGCGGCACGCTGGATCTCGATTGTGATGTGATCATCTATGTCTCCGGCATGGGCTATGTGCACGCGCAGATCATGCGACCCACCCGAAACATGGATGCACTGGTGGAGACGCTGAATCGACTGCTCTTCTGAGGCTCCCGAGGCCCCGCGCACGGCCAGCCGTTCAGCTCGCCGGCTCCGTGAGCCTGGGCAGCAGCTGCACCAGATTGCAGGGACGGGTCTGGGCATCAAGCTGGGCGCAGATCAGCCGATCCCAGGCGGTTTCCACCGCATCGAGCGACCCCGGCAGCACAAAGATCACCGTGCCGTTGGCCACACCCGCCAGGCAGCGGCTCTGCAGGCTGCTGGTGCCGATGGTCTCGAAGGACAGCACCCGGAAGAGCTCACCGAAGCCATCGATCGTCTTGTCGAGCAACGGAGCCACCGCTTCCGGAGTCCCGTCGCGACCGGTGAGGCCGGTGCCACCGCTGCTGATCACCACCTGCACAGCCGGATCAGCGATCCAGCGGCTGATCTCAGCCCGGATCCGATAACGATCGTCGGGCACGATCATGCGCTCCAGCACCTGATGACCGGCGTTCTCGACGCGCTGCTGCAGGGCATCACCGGAACGATCATCAGCCCGGGTGCGGGTGTCGGACACCGTGAGCACAGCAATGTTGAGCACCAATCGCCTGCGCCCCGGGGCCGCCGTATTCGCGATCGCATGGTCTCAGAACGCATCACCATCGCGGTGGTTAGCGTTGAAGTCATGACCGAAAGCAGCTCATCCCCTGTGCATGTGCGCCTGTTCGCCGGTCTGCGTGAAGCGGCCGGCTGGGGGGAGTGCCCCTGGCCGCTGCAGCCGGGCGACACTCCGCGCCATCTCTGGACCGCGCTGGCCCTCCCCGGTGATCTCAACACGGTGCGGGTGGCGATCAACCAACGCTTCGCTGCTGCCGACACCGCCCTGCAACCGGGGGATGAACTGGCCTTCCTGCCTCCGATCAGCGGCGGCTGAACCGGTGATGCTCTCCAGCCCCGATTCCAGCCCGGAACTCAGCCTCGGCCTCAGCGCCGAACCGTTCGCGCCCCTGCAGGCTCTGGACGACTGGCAGCGGCAGCTGGCCTGCCTGGGCCTCCAAGCCGCGGCCGAGAGCCAGTTCATCGGCCGGGTGCGGCCCATCGCCGGGGATGGCACTCCCCTGCAGGCCCTGGAGCTGGAGCATTACCCGGGCATGACCGAACAGCAGCTTCAGCTCCTGGCGACCGACTGCGCCATCCGTCACGGCGTGCTGGCGGTGCTGGTGCGGCACCGGGTGGGACGCCTCAGCCCCGGTGAGGCGATTGTGCTGGTGGCGGTGGCGGCCGATCGACGCGGGCCGGCGCAACGCTGCTGCCAGGAGCTGCTGGAAGCCCTCAAGCACGAAGCCCCGTTCTGGAAGCGCGAATGGCGCGCCGATGGCAGCAGCACCTGGCTGACGGGAAACACCCCGCTGGAAGCAGAGACCTGCCACCACCGCTGAAGGACCCTGACCTCCAGGCGGTCGATCATCCGTGATCCGGCGGAAGACGGCCGACGCCCTTCAGAACAAGGGCAGCCGCAGCAGTTGCGCCCACAGCAGCGTGCCGGCCGGGACATCCCCCAGGTCCGCCGGGATCTCCAGCAGCAGATCAGCCCCCAGGAGCGATCCGATGCGCGAGGAGGCCTGGCTGCCCTCCAGCCGCGCCGACAACAGGCCATCGGCGGCGGTCACCAGTCGGGCACGGGCCAGTTCAGGACGACCGGCGCCCCGACGCAGCGCCGACTCCAGCCGCACCTGCAACCGCGGCAGCGGTTCGACCGGCGCCCCCTCCCAGCATTGCAGGGCGGGCCAGAGCAGTTGCAGAGCGGTGATCACCGCAGCCACCGGATTGCCCGGCAACCCGAAGAATGGGCGCCCCAGCAGCTCCCCGAAGGCCAGCGGACGGCCCGGCTTGAGAAACAGCTTCCAGAACTGCACCGTGCCGAGCTCCGCCACCAGGGGGCGAATCCAGTCGGTGTCGCCGGCGGAGACACCACCGGTGCTGACCACCACATCACAGGTGCGGGCCAGCGTGATCAGGGCCTGCCGCAACGGCTCCGGCTGATCGCTGACCACCCGTCGATCGGCGATCCCGTAACCCAGCCGTTCCAGCAGTGCCGTCAGCAGCGCGGAATTGCTTTCCCAGATCTGACCATCCCCACGGGGTTCACCCGGTGGCACCAGTTCATCCCCTGTGATCAGCAGCCCCAGCCGTGGGCGGCGACGGACCCGCACTCGGGCCACACCGCAACCCGCCAGACGTCCCAGGGTGGCGACGCTGAACCGTTCCCCCGGCTGCAGCAGGGGATCGCCGGCACGCGCCTCCTCATCGGCCGCCCGGACCCAGGGGTTGGTCCCGATCGCCCTGGTCAGATGCACGAGATCGCCCCTGCATTCCACCCCTTCCTGGGCCAGAACCCTGTGGGCCCCTTCCGGCAGCGGTGCGCCGGTGAGAATCCGCACCGCCTCACCGGTGGCAAGCGTGTGCGGATGGGGGGCGCCAGGGGCGGAGCGACCCACCACCCGCCAGCTGGCACCCTCGATCGGCGCCACGGCATCGGGGATGGCATAACCATCGAGAATCGCCGCCCGGAAGCCCGGCACAGCCGCCGGCGCCAGCAGGGTTTCCGCGCAGACCCGACCGAGGGCGGACGCCAGAGGCAGGCGTTCAGAGGCGGTGGGTTCGGTGGTCCCCGGCGCACAGGCAGCCACGGCGGCGAGCACCCGCTGCCGCGCCTCATCCAGAGGCAGACCTTCGGGAGGGAAAGGATCGTTGAGGTCCTTCATGCCCCGGCCTGCGCGTCGTCCCTGTGAGCGCGGCTTGCGCCGGACACCCCGGACACCCCGGACACCCCGAACACCCCGGACACCCCGGGATGGTGCCACTCGCCATGGCGGCCGCCGCTTTTGCTCACCAGTCGGATCGGGCCGATGGTGATCGCCGGATCCGCCGACTTGAGCATGTCGTACAGGGTGAGCAATCCCACCGACACCGCCGTGAGGGCCTCCATTTCCACGCCGGTCGGGGCACTGGTGCGCGCCCGCACCTCCAGGCGCAGCCCGTCGGTCTCCGGGGTCGGGGTGATCGCCACCTCCAACCCTCCGAGGGCGATCGGATGGCAGAGGGGGATCAGCTCCCAGGTGCGCTTGGCCGCCTGAATCGCCGCGACGCGCGCCACCGCCAGACCATCACCCTTGGCCGCTTCCCCGCGCAGAAGCCGCTCCCGCAGGCCGGGATCGAGGCGCAGGTAACCCTCGGCCAGGGCGATGCGATCCGTCGCCACCCGTTCGGTCACATCCACCATGTGCACCTCACCCCGGGCGGAGTAGTGGGTCAGGGGAGCGGACTCCATCGGCGTAGGCAAGGCTCCGTTCCAGCATGGAGGCGGGACCCCGACCCGGCCAGTCGCTCCTGGGGGCGGTTCCCTGGGCCCTGGGTCCCAGCCGGAGTCCCAGTCGTTCAAGGCGCTGAGGCCGGGAAGACGCCGCTGAACACCTCCAGTGGCGGATCACCGAGGCCGAGCACGACCGGACGGAACCGGGAGGGTGACAGGGGCCGCTGACATGGGAAGGTGAGACCACTCCGGCCCGCTGCTGTGTCACGGCCCCGCCCCCCCGTTCCCTTCCTCGCCTGTCTCACCCTTCTGTACGATCGGCTGGGAGAGAGCAACGTGTTTCGTCTGCTGCCCTTCCTGCTGGCCAGTTTCACCACCAGTGGGCTGGTGCTCGGATCCCTGGCCAGTTGTTATCTCCTCGGCCAGCTGGCCTTCACGCCGCTGATCGGTGCCCTCAGCGATCGCTATGGCCGCAAGCCGGTGATCGTCACCTGTGTGGCGGGATCGGTGCTGGGGCTGGCCCTGTTCGCAGCCACCATCTCCACCGACTGGAGCCGGATCGGCTGGGCCGCAGGAACGGTGCTGCCCCTGGCCCTGCTGTTCCTGGCCCGGTTGATCGATGGGGTGAGCGGCGGTACCGCGGCCACGGCAGCCGCTGTGCTCGCGGACATCTCCACCCCGGAGAACCGGGCCAAAGCCTTCGGGTTGATCGGCGTGGCCTTCGGTCTCGGGTTCATCCTCGGACCGGCCTTCGGCGGCCTACTGGCGGGGGTGACGGTCACCCTGCCGGTGTGGGTGGCCCTGGGTTTTGCCAGCCTCAATCTGGTGCTCGTCGGCATTTTTCTCCCCGAAACCCATCCACCGGAAGCGCGGCGGCAGTTGCCGCGCAAGCGGGAGCTGAATCCGGTGGTGCAGCTGGTGCGCGTGTTCACCAATCCTCAGGTGCGGCGCCTCTGCCTGGCCTTCTGCCTGTTCTTCCTCGCCTTCAGCGGCTTCACGGCCCTGCTGGTGCTCTATTTCAAGGAGGCCTTCGGCTGGGGGCCCGGCCTGGCCTCCATCGCGTTTCTGGTGGTCGGCGTGGTGGCCACGGTGGTGCAGGGCGGTGCGATCGGCCCGTTGGTGAAGCGCTTCGGTGAATTCCGCCTCACCCTGGCCGGTGTCGGCTTCGTGATCATCGGTTGTGTGCTGATTCCCCTGGCCGACCGCGGCAATGCCCAGCCCCTGGTGTTCACGGCCGTGGCGATCCTGGCCCTCGGGACCGGCCTGGTCACCCCCTGCCTGCGGGCTCTGGTGTCGCGGCGGCTGGAAGGGGACGGCCAGGGAGCGGCTCTGGGCAGCCTGCAGGGACTGCAGAGCTTCGGCAGTTTCCTCGGGCCGATCCTGGCGGGCCTGGCCTTCGAACGTCTCGGTCCCCGCAGTCCCTTCTGGCTGAGCATCGCCCTGCTGGTGGGAGTGGCGGCGCTGGTGGCGGGTGGCCTGGACGCGGAACGGCGGCGATCGGAACAGGGCGCGACCTGAAGCGACGCCCCGGCAGGTCGCCTGGAGCACCGCAACCGATCAAGGCGCCGCCTAACGTCAGAAGACGACAACAAAGGCTGCCCAGACAGGGTTTCCGTGGTGGCAACAATGACCCAACCCCTGGTGGCGGCTGAGCACTACATCAACCGGGAACTGAGCTGGATCGCGTTCAACCGCCGGGTGCTGGCCCAGGCCCTGAACGAGCACACACCGCTGCTGGAGCAGGCCAAGTTCAGCGCCATCTTCAGCAACAACCTCGATGAGTTCTTCATGGTGCGGGTGGCCTCCCTGAAGTCTCAGGTGGAGGCGGGGATCACGTCCCTCAGCGATGACGGCCTGACTCCGCAGCAGCAGCTGGTGGCGATTCAGCGCACGCTGCGCCCGCTGCTGGAGCAGCAGCAGGCCCACTACCGGCATTACTTCAAGTTGCAGCTGCGCGAACACGGCGTGCAGCTGATCGATTACCAGCGGCTCAATCAGGCCCAGCAGGACTGGGTGAATCAATACTTCCACACCGCGATCTTTCCGGTGCTCACCCCCCTGGCGGTGGATCCGGCCCATCCGTTTCCGTTCGTCAGCAATCTGAGCCTGAATGTGGCCGCGATCGTGCGCGATCCCGACACCGGCAAGCAGCAGTTCGCCCGGGTGAAGGTGCCCCAGAAGCTGCTGCCCCGCTTCGTTCCGATCCCCCCGGAGCTTTGCACGCACAGGCCCCAGCCCCTGTTCACGGCCGTCCCGGTGGAGCAGGTGGTGGCCTTCAACCTCCACCTGCTGTTCCCGGGCATGAGCGTGGAAGGTCACTACTTCTTCCGCGTCACCCGGGATGCCGATCTCGAACTCCGGGATCTGGAAGCCGATGACCTGATGGAGGCCCTGGAGGAAGGCCTGCGCAAACGGCGGCGCGGCGGGGAGGTGGTGCGTCTGGAGGTCACCGATGAGATGCCGGAGGAGGTGGTGGATCTGCTGCGGCAGGGGATGGCGGTGGAACCGGAGGACCTCTACCGGATCAATGGTCCGCTGGGGCTCGACGATCTGATGAGCCTGCTGTCGATTCCCCTGCCGGCCCTGAAGGACATCCCGTTTCAGGGGCGGACGGTGCCGGCCCTGGCCCGCGCGCAGCACAGCCGCCTGGAGGACGGTTCGATCAAACCGGAGGATTTCGAAAGCATCTTCGCGGCGATCAGACGGTCGGATGTGCTGCTGCACCATCCCTTCGATCTCTTCTCGACGTCGGTGGAGGAATTCGTCAACCAGGCCGCCGATGACCCGGCTGTGCTGGCGATCAAGATGACCTTGTATCGCACCTCCAAGAACTCACCGGTGGTGGCGGCCCTGATCCGGGCGGCCGAGAACGGCAAACAGGTGATGGCCCTGGTGGAGCTCAAGGCCCGCTTCGATGAGGACAACAACATCCAGTGGGCCCGGCAACTGGAAAGCTCCGGCGTTCACGTGGTCTATGGGGTGCTCGGTCTCAAGACCCATACCAAGATCATTCTGGTGGTGCGACGCGAGAAGAAGCAGCTGCGCAGTTATGTGCACATCGGCACCGGCAATTACAACTCCAAGACCTCAACGCTCTACACCGATCTTGGATTGCTCAGCGCCCGCCCCGAGCTTGGGCAGGACCTGGTGGAACTGTTCAATTACCTCACCGGCTTCTCGAAGCAGCAGAGTTTCCGCCGCCTGCTGGTGGCGCCGGTGACCCTGAGGCGGGGCATGGAAGCGATGATCCGCCGCGAGATCGAGCATGCCCGGGAGGGCCGCGGCGGACATATCCGGGCCAAGATGAATGCGCTGGTGGATCCGGCGATCATCGCCCTGCTTTACGAGGCCTCCCAGGCGGGTGTGGTCTGTGAGCTGCTGGTGCGGGGAATGTGCAGCCTGCGGCCAGGGGTCGAGGGACTGAGCGACAACATCCGCGTCATCAGTGTCATCGGGCGCTTCCTGGAGCATTCGCGCCTGTTTCTGTTCGCCAATGGCGGCCAGCGGGAGATCTATCTGGGCAGCGCGGACTGGATGCCCCGCAACCTGGATCGCCGGGTGGAAGCCGTGGTGCCGATTGAGGATCCGGCGCTCTGCGAGCAGCTGGAGGCTCTGTTCACGCTGTATGCCGACGACAACGTCTCCGTCTGGGACATGCAGCCCGATGGTGGCTTTGTGCAGCGCCAACCGGAAGGAGAGGAACGGCGGGCGCAGGTGGCCTTGATGCAGCGTTGGCGCGGCGGCCTGCGGCCTGAGCGACGATGACCCGGCGGTGGCGCTGATCGCCGCGGTCCGGGGCAACCTGAGCAACCTCGCTGCGTTGATGCGGCATCGAGACGGGCAGAAGCGGCATCGAGACGCACAGAAGCGGCGTCGATCAGGCCGCCGAACGCAGGGGCAGGCGGGCCGGCGACCTTTCTACGTCGCGTCTCACGATTCCCGCCGGCTCATTGTACCGGAAGTCTTCTCTTTTGCTACCTTGCTTCACGTCGACAAGTGCTACATTCCGGCCACAACCGTCGGCATCATCGGGCTGTGGGGATTGCGCCTGACCACGGACAACAGCCTGTCGGCAGCGGCGATCAACCGTTGCAGAAGCGATCCGCACCTGTCAAGGGATCGCCACCGGAGGCCGGGACCGTGAAGCGTGAGGAGGATCACACCTCACCGGCCCTGCCGTTTCTGGATACCGATCTCTCCGTTCCCCGTCAATCCGCCGCCTTGCGCGCCCGTCGCAACACCACCGATGGTGTGCGCCCGCGCTCCGGCACCAGCCGTGGTGCCGGTCGGTTGAGCACCGATGCGATCGGCTGGTATCTGAGCGCGATCGGTCGGGTCCCCCTGCTCACGCCCGCAGAAGAAATCGAACTCTCCCACCACGTCCGGGCCGGAAAGGAACTGCTGGAGATCCCGGCCGCGAAACGCACTCCCCAACAGCTGCGCCAGATCCGTATGGCCCAGCGGGCCCGTGATCGGATGATCGCCGCCAACCTGCGGCTCGTGGTCAGCGTCGCCAAGAAATACCAGAACCAGGGCCTGGAGCTGCTGGACCTGGTCCAGGAAGGCGCCATCGGACTGGAGAGGGCCGTCGATAAGTTCGATCCAGCCATGGGCTACAAGTTCTCGACGTATGCCTACTGGTGGATCCGCCAGGGCATGACCCGGGCGATCGACAATTCCGCGCGCACGATCCGGCTGCCGATCCACGTCAGCGAAAAGCTTTCCAAGATGCGACGCATCAGTCGCGAGCTCTCCCATCGCCTCGGTCGCCAGCCCAATCGCCTGGAACTGGCCCACGGTCTCGGCATGCCGCCCGAGGAACTCGATGCCCTGATCGCCCAGAGCGCTCCCTGCGCCTCCCTCGATGCCCACGCCAGGGGCGACGAGGACCGCAGCACCCTCGGCGAACTGATCGCCGATCCGGCCAGCGGCGATTCCATGGAGAGCATGGATCGCAGCCTGCAGAAAGAGCACCTCGGCGGCTGGATGTCCCAGCTGAATGAGCGGGAACAGGAGATCCTGCGGCTGCGCTTCGGGCTCGGTGGCCAGGAGCCCCTGACCCTGGCCGAGATCGGACGCCAGATCAACGTCTCCCGGGAACGGGTCCGCCAGCTGGAAGCCCGTGCCATCCTAAAGCTGCGCCATTTCACCCACCACGATCAGGCCGCCTGAATTCCTGTCGCTGCGGATGTCCCTCTGGTGTGGTCCTGTGGTCGTGGTGCTCTGGCTCACCCTCCTGGCCCTGGCAGCCCTGGCCCTGCGTCGTCGCTGGCCCGAACAGCGCGAATGGAGCCGCAAGCTGGTGCACATCGGCACCGGTGCCGTGCTGCCGCTGGCCTGGGCCTGGGGCATCGAGCGCTGGATCGCCGTGCCGGCGGCGGCGGCGGTGACCCTGGCCGCCCTGCTCAACCATCGCCTGCAGCTTCTGCCGGCGATCGAGGACGTCGGCCGGCCCAGCTATGGCACGGTCGCCTACGGAGGAGCGATCACGGTGCTGCTGTTTCTTTACTGGCCCGGCAGTCCCCAGGTGGCCACGGCGGCCGTGCTGGTGATGGCCCTCGGGGATGGACTGGCTGGGTTGGTCGGCGCCCGTTTCTCCTCCCCTCGCTGGCAGGTCTGGGGCCAGACCAAATCGATGCTCGGCACCCTGACCATGGGGCTGGTGAGCCTGCTCGTGCTGCTGCTGATGCTGCTGATCAGTGCCTCCCTCGGGCTTCCGGCACCACCGCTGGCGGCGCTTCCTGTGCTGGCGCTCTTCGCCGCTGCCCTCGAGCAGGTGGCGTTCCTCGGCCTCGACAACCTCACCGTGCCTCTCGGTGTCGCCCTGATGTGGCAGTGGCTGGCGGTGATTCCCGGCTGATCGGTCCGGAGGTGTCCAGCGGCCGCTGGGTTGGAGATGATGGCGACAATAGACATCCTTTCCAAGCGTCTGCGCCATGGCCGATCCCCATCAGCTTGAGTTGGCCAACACCCTGCTGAGCATCGGGGCGTTTCTGGTGATCTTCCTGGCGGCACGGGTGCTGGGTGAGGTGATGGTGCGCCTGCAGCTGCCGACCATCCTCGGAGAACTGCTCGGGGGGGTGCTGATCGGCGTCTCGGGGCTGCATCTGATCGGCCCCCCGGAGGTGCTCGCCTCCTCCGGGGATGGTCTGCTCGATCTCGTGGGCTGGATCAGCCATGTGCAGGGGGCGGATCTGCAGGCCGTTCATGAGGGCGTCTACGCCACCCTCGAGCAGGTTTCGACCCTCGGCCTCTACGCCCTGCTGTTCCAGGCCGGCCTTGAGAGTGAGCTCGATGAACTGCTCGCTGTTGCGCTGCAGGCCACCAGCGTGGCCATGGCCGGCGTGCTGCTGCCGTTCGCGGCGGCCACCAGCGGACTGATGCTGCTGTTCGGGGTGGATGTGGTGCCGGCGATCTTCGCCGGGGCCTCCCTCACCGCCACCAGCATCGGCATCACCGCCAATGTCTTCGGTGAGCTCGGGGTTCTGCGCAGCCGCGAGGGTCAGATCGTGGTCGGTGCCGCCGTGCTCGACGACATCTTCGGCATCCTGATCCTGGCGGGGGTGGTGAGCCTGGCCGGGGGCCAGGCGTTGCAGGTGGGCGCGATCCTGCAGGTGGTGCTGGCGGCCGTGGTGTTCGTGGTTTCGGCGGTGCTGCTCAGCCGCCGGGCGGCCCCCTGGTTCGATGCCCTGGTGGACCAGCTCAAGGCACCGGGTGAGGTGGTGGTGGCCTCCTATGCGGTGCTGGCGATCGCCTGCGTGCTGGCCAGCGCCATCGGTCTTGAGGCCGCGCTCGGGGCCTATGCCGCCGGCCTGGTGCTCAGCAGCTCCAGCCGACTGGAGGCGATCCAGAACGGGGTGCAGCCGGTGGCCTCCCTGTTCGCCACGGTGTTCTTTGTGCTGATTGGCGCCGGCCTCGAGCTGGGGGTGCTCAATCCCCTGGAGGCGGCCAACCGCCCTGGGCTGGTGGTGGCGGCGTTTCTGCTGGTGGTGGCGATCGCCGGCAAGTTTCTCGCGGGCTGGAGTTTCCTCAGCGACCAGCCGGTGCGACGGGTGCTGGTGGGCATCGGCATGATGCCCCGCGGTGAAGTCGGTCTGATCTTTCTGGGCCTGGGCCGCCAGGATCAGATCCTGTCGCCGGCTCTGGAATCGGGCATCCTGCTGGCGGTGATCGGCACCACGTTCCTGGCCCCGGTGCTGCTGCGGCAGGTGCTCAGCCCAAAAGCGGCCTGAGGCCAGCCAGCGGCGCAGGGCTCAGGGAGCCGGATCAGCGACGCCGACCACCAGCGGTCGCGCTGTACCACCGGTTCCGGAGTCGCCGTCCAGACCGAGCCAGCGGCAGACGTGGGGCAGGGTGCACCCCTGAACCGCCAGGCTGAGGATCACGACGCAGAAGATCACCCCCTTAGCGTTATCGATCAGAGGGTTGACGATGGCCGGATTGATGCCGGAGATCTTGGGAATCTTGTCGACCACCACGAAGGTCAGGGCCAGAGGCACCGCTCCCCGCAGACCGCACCAGGACACGAACAGGGAATCCTTGAGGCGGAAGGGCGAAAACGGCTGGAACATCAGAATGCTGATCGGCCGGGCCACCAACATCAGAAACAGGGCGATCAGGGAACCATCGTCAAGAGAGAAGAACACCCGTGACGGATCCATGACCAGCCCGAAGCTGAGAAACACAATGATTTCGGTCATCGTGTTAAAGGGCAGCAGAGCCTGCTGTAGACTTTTAATGCAGATTTTCTGATTGCTATAGTAATTATTGCTCAGAAAAAGTCCGGTGACATAGACAGCGATGAAACCCGACCCCCCGAGCTGGGTGGCGGCTCCATAGGTGAGCATCGCCACCGACAGGCCCAGAACCAGCAGCTGGGACTTCTCCTGCACCAGATGGTTAAGGACATAACGGGAGAAATAACCGAGCACAACACCCAACAGGACGCCGGAACCGATGTTCTGAACGAAGCGCTGCACCTCCTGAATCACCGTGGCCTGCATGCCCAGATCAGTACCGCTGGCGGTGCTGAGACCGACCACCAGACCGAGAAACAGAATCGCGGTCGGATCATTGACGGAGGACTCGAACTCCAGCAGCGCGGAGAGCCGAGCAGGCACCAGATGTTTCACATCCCTGAGCACGCTCAGGGTGGCGCCGGCATCGGTGGAACCAAGGCAGGCGGCGATCAACATCCCCGCCGCCAGTGGGATCTGCGTGAACCCGAACTCAATGCCGGAGCCGGTGGGAGAAGCGACGAACCAGATGAACAGTCCAAGCAGCAACGACGAGACGATCACTCCGCCCAGGGCCAGGATCAGACCATATTCAAGAAAGCCACGGATCGATTTCATATCGGTCTGCAGGCCTGCATAAAAGAGCAACAGGCTCAGACTGAGGACATGAATCTGTTCAATCGAGTGATCTGAAATCAGCCGGGTCCCGGGATTGATGGCCAGACCCAGCAACAGCACACCGAGAATCGCCGGGATGCCGATCTTCAGGGAGAATTTGCTGATCGCCAGGGTGCCGATGAAAATCACCCCGAGCACGAGCATCACCACCGGCAAGGGGACATCAATGCTGGGGTTGAGCAGGCGCGGCTGTACCTGAGCGGCCTCAGCCAACAGGGGGGTCAGACAGGCAGGAAAAAACACGCAACACAGGACCGATGGCCTGATTCTAGAAAGCGATTGCAGCCTGGCCAACAGCAATCGCAGGCATCCACCGGGGGGCGCTGCAGGGGCTCACCTGAGCGGCACCGAGGCGGTCGGCATCAAGCCGCCGTGGCCACGCCGGCGGTGCGTCGATTGGTTTCGGCCTGACGCACGGCGGCGGCCAGATCATCCAGCACGTTGCGCGTGGTGGGCAGATCAATGCAGGCATCCGTGATGCTCTGGCCGTAGGTGAGCTGGCTCAGATCCTTCGGAATCGACTGATTACCAGCCACCAGATGGCTTTCCAGCATCACGCCCATGATCGAGCGGCTGCCGCCAAGCAGCTGTTCGGCGACCATCCGGGCGACCTCGCTCTGGCGTCGGTAGTCCTTGTTGGAATTGCCGTGGCTGCAATCGACCATCAACCGGGCCGGCAACTGATCCTTGGCCAGGGCTGCCGCTGCCTCCTGCACCGCTTCCTGGTGGTAGTTGGTGCCGCGCTTGCCGCCCCGGAGCACAAGGTGACCATCGGGATTGCCGGTGGTGGTCACGATCGCGGCATGACCGTCCTGGTTGATGCCCAGGAAATGGTGGGGTCGGGCAGCCGCCTGCATCGCCTGGATGGCGGTGATCGCACTGCCGTCGGTGCCGTTCTTGAAGCCGATCGGCATCGACAGGCCTGAGGCCATCTCGCGGTGGGTCTGGCTCTCGGTGGTGCGGGCGCCGATCGCCGTCCAGCTGATCAGATCGGCGATGTACTGGGGCACCACCGGATCGAGCAGTTCCGTGGCGGCCGGCAGGCCCAGGCCGGCCAGGTGCAGCAGCAGCTCCCGGGCGAGGCGCAGGCCGGTGTTGATGTCGTAGCTGCCATCGAGATGGGGATCGTTGATCAATCCCTTCCAGCCGACGGTGGTGCGCGGCTTCTCGAAATAGACGCGCATCACCACCTCTAGAGCATCGCGATGGCGTTCGTGTTCCTCGGCGATGGCGGCGGCGTAATCGCGGGCCGCGGCGATGTCATGCACCGAGCAGGGGCCGACGATCACAAGCAGACGGTGATCCTCCCCACGCAGGATCGCCTTGATCCGGTCACGGGCACCCCGCACCGTGGCTGCTCCGTTCTCCTCAAGCGGCAGGTCGCGATGCAGAAGCGCCGGAGCGACGAGCGGCCGGGTTTCCACCACGTGGAGGTCGGAGGTGGGAAGCATGGCGGTGACGGGAGCGGCCGGACGCGGGCAGGGTCCCAGCCTAGATGTGCTTTCTCACCAGGTCATTCAGCGAGCAGCAGCCGCTGGAGGGACTGCTGAGGGCTGAGGCCACCGAGGCCCATGTGGCACCTGCGGCCGTTATAGAGCCCCAGATAGCGAGGCAGCCAGTGATTCCGTTCCT
>JBJTBH010000005.1:0-11654 GCA_046091285.1 Cyanobacteriota bacterium | reverse complement strand
ATGCTGCCTGGGGTGGCTGTGCCATCTTCTCGCTCTGCGTTGCCCGTGTCGCCATGTCGATCACCCCTGCGGTTCATCTCGAGCGTCGGCTGCGGTTCATGAAGCGGCTTGGGGGGGCCGCCGCCGTCATTCCCGGCGCCGTCCTCGCCACGCACCACGCGGATTGCGAGTGGCCGTTCCGCCAGAACAGCGATTTCTGGTATCTCACCGGCTTCGATGAACCGGATGCGGTGGCGTTGTTTCTGCCGCACCGGCCCGAGGGTGAGCGCTATGTGCTGTTCGTTCCGCCCAGGCAGCCGAGCGCCGAGGTGTGGCATGGCTTTCGCTGGGGGTGTGAAGGAGCGGTGGAGCGCTTCGGTGCCGACCTGGCGCATCCCCGCAGCGAACTGGCGCAACGGCTGCCGGAGTACCTGAAGGGAGCCGAGGGCATCGCCTTCCGGGTGGGCAGGCATCCTGCCGTCGAGCCCCTGGTGCTGCAGGCCTGGGCGGAGCAGCTCGATCGCGCTCCCCGGAGTGGCGTTGCCGCCCTGGGGCTTGTGGCCCCCTGTCCGCTGCTGCATGATCTGCGGCTGCGCAAGGCCCCGGAGGAGCTGGCGCGGTTGCGGGAGGCGGCGCGGATTTCGGCGGAAGCCCATGAGCTGGCGCGTCAGGTGGCCCGGCCGGGTCTGACGGAACGGCAGGTGCAGGCGGTGATCGAGCAGCACTTTCTGGAGCAGGGAGCCCGCGGACCGGCGTATGGCTCGATCGTGGCCGGCGGCGACAATGCCTGCGTGCTGCATTACACCGCCAACAACGCTCTGTTGCGTGATGGCGATCTGCTGCTGATCGATGCCGGCTGCTCCCTGAGCGATTACTACAACGGTGACATCACCCGCACCTTCCCGATCAACGGGCGCTTTACGGGTGAGCAGCGTGTGCTTTATGAACTGGTGCTGGCGGCCCAGGAGGCCGCGGTGGCGGCGGTGGCGCCGGGTCAGACCGCCGAGGCTGTGCATGACACCGCCGTCCGCGTTCTGGTGGACGGGCTGCTGGAGCTGGGGCTGCTGGTCGGAGATCGCGACGGCATCATCGAGCAGGGCGCCTTCCGCCACCTCTACATGCATCGCACCGGCCACTGGCTCGGCCTTGATGTCCATGATGTGGGCGCCTATCGCCTGGGTGAGCACCATGTGGCCCTGGAGCCGGGCATGGTGCTCACGGTGGAACCTGGCCTGTACATCAGTGATCGCCTGCCGGTGCCCGAGGGCCAGCCTGCGATCGAGGAGCGCTGGAAGGGCATTGGCATCCGCATCGAGGATGACGTGGCTGTGACCGACCATGGCCATGAGACCCTCACGGCTGCGGCCCTCAAGGCTCCGGCGGCGCTGGAGCGCTGAGCGCAAGGTGCGCTGGCCACCACGGCACCTGAGCGGTGCATGGTCTCTGGACCTGAGCGGCGCATGGTCTCAGTCTGAGGCCAGCGCCTGCAGCCAGCCATCGAGCAGGGCGGGGCTCAGATCTGCGGTCTGACGCAGGAGATGGTCGGCTCCCGCCTGGCGCAGATTGGTTTCGTAGGCGGATCGGGCCGGATCGTCGTGGAGGTGTGGTGGTGCCACGGCCAGGCTCAGGAAGGACTGCTCCGGGTGGCGTTGCCGGGCCCCGGTCACGGTGAGCACATCGGCCACGGTGTCGCCCAGGTAGGCCACCGGCGGAGCGGTCGCTCCCAGGCCGCTGGGGCCCAGCAGGCTGCCGGCCAGGCGCAGGAAACCGGTTGGATCGGGCTTGTCGGGGGCTTCGCCCATGGCGATCAGCGGCGGATCAGCCAGCTCGAGGCGCCGTTGCAACACGAAGCGGGCCGAGGCTGGTTCGGCGCCGCTGACGAACCCCCAGGCCACGTCGGCGGCGCTGAGGACCTCGAAGAAGCGGCGATCCACCAGCAGGGGTTCGTCGCCGATGAAGCCCCGCCAGTGAGCTGGATCGCCTTCCGGGTCACCGCCGAAATAGAAGCTGTTGAACACCGCCACCAGGTCTGCGAAGGCGGGCAGGGGCGGCTGGCCGTCTGTCCCGGGGTGGTTCCGGCGCAACAGCTCCAGCGAGGCTTCCCAGTCGTTGTTCCAGCAGCCTTCCGACTTGAGCGCATCGATCACGGCGGGTGCCGGCCGCCAGCCGCAGAAGTGATGCACGGTTTCGACGATGGCGCGGCGGTAGCTTCCGGCCACATCCCGGATCACACCATCGATGTCGAAGAGGAGAACGGCCTTGGGGCTCAGGGGGAGGGGGGCGGAGGCTGGTAGGTTAGTTGTTTGACTTTCTGCCTTGAGCGCCGAAACCATGACAGCCACCGAGAGCGCCTCAGACATCAGCGCTTCGAGCGCCGCTGATGTCGCCGCAGGCGGTGCTGTCGGCGCCGCTCCCCAGGGGGCCGCAGCCGAGGACACCACTGAGGGACGCCCCGTGCTGCGTGGTGGCAGCGCCGCCCTGGCCACCGCCACCATTGATGCCGATGGCGTGCCTTCCGGTTACACCCCGAAGGCCGACGAAGGTCGTTTTCTTCTGAAGATCCTCTGGTTGCCCGACAACGTCGCCCTGGCGGTCGATCAGATCGTCGGCGGCGGTCCGAGCCCTCTGACCGCTTACTTCTTCTGGCCCCGCGAGGATGCCTGGGAAACTCTGAAGACCGAGCTTGAGGGCAAGAGCTGGATCACCGACAACGAGCGTGTTGAAGTGCTCAACAAAGCCACGGAAGTGATCAACTACTGGCAGGAGGAAGGCAGGGGCAAGAGCCTCGATGAGGCCAAGCTCAAGTTCCCCGACGTCACCTTCTGCGGTACCGCCTGATCACGGCTCCCAGGCCTTCAGGTCCGGCCCTTCCGTCCGTTGCCATTTCACCCCGGGGCAGCCTCTCCAGGCTTGTCCTGGGGTTTTTGCATGGGTGTCGGTCGGATGTTCCGCAGGCCTGGATCATGGTGACAGCGGCGGAGTCCCGTCTCGCCGTGCCTGGAGCCGGCAGTCCCGTCGCGGCTGCTTGCGGATGTTCTGAGACAGGTTCCGTTGAACTGTCGAGGCCCCTCCGTTGCCCTTCCCTTCTTCCTTCCCTGCCCTTCTGCCCTGCTCAGCCTGCCGCGTCGCGCTCAAAGACCTCGGCCGCGGCGATCGTGTCCGTGTTGCTGAAGAGGTCGGCGGCAATCACGGCACTGATTGTGAAGGTGTTCAGGCCGGCGGCCGCCAGTCGGGGCAGATCCTCCTTGCTGCGCAGGCTGGCCACCAGCACCCGCACCGCGGATCCCACCCCGGTCAGGGCCTGCTGCATCGTGATCACCTCCCGGTGGCCATCCCGCTCACGGTCGCAGATCCGACCGAGATAGGGCGCCACGTAATCAGCCCCGAGCGCCGCCGCCACCAGTACCTGCGCCGGTTCATAGCAGGCGGTGAATGTCACACGTACCCCTGCGCTGATCAGCTGGCGGGCGGTCTGGCAGCCCTGGCGGTCGATCGGCACTTTCACCACCACCCGCCGCGGATCCAGGGCGGAGAGGGCCAGACCGCGTTCGCAGGCTTCCGTGACGCTGTTTCCCCAGGTCTGCAGGTGGATCTCCTGGCAGCCATGCCGGTCGGCACGTTCGTACACAGCCTGCAGGGCGTCCAGGCGGCAGGCTTCACCGGCGCGGCGCAGCAAGGTCGGGTTGGTGGTCACCCCATGGAACAGGCCGGTCGGCAGCCACTGGTCCCAGTCGGTTCTGCAGGCGGAATCCAGAAACAGACGTAGGGCCATGGGAAGGAGGAGGCAGGAGGGGACAGGACAGGGGAAGACCTCAGCTCCGCAGTCGGATCACGCCCGTGAACGCGCTGGCGGTCACCACCGCTGGAGAAGAGCTGGTGTCCACCGTGAAGGTGCGATGTTCCAGCTGACGGGTGCCATCGGGATAAAGGAAGGTCACCACGCCTGTGAAGAACAGGTTGGGGCCGCTGCGGCCTGTCTCCTTCAGGTCACTGAGGGACACCCCGGCGAACTGGTTGAAAAAGGCTGGATCGAATTGATCGCCGCTGCCGCCGTTGTAATACGTCCGGGCGGTGACAAGGTCCTTGCGGCTGAGGGCGTTGTAGAGGTTGCTCAGGCTCTGCTGCGCCGCCGTTGAGGCGGTGTCGTCGCCACTCAGGGGTGGGGACGTGGTGGAACGGTCCGGTGGGATGGCGGCTGGAAGTGGCGCCACTGGTGCTGCCACGGTGGCCGGCGGGGGCGGCTGGCTCTGGGACCCTCGTTGGCGCAGCCAGAGGGCGACCCCACCGCCGACGATCGCCATGGCGAGGGCGCTGAGCATCGCCAGCACGCCGGTCAGCACCAGCAGACCGACGCCGTAGCCCCTCTCCTGAGATGTGGTGGGCGTGATCGCCGGCGGGGCTGCCACGCTCCGGTGAACCGCAGGCGGCGGTTGGTTCAGAAGACCGGCCAGCACATTCTCCATCCGCTCGAGCACCTCCGGGGCGTAAGTGGCCGCCAGCTCCTGCCGCAGGCGGGGCAGAACCCGCGCATCGGCCAGCGGTGGGTTCTGGCCGAGGGCACTGGTGAAGGCCTTCGAGGCCACCAGCGCTCGCAGCGCCGGCAGCAGGAGCCGTTGATGATCGGTGACCAGATCACCGATCACCGCCTGAAGTCTGCTGATCTGTTGCGGCGTCCCAGGCGGTTGGCCTGCCAGGGCATGGGCCCGCAGAGTCTGGCCCAGATCGTGATCGTTCATGGCGGGGATGGGATGGCGGCTGTTCCGTTGGGCCGCTGGCTGGCTGAAGCCCGGGGGCGGGCGATCCTCTGCCATTGGTGGTTCAACTCCAGGGCCAGCGCCGGGCAGAGGGCAGGAAATCCTGGCGGCTTCCCGCCAGGTGAGCCTGGGGTGGCTGGTTCGGAGGCCTCGGATCGCGGTTGACTCCAGGCGATCAGCGCCCCGAGGGGATCGTCGGGTGCTTGTTCGATCAGGGTGCCGCGCTGAAGGAGGCCGCTTTGCAGCTGCTCGAACTGGCTGCGGCGATTGCGCAGGGTGGCGCGTCGGGTGGCGGGGTTGGCGATGCACAGGCTGGTGATCCTTCGCTGCAGGGCCGCCTGGCCCTCGGCGCCGATCCTCGACCCTGGTGAGGTGTCGTCTGGTGCAGTCGCTTCAGCCGGGACGGGGGGCGTCGGGCTGAGGCCGCGCACCAGGGCGAACGTGGCACCACTCAATGTCAGCAGGAGCAGCAGGAGGCCCAGTCGGGTGCAGCCACGGCGGCCGACCCTGGCGTTCCTGATCCGGTTCCGATCAGGAGCAGAATCAGGAATCCATGCGGCTTCCTCCGACGTCTGTTCCGGCGTCGCGTCCTCCACGGTGCCGCTGTCGCCCCTGGGGTTGGATGGCCCCCAACGGCCGATGGCCACGCTCACGTCATCGCCACTGCCTTCCGCGGTGATCCGGGCCAGGGCGGCCTCCAGTCCCGCTGGTTCGTCACCGGGATCGCTGGCGTCGGATGGCATCGGCTCCGCTGTTTGCTCCTGAGGCGATCGGTCGGTCGGCAGTCCACACAGGTAGGCCCCGAGAATCCGATAGTCCTCATCGGTGGCGCACGATTTGCGCAGGCCGTCACTGCTCAGCAGCAGCGTGAAGGGGGCGGCCTCGGGATCGAGCATCACCAGCTGGCAACGTCGCTTCCAGAGGTGGGCGGCCTCCTCCAGACAGAGGCTCGCGGTGGCTTCGCTGGCGCCGCCGAGGTCGGGTTCCTGATTGAGAAGTCGCGGTGGGCCGCTGGATGGAACCTCCAGCAGATCCCAGTCCCCGAGGCCTCCGGCTGCCCACCAGTGACGGCACATCAGCACCAGTCCCAGGGTCGTTCCGTAGGTGAGGGGAGAGAACGCTGAGGTCTCCGCTTCCTTGCGGTGGTTCCAGTCGTCGGCGATGGCCTGCAGCCAGCCGCTTCGGACCAGGGATGGCAGCTCCTCCTGCAACCACCGCTCCCAGCCTGCGGCGCCCAGGGGGCGGTGGGCCAGCTGCGTGCGGATCGCCCCGGCAACCTGTTCACAGGCCAGGCGACTCCCTGCATCGGACAGCCAGTAACGCGAGCCTCCATGGCCATCGGCGACGGCCATCAACTGCAGGGGCTCTCCTTCGCGGTCAAGAGCGTGCAGCGATAGAACGGCGTCCTGGCACGGCTGTCCCTGGCGCCGATGGGCGGCACCGATCACCCGGCAGAGGCGGGGTGCGGACCAGGACGACCTCACCACACCAGTGGACCGACATCGTCGGTGGGATCCATCAGGGTGGGTGGCAGATCGGGCAGGGGAATGTTGGTCGGATTCAACCCCGCGTCGGAGGGGGTTCCACCGAGGCGGCTGGCGGGCCTGGAGGCGGCCCCGACCACCGCCGTCGAGGCCCATTGGATGTACTGGGCGAGGGAAGTGGCGTTGCTGGCCTGAAGCGGCCGTCGCGGTGACCGGCTTCTCGTGGTCGCCCGCGGTTGATGGCCACTGGCCCCCGGCACCTCCCCATCCGGCAGCCGTGGCTGTGGATCAGGACCGATGAACTGCTGCAACACCTCGAGGTCAGCGTCATGGCCCATGGCGATCGCCAGCCGCACGGCTTTCTGGGCCCAGGGCTGACGCATCAGGCGGCTCAGTCCCTGCTCGAAATCATCCGTCGGCTGGCCGTCGGAGATCAGGACGAGAACCGGCGGCAGGGCGCGTGCCTCCATCGGCGGTGAGCTCAGCTGACTGGCCACCAGTTCCAGCGCTTCTCCCATGGCGGTGATGCCACCAGCCTGGAGGTCGCTCCACACCAGATCCACCACCGGCGTTGGCTCGGCGATGTGCCAGAAGGCACGGTCAGCGAAACTGATCGCCCGCACCAGCACCTTCGCCTCAGGATTCTGGCGGGCGACCTCGGCCATTCCGGGCAGCGATTGGCGGATGGCCTGGTTCAGAGCCTGCATCTTCCCCTGTGCGGCCATCGACCCGGAGCAGTCGCACAGGTAGATGAAGTGCAGCGGCCGATTGGTGAGGCGAACGTTCGGGAAGGCCATGGAATCAGCGCAGCACGGTGATGGGGCCGGCCGGGGTCTCGAGCCTTGCCAGTGGCGCGAGATTACAGGCCTGGCCTGGAGCGATGACGAGACTCTGACCGTTGAGCAACAGGGCCTGCCAGGGCTGTTGCTCCAGGTTGCGCAGGCCGATCAGATCGGCGCGGCCTGGGTGGGTCTCCAGGCGACCGACGGGCTGCGTCAGGGTCCTGGACTTCAGGTTGTCGAAGTGGTGCGGATGCAGTTCGTTGCCGGCGGTGGCTTGCACCAGTCCATGGGGCAGCACCAGGGACAGGCCTGGCCCCGGTGTCTTCCCACAGTGCCAGCAGGGCGCGTCAGTGCCGGGGTCGGGAAAGGTCTCCTGGCCGCAGTGGGGGCAGAGGCGCCGTTGATCGAGGCAGTCGGCCAGCACCTGCTTCCATTGCCCCGTCAGCGCCCGTTGGCTGGGTGTTTTCATGCCGATCCCGAAGGTCTGCAGGAACAGCGCCTGCAGTGCGCTGGGATAGATCGGCCAGGTGATCAGGGCGGCGGGATGTTCCTGCGGATCCGGTCGGTTGCGTGAATCGTGAGGATCGAAGATGAAGACGGGATCCTCGCCATACAGCCGACGACGCGCCGGTTCATCCAGGCAGCGGATCGCCAGCTCCATCTGTCCCAGCAGGGGATCGTGGCGGGTGAGCAGACGGAAGATCAGGACGGCCAGCGAGAACAGGTCGCTGTTCGCGCCCGGTCGTGCCTGCCCGAGGAGCTCGTCCGGGGCCATGAAGCCCGGTGTGCCAAGCACGCTGCCGGGATCGCGACCATCGACCGCGACGTTGTCGTTATCGCAGATCAGGATCCGTCCGGAGTCGGGCTCCAGAAACAGATTCATCAGCGAGATGTCCTTGTAGCAGAGGCCCCGGAGATGGAGATCATGGAAGGCATCGGCCAGAAAGAAGCTGGCCCGCAGCACGGTCTGCAGGCTGATGTCCACCAGACCTCCCACATGTTCATGGGCACCGATGAAGCCGGCGGATCGCAGGGGCATCAGATAGCCGAAGCTCTGCCGGGCCAGGGGGATCCGTTCCCGCTGGTCTGGAGCCGCACGCAGCAGGGCGATCGGCCAGAGGAAGCTGGGATTGGGTGAGGTGGCCTGGATGCTGTCCAGCAGCCGACGTTCCAGGTTCGGATCGGCGGCGATGCAGTTCGGGAAGTACCATTTCAGGGCCAGGGGTTCGCCGGCCACCTCCACCTCGAACACCTGACCCTGGGTCCCACCACCCAGTCCGCGGACGAGATGCACAGGGGGCTGCAGTCCCTCGAATCGGAGCACCATGTCCAGGGGCAGAATCCAGGGGCGGGAGCCGTCAGCCATCGAGGGTCTGGCCCAGGGCCTTGCGGATGCCATTGCGATGCGAGAGCGCCGTCGGCCGGTTGGCGAAGGTGCGCCGATAGGCGAGGCCATTGCGCAGCACCACCACCAGGCTGTGTTCCTTGCGGGAGCCGAGCACGATCCAGCCGGCCAGTCCGGTCAGTTCGAGCAGCCAGAACAGGGGCGGGAAGGGGAGCAGCATCAGGCTTCCCAGGCAGAGCAGCAGCCACCAGCTGAAGATGTTGGGATGACGCGGTTCGCTGCGCACCGTGGCTGAAAGAATCTGATCAAGGGGGAGACGTTCGCCGGCGAAGTCGATGCTGGTGGGGGGCGTCGGGGCCAGGGGGGCTGAACCCCTGCCCGATCCGGCCGGTCGCGGTGCGGTGCCTGGGCCCGTGTCGGCGGCAGGCGCTGCAGCGGGGATGGCCGGGGCGGCGACGGACGTGTCGGATGTCGCCACGCTGGCCTGAAAGAGCAGCACGGGTCCGCCGCTGCCCCGCTGAATGGCGGAGCCATCGGGGAGGGGGCGGCACTGGTGGCTCCGGATGCCGGCAAGAAAGGTGCCGGCGTCGCTGTTCCAGTCGCAGATCAACCAGCCCTGCTGCACGGAGAAGCGCACCACGGCGTGGTGGTCCGAGAGGCGTTCCTCCCGAGGCAGAGACAGACGGTTGTAGGCGGCCCGACCGATTGTCAGGGGGATGGCGGGATCGAGGGGAGCGATTCTGCTCGGATCGCTCTGCAGCACCAGGCGAGGGGATCGGCTCATGACCGTCTGCGGCGCTGCCACCAGAGCTGCCAGTCGTCCCGGAGATCAGCCCACAGGCCACCATCACCCTCCCGATAGGGGGTGACGCGGCCGGGAAAGAGCAGGGCACGGCTCGCCAGAGCCAGGGCCATGAGCACCATCACCAGGAGCACCCAACCGGGAATCGCTCCCAGCCAGGTGGCCACGAAGGCGGCACGCAGGGCATAGAGGCCGATGGTCAGGGCCAGCCAGAGACGAAACGGTTCCCAGGGGTCGCGCTGACGTTGCAACGGATCGTCGGCCTGTGAGAACTAGCCTAAGTCCAGGCCTTGCGTGATGACCCGAATGGAGGAGCCGAATCCACCATCAGCGGTCCCGTCATCCGATCCGCCGTCCGCTGCGCCTCCGGCGTCCACCCGGGCGCTCTGGATCTCCCTCGTCCGTTCGGCTGGGCGGGGCTCGTGGCGGCAGCGATCGGCCGCCATCGCCAGGGCCTGGCTGGATCTGCGCCAACGCAATGTCTGGCTCGAGCTCTGGCTGGGTGAACAGCGGGTCAGCGTCACCCCCCTGGAATCACGGCGTTATCGACTTGGTCGGGATCCCGGCTGTGACCTTTCGATTGCGTCGGCCAATCTCAGCCGGGTGCACGCCATCCTGGAACGTGAACATCCGGCGGATCGGGATTTTGCGCTCGAGGATTTCAACTCGGCCAACGGTCTGTTCCATCGGGATCGCCGCATTCGCTCGATTCGACTGCGGGACGGTGATCGGGTGCATTTCGGCTCACCGCTGAAGGGAGAAGCTCCGTCACTCGTCTATCGCCATCCAAGGAGTGCCCTGGAACGCACCGTGCATGGATTCGGTGTCGGCGCGCTGCTGGGTTCAGCGGTCCTGGTGTCGGCGCTGCTGGCGGCCGCCACCCTGGGAGGGGGGTCCCGGATCCGGTTGATTTCCGGCCCGGTGAAGATCCTTGCCGCCGATGGACGGCAGATTGACGCCAAGGAGGGGTCGGCCACAGCCCTGCCGTCGCTCGCGTCGTATCCGATGGTGCTGCGCCAGGCCCTGCTGGCCTCGGAAGACGCCCGTTTCGGCTGGAACAGTGGCCTGGATCTGTATGGCATCGCCCGTTCCCTGGTGCGTCGCAGCGGCGGTGCCAGTGGTCTCACCCAGCAGGTGGCGCGTCTGTATTACCCCGAGGTGGGGAATGATCTGAGTGTCACCCGCAAGCTGCGGGAGCTCTGGGTGGCTCTGCAGCTCGAGGTGGGCTACAGCAAGAACCAGATCATGAAAATGTATCTGGACCGGGCCTATCTCGGGCTGGGGACGGAGGGCTTTGAGCAGGCGTCGCGTCTGTATTTCCGCAAAGGTGCCGGTGCGCTGGATGCGCAACAGGCCGCTTTCCTGGTCGGACTGCTTCCCAATCCCAATGGTTACAGTCCTTGTAACACCGAACATCCCACCTGGGGGCGGGAACGTCGTGATCTGGTGCTTCAGCGGATGCAGGAGCAGGGGTATCTGGGGGAGCAGGCCTCTATCGATGCGCGGCGTCGACCGCTGAACATTGATCCCTCGGCCTGTCGCACCAGCAGTTTTCAGAGCTATCCCTTTTTCAGTGATTATGTGCTCGGAGAGGTCCAGGGCGCTCGCTTCGGCTTGAATCTCCGGGATCAGAGCCTGGGTGGTAATTATGTTGTGGTCAGCACCATTGATCCTGATGTTCAGAAACTGGCGCAGGATGAATTGCGCCATTTCCTTGAAGGCCCGGCGGCAAGGGTTGGCCTGACTCAGGGAGCATTGATCTCCTTGAATTATGACAACGGTGATATCCTGGCCTATGTGGGAGGTGGGGATTATGAGCACTCCAGCTATGATCGGGTCCAGGCCATGCGTCAGCCTGGTTCCACCTTCAAGCTGTTCTCCTATCTGGCGGGACTGCAAGCCGGTGTTTCACCCGGTGATCCGATCTCCTGTGCTCCGCTGGCCTATGTCGCGGGCTGTCACAGCAGCGCCGGGTCCCTGTCGATGGCCGACGGACTGGTCCATTCGGAGAACGTGGTGGCTCTGCGTCTGGCCGAGACGGCGGGGTTGACGCAGGTGTTGCGCCTGGCCCGGCATCTGGGGATCACCACACCGCTGGAGGCCGACTACAACATGGTGCTCGGCGGCCGCGAGACGCTCCTGTATGAAATGGCCCGGGCCTATGCGGTCGTGGCCCATGGTGGACGTACCGTTCCCATGCATGGCGTCAGCAAGATCTACGACCTTGGGGTCTGTCAGTCGGTGCTGAGTCTGGACCGCTGCCCAAGCCATGGCGTCACGATTCCGATCGGTGAGTCGCCGCGTCAGCTGGTTCCTGGGGAGGTGGCGGCCGACATGGATCAGCTTCTCGCCGGGGTCGTGCAGCGGGGCACCGGCCGCGCTGCTGCGGTGGTCCCCGATGCTCGCGGCAAGACGGGAACCACCAACAATGGTGTCGATGTGCTCTTCATCGGTTATTCCCCGAGCTCGCGAATTCTGACGGCGATCTGGATGGGCAATGACGACAAC
>JBJTBH010000004.1:0-2189 GCA_046091285.1 Cyanobacteriota bacterium | reverse complement strand
GTTGTTCTCCATCTGGCTGGCTCATTCCACAAGCTGAGCGATCAAAATTTGCTCGGTCTCGATCGCTTTCTGGCTGCATTTAGGGGCCTTGCAGCCAAAACAAACCGTCTCCATTGAATGTCTGTTCTGTACGGAGATCTTGCGGATGTTTTGGAGATGGATTCCCACCTCAATCGGCCGACCAGGGCCCACCACAGCTGCTGGCGAAGCGTTCCCCCTCAAGTGTTCGTCGTTTCCAGCAAATTCAGGCTGATCGATCCGGCTCGCTACGACCGCTTCAGCTCCATGGATCGGCAGGATCAAGCGCTTCAGCGCGGCCTACGGGCGGTACTGATGTGCTGACACAGGCGCTCCCGGACCTCGAGCTAAGGCGAGCATTACCGCATGTAAACGGGATCACGGCATGACCGAGGCGAAGCAACCGCTGGGCTGGCTCAAACGGCTGGTTCCTTCAGCCTTGCGCTCCGGCTCGTCCAAGGCTGCCGGATCCTCCTCGCCCAGTGCTGCACCGGCTGCTCCTCAGGCTCCGGTGGTGACTCACGTGGTGTTCCTGCCCCGTGATCCCCAGTGGGCCTACTGCTTCTGGACGATCAGCGACGACGATCGTCAGAAGGCGCGCCAAGCGGGTGCCACCAGCCTCTGCCTACGCGTGGCGGATGTGACTGGTCTTGGTGTTGATCAGTCGCACCCCCATGCCATGCAGGAACTGGTGGTGGATAACCACGCCAGCGAATGGTTCCTGCCGGTACCTGTGGATGGCCGCGACTATCGGGTGGAACTCGGCTTCCGCCTGCGTGGAGGCGGTTGGTATTCGCTGGCCTTTTCCGCGGTGGCGCAAGTTCCTGCGCTGGAGCCCAGCCAACGGGTGGCCGACGCCTTTATCCCCTTCAGCCTGGATCAGCCGCTCCATGTTGCAGCCGCCGAGGTGAGCAGCAGTGGTGGCGTGCAGCACGAGCAGGTGTATCAGATCGCCACGGCAGCAAGCGTTCGGAGCCGCCGGGTGGGCTCTGAGCTCCTGCACGAGTTCGAGGGGGGGGATCAATGCTTCCTGAACGACTCCGGCGCAGGCCTCTGGGCCAGCGGTCGCAGTGAATCCGGCAGCGGCTTGGTGCGGGAGCGCTCCTTCTGGCTGGTCGCGGATGCGGAGTTGATTGTTTACGGCGCTACTGATCCGAGTGCCAGCTTGTTCATCGGCGATCAGCAGGTGGCCCTTTCATCTGAGGGAACCTTCCGGGTGCACGTGCCATTCCGTGATGGTGAGCAGCTCTACCCGATCCGCGCCGTCGCCGCCGATGGTGAGCAGGAGCGCTCGATCCGTCTGGAATTCGAACGCCGCACCCCTGAAGCACGGGTGAACCGCCGCGAAGATGCCGTGGCTGAGTGGTTCTGAACCCTCAGCTCACTTCAACAGCCTGGGGGATTCGCTGGAACATGTAGCCCATCCCCCGGGCCGTGAGGATCAGTTCAGGATTTTCGGGATCGTGCTCAAGCTTGGCCCGCAGCCGTGAGATGTGCACGTCCACCACGCGGCTGTCTGAGGACCGCTCAGGCTTGTAGCCCCATACCTTCTCCAGCATGTCGAGGCGGCTGATCGGTTCGCCGGAGCGGCCGATCAGCAGTTCGAGCAGGTTGAATTCCATGCCGGTGAGGCGGATCCGCTCATCGCCGCGGAAGGCTTGCCTGCGGTTGAAGTCGACGCTGAGATCACCCACCACCACCACGTGGGACGCGCGGCCGCCGGCGATGCTGCCGGGCCCCTGGTTGGTGCTGGCCCGGCGCATCACGCAGCGGATTCGTGCCTCGAGCTCCTTCGGGCTGAATGGTTTCACCATGTAATCGTCGGCGCCGAGCTGCAACCCGGTGATCCGATCGGCCACATCGCCCAGGGCTGTGAGCAGGATGATCGGCACTTCCGACTGAGCCCGGATTCGCTCCACCACCGCGAAGCCATCGAGCTCGGGCATCATCACGTCGAGCACCACCAGGTCGGGCTCGAAGCCGCGGAACAGTTCGAGGGCCTCAGCGCCGTTTTGGGCCATCATCACCTCGTGGCCCTGCATGGCCAGGCGGGTTTCCAAGATGCGGCGGATGTTGGCCTCGTCGTCGGCCACCAGGATCTTGAGCCCTTCATTACGGGGCTGTTCCGTTGCCTGGGTCATCACGGGCACTACCTCTACGTGCAGTTTCAC
>JBJTBH010000003.1:0-8473 GCA_046091285.1 Cyanobacteriota bacterium | reverse complement strand
TTCCCGACTGATCAGCGTCAGCCGGGCATTGGGGTGGCTATGCATGGGGTGTGAGGTTCTGGGCTGGGCGGTGACACCCCGACCCTGGCAACCTCACACCCCCTTGTCAGATGAACAACCTGGTGGGACTACACACCTAGGCCAAGCGCACCGACGGCCTCTGCGGCAGAGCCGTGGCTTAGCACGCCGAGAAAGAGATCCCGCCAGCATCTCACCTCGATGTGCTCCTCCCCTCCGGTGTTCTCATTCAGACCCAGGGCTGTGCCGAAGCGCTTGAACAGCTCTGGATGGGGGATGCCCAGAATCCACTCGGGATCGATTCCCTGGCGATGCAGAGTATCCAGGTCGTTTTCGTCGTAGTGCCCTAATTCCTCGTTGAGGTTGTCAAGCAGGGTTCGACGATGCTGGGGACTATCAAGCCTTGAGATCAAAGCTGTGAGGTAGCGCGGAAAATGACTCGAATAACCGTTGTAATGGGTTGCAAAATCTTTGAGTGCCCACCGGTGATCGGGGAGGTTGCCGTTGGCCAGCTCTTCCAGGTAGGGGTGTTGACTGGCTCGATGCTTCAAAGCTTCGTTAGCCAGCGAGGCAACGAAGTGTTCAGCCTCCTGCTGCGTCCATTCCACTGCTCTGGCCGGGGCGGCGTCTTCTTCAGGAAGCGTCATGGCGTGGCCTTGTAGCTCGGGATGAAGGCCGTGAGTTGATCGGCTTTGATGGTTCACGGGTCTGGAAAGTAAGTGAGGCTCAGACAGGGCTGGCCTGTCAGGGAACAGAACTGTCGGCGAAGGCATCGCTGCCGCCCGAACGCAGTCGACTACGGGCGTCGTAATCGCCAAGAACCGTGGAAGTCAGTCCGAAATCCGTGATGGCCAGTAGCGACAGAGGCTGATCTTTGTGGGTGTTATGGCTTTGGTGAATGACCCAACGCGGCACGTAGGCCACGCTGCCAGGCTGCAGCGGAATGCGTTGATCACCGATCTGCAACTCTCCCTCGCCTGTGAGGACTACGAAGATCGATTCGTGGGCGTGGCGATGTTTTTCATTGTGGGCTTGGGGCGCAATGTGTACCAGGCGGGCATCCATGACTTGCAAGCCATCAAAGCCCAGCTTCTCGACAAGGAAGTCAATGCCAAGTTCCGATTGTCGATGTTGATAGTGATTGGATCGCTCTACTCCGCAGTTGTCAGGAGCGCTGCTCCACAGGCAGTTATTTGCGTTTACATTGTTGGGATGACGGTTTTTCACACCATCAATCAGGGACTGAAGATCCAAGAATTGTTAGCAAAGAGGCACAATATATGGCTAGCGTCAGGAGATGTCAAGAAAATGAAATCAAAGCCATGGTCCGAAGATCATGGCTTTGATTTCGTGGGACTTGGATGGAATTGAGCTGTATCAATCGCTACTGTGATCCCTTTTGATCTGAGGGCTCAGTGGGAAGGTGCTCCAGCTTCCTGGGGCAGGACGCTGCTGGCAAGCAGGCCCTTTAGGTCATCGCCTTCGATCACCTCCTTCTCGAGGATCTGCTGGGAGATCGCTTCGAGCAGCTCGCGGTTGTGGTGGAGGATCGCCAGGGCGCGGTCGTGGGCGCGATCCACCAGGGAGCGCACCTCCTTGTCGATCGCCTGGGCGGTGGCATCGCTCACCACGCGACGGGGGTTGTTGCCACCGCCGAGGAAGCGGCTGCCGCCCTGCTTGTCGTAGGCGAGCGGGCCGAGGGTGTCGCTCATGCCGTAGGTGCCTACCATCTGCTCGGCGATGTCCGTGGCGCGCTGCAGGTCGTTGGCGGCGCCGGTGGTCACCTCCCCGAAGACGATCTCCTCGGCGCTGCGGCCCCCCAGCAGGGTGGCGATCTGACCTTCGAGGTCCTCCGTGGAGTTGAGGAAGCGCTCTTCGGTGGGCAGCTGCAAGGTGTACCCCAGGGCTGCCATTCCGCGGGGCACGATCGAGATCTTGGCCACCTTGCTGCCGCCGGGCATCAGGTGCCCGACGATCGCATGGCCCACCTCGTGATACGCCACCACCTTCTTCTCATCGGGTTGCAGCACGCGGCTCTTCTTCTCCAGGCCGGCCACCACGCGCTCGATCGCCTCGTTCAGGTCACCCTGTTCCACGGCCGTGCGTTTGGCGCGGGCCGCCAGCAGCGCCCCCTCATTCACCAGGTTGGCCAGATCGGCACCGGCGAAGCCGCTGGTGGCCTGGGCGATGCGATCGAGATCCACACCCGGGGCCAGCTTCACCTTGCGGGCATAGATGTCGAGGATCATCTTGCGACCGGAGAGGTCCGGGCGATCCACCAGCACCTGGCGATCGAAGCGGCCCGGGCGCAGGAGCGCGGCATCGAGGGTTTCGGGTTGGTTCGTGGCGGCCAGCACGATCACCGGTTTGTCCTTGGCGGCGAAGCCATCCATTTCGGTGAGCAGCTGGTTCAGGGTCTGCTCGCGTTCGTCGTTACCGCCGACCACCCCCATCGAGCCGGCGCGACTCTTGCCGATCGCATCGAGTTCGTCGATGAAGATGATGCAAGGGGCCTTTTTCTTGGCTTCCTCAAACAGGTCACGGACACGGGCTGCACCGGCACCGACGAACAGCTCAACGAATTCCGAGCCGCTGATGATGAAGAACGGGACTCCCGCTTCCCCGGCCACGGCCTTGGAGAGCAAGGTCTTGCCGGTGCCGGGAGGTCCCACCAGCAGCACCCCCTTGGGAATGCGGGCTCCGATCGCGGCATAGCGCTCGGGCGTCTTCAGGAAGTCGACAATTTCGGTCAGTTCGGTCTTGGCTTCATCCACCCCGGCCACATCGGCAAAGGTGACGCGGGATTCCTCATCCGGGACGTAGACCTTGGCCTTGCTCTTGGTGAAGCTCAGGGCCCCCTGGGCGCCACCCATGCCGCTGCGGCGGGCGAAGAACTGCAGCACCAGGATGAAGATCAGCGGCGGCACCACCCAGCTCAGGGCCGTGGTGATGAAGCTTGGACGCTTCGGCGGTGCGGCGGCGAATTCCACCCCCTTCGCCTCGAGGCGCTGGGGCAGATCCATGTCGAAGATCGGTGTCGTCGCCAGCACGGATGGAGCCCCTTCCGCGGCATTGCTGAGCTCGTAGCGGATCTGATCCTGGGTGATGTAGGCCCGTTTGACGGCGCCGTCATCGACCTGGCTGATGAACAGCGAATAGGGCACCCGCGGCACCTGCTGCATCGCCTGATTGGGCAGGAAGTTGCTGAACAGCAGCAGCACCCCGAAACCGATCAGGATCAGATTGACGATGCCGAACCGCCGGTTCGGTTCTTTGTCGTCCTGGCGAATGGCCATCGCAGCCTTGTCGGTTGGGGGCCAAGCTAGGCCGGACGACCACACCCTGGCCCTCAGAACCGGGTGTGAGAACCGAACGTTGCCGTTGGACGCCGATGTGCGGCCGCTTTTCTCTCACCACGCCCCTGGCGCTCCTGCAGCCGCTGCTGGCAGGAGCCTGGCCTCCCGGTCTGGAGCGGCACTATGCCCCCAGACCCCAGGTGCATCCCGGTGAACCGCTGCTGCTCCAGCGCCAGGAGGAGGGGCGGCCGGCGGTTTCACTGGCGCTCTGGGGTCTCGTGCCGGACTGGTGCCAGGACCCCCGCACGGCCCGCCGTCCGATCAACGCCCGTGCGGAGACCGTGGCGAAGCGGGCCAGCTTCCGGGGCGCCTGGCGCCATCGCCGCTGCCTGCTTCCCGCTGACGGTTATTTCGAGTGGAGCGGTGCGGGGGCGGCCCGTCAGGTCCACTGGATCCGCCGTCAGGATCGGGCTCCGTTCTGGCTGGCGGGGGTATGGGAGCGCTGGATCGGCGCCGATGGCAGCGAGCTGGAGACTTGCTGCGTGCTCACCACGGCGGCCAACGACCGGTTGCGGTCCCTGCATCCGCGCATGCCGGTGGTGATTCCCACGGGCCTGGAGCAGGCCTGGCTCTCCCCCGTCGATGGCCCGGGTCTGCGCGCTCTCGTTCCCCTGCTCGCCCCCTGGGACGGTACAGACTGGGAGGCTTCCCCCGTGCATCTGAGCTCGTCCCAGGCGGAACCATTGCCGCTGCACAGCCGGCAACTTCAGCTGTTTGGTGGATGAATCTGGCTAGAGAGGGAGCAACTGACGGCCGTCTGATGAGCCTTGAACAACTGGATGCCTTTGTGACTCAGGCCCGCAGCAGGCCGGAGCTGGCGCAGCGCCTGGCGGAACCGCTGGAGCTGGAGGCCTTCCTGGACCTGGCCGCCGCAGAAGGTTTTGATCTTCAGCCCGAGGATGTGATCGCGGCTCAGCAACGCGAGGAGGAACGCCTCAGTGATGCCGAGCTGCAACGCCAGGCCGGAGAGGAGGCTCGGCGCCTGCGCCATTTCGTCCATGGCTGAGTTGCCGCCTGGTTCCGCCGCTGCCGTTCCGCTGCGGCGGGAGCGCCGCCCGCGCTCGCTGCTGTCTCGCTGGTTGCGCCTGGTGTTTCCGGTGACGCGACCGTTCTCCCATGCCAGCCAGGCCCACAAGCGTCATCAGTCCTATTTCCTGCTGCTGCTGAGCTGCCTGATGGTGCTGGTGGGCTTTGCGATGCCCGTGCATCTGCGTGGCAGCAGCACCTTCAGTTACAACTTGGTGTTGCTGGTTCTGGTGTTCCGGCTCGGGGCTTTTTCGATCACCCCGGATGTTGAGCACTGGATGTTGCAGGCCTATCGCCTGCTCGGCCTGGCCACGGTCGTCTCGCAACTGGTCTGGTCGTTCACGCTCTTGGTGCATCGAGGAACGGGCCTGCCGTTGCTGGTGCTCTGGGCGGTCTTCGCCACCTGGAGCAGCGTGCGGCTGGTGCGCTTGCTGGCGATCGAGCGCCAGGTCAATGGGCGTGTGCTGATGGGAGCTGTCGCCGGTTATCTGTTGATCGGCATCACCGCCGGATTGCTGCTCGGAGTCCTGGAAACGATTCATCCCGGCAGCTTCCGGGCGATCGATGCCCAGAACGGCAGTCATCTGCTCGATGGCCAGTTGCAAGGACGCGCCAATCTTCAGGTCTGGCAGCTGGATTTCGAGCGCCTCACCTATTTCGCCTTTGTCACCATCACAACGGTCGGTTTCGGCGACATCTCTCCCGTGACGCCCCAGGCTCAGATGATGAGCGTGATGTTTGCGGTGATCGGACCGATCTACATCGCTGTGGTGATGGGGGTGTTGATCAGCCGCCTCACGATTCATTCCACGGGCCCAGGCAGCTGATGGCTCGGTGGGCCTGGTTTCAAATTGGTCCAGCGAGCAGACGCGCCCTGACGCACCCGTCGGCCGGGATGGAGGCCGGCTTTGAGGCCCGCGTCTGCTGCGACGGCAGGCCGCCGGTTGGCCCCGAGGGGTTGAACCGGCGGCGTTGCCTTCGATCAGCGGCTCTTGCTGAAGATCTGATCCCAGACGCCGCCTTTGCCGAAGAATTTCTTGTCGAAGGCGGCCCAGCCACCGAAATCAGAGATCCGGAAGAACTGGACGTCCTGGAACTTGCCGCGGGCATAGGTCTTGCCTTCCGGTGTCACCGGGCGGAAGCCGTTGTCCACGAAGATTTTCTGGGCCGTGGGGGTGTAGAGGAATTTCGAGAAAGCCTCCGCCACGCGGCGGGTGCCGTGCTTGTCAACGTTCTTGTCGACGACGGCGATCGGCATCTCCGTCAGCACATTCGGGCTGGGCAGCTTGTAGGGAACGGTCCACTCGCGGTTCTTGCGGGCCAGGATCGCTTCGGTTTCCCAGTTCAGCAGCACATCGCCCTTATGGCGCTTGACGAAGGTGTCCGTGGCCTCGCGGGCATCTTTGGGCAGCACATCCACATTGCGCAGCACCGAACCGATGTAGGCCCGGGCCTGGGCTTCACTCTTGCCGCTCTCAATCTGGTTGCCCCACAGGCCGAGGAAGCTCCAGCGGGCGCCGCCGGAGGTCTTCGGGTTGGCGGTCACCACATCGACGCCCTTGTTGTTCAGGTCTTCCCAGGCGCGGATCTGCTTCGGATTGCCCGGGCGCAGGAAGAAGGCGATCGTGGAGTTGGTGGCGATCGAGGTGTTCGGCAGCTCCTTCTGCCAGCCCTGCCTGATCAGCCCCTTGGCTTCCAGTTTGAGCACGTCGGCTTCCATCGCCAGGCCCACCACATCGGCTTCGAGGCCATCGAGCACGGCGCGGGTCTGGCTGCCGGAGCCGCCATAGCTGGTCTTGATCCGTACGGTCTGACCGGTCTTCTTCTTCCAGTCGGCCTCAAAGGCGGGAATGATCTTGTCGTAGGCGGCCTTGGTGACGGCGTAGCTCACCAGCAGCAGCTCCTGAGGCGCAGCGGCCGGGGCCTTGGGAGCCGCCAGTGCCGGAGCCGCGGCCAGGAGCGAGGAGCCGCCGCTGAGGCTGAGGCCGGCCACGATCACGCCGGCACCAAGGCGGCGCGCGAAGGGCAGGGACTGATAAACCACGGTAATCCGGTTGGGCACATGAAAAATGTAGGGGGCGTCTGGTGATCGGTCTGTGGTTTGGATCACATCGATCGGGATGGTCGGTGTGCTGGGACGCCTGGAGTCGTTTGCTGCCACAATCCGCCCAGTACCGGATCGCGCTCCTTCGTGGCCTTCAGTTCCAAGACGGCCTATGGCCTGCTGGCCCTGCTGGAGCTCGCCGGAGTTCAGGCCGCTGGTGGGGTGCTGCAGGTGCCGGAGATCGCCGCCCGCCAGGGGATCCCGGATCGCTATCTCGAGCAGATGCTCGCCAGCCTCCGCCGCGGAGGCTTTCTGCGCAGCATCCGCGGGCCCCGCGGCGGCTATCAGTTGATTTCGCCGCCGTCTGACGTGTTGGTGCTCGATGTCGTCCGCTGCCTGGAGGGACTGCCGGGAGCCAGCGACTCCGAGGGCCAGAGCAGTGTCGAGTGGAGCGCTCTGAGGGGCTTTGAGCAGGAGCTCGAGCAGGCCCGCCTCAGCCTGCTGGGCGGCACCACCCTTCAGGATCTGCTGGAGCGCCGCGATGCCCTCCTCCAGGACCACGCCATGTACTTCATCTGAGCGCTGCTCTGAGCGCGGCTCAGGGCTCTGAGGGCTCATGGCCCTGCGTCGGATGGACCCACAGCTCAGGCCCGGGTTTCCTCGGCCCGGAGCTCAGAGCCGCAGGCGCCAGAGCAGATCACGACCGAGCTGGATCGGTGCCTGGGCCCGGAGGATCGCGGCCTCCTCCACCGTCTCCAGTCCGAGGTCGCCCAGGGGCGTTCGGGCCGCCTCGCCCCCAAGCAGTTTCGGCGCGATCACCGCAGCCACCTCCTGCACACAGCCCTGGCGGATCGCCGCCGCCGCCAGCTCCGGCCCGCATTCCCAGAGCACCCGGTTGCAGCCCCGGGCCGCCAGGGCCTCCAGCAGGGCCAGCGGTTCGGCGGCCGGCAGCGCCAGGCTTTCGACACCCGCCCTCTGCCATGCGCCGGCGGCCTCGGGACCATGGGCCACCAGGGTCGGTGCCACGGCCTGATCCCAGAGCTGGGCCTCGGCCGGGAGATCGAGGCTGCGGCTGAGCACCACCCGCAGCGGTTCCGGCTGGCGCCGGCCGCGGCTCGTGAGCAGGGGATCGTCGGCGCGAACGGTGCCGCCGCCCACGATCACTGCATCGCAACTGGCCCTGAGTTCATGCACCCAGGTGCGCGCCTCCGGCCCGCTGATCCACTGGCTGTTGCCGTTGGGGAGCGCCGTACGGCCATCCGCGCGCATCGCCCACTTGAGCAGCCCGTAGGCGCGGCCGCAGCGCTGCCGGTGCACAAAGGCCCGGTTCAGCTCGAGGGCCTGCGCCTCGAGCACGCCCGTGATCACGGTCAGGCCAGCCGCTTTCAGCCGGGCCACGCCCCCTCCCGACCCCAGCGGGTTGGGATCCTCCATGGCGATCACCACCACCGTCACGCCAGCCGCGATCACCGCCTCGCTGCAGGGGGGGGTGCGGCCGTGGTGGCAGCAGGGCTCCAGCGTCACCAGCAGGGTTCCGCCCCGGGCCCGTTCCCCCGCCTGCCGCAGCGCTCCCACCTCGGCATGGGGCTGGCCGGCGGCGGCGTGGTACCCCTCCCCCACCAGATGGCCCTCGGCATCGAGCACGACAGCTCCCACCATCGGATTCGGGCTGGTGCGCCCCTGACCCAGGGCGGCCAGCTGCAGGGCCCGCTCCATCCAGGGGCGCCAGGGGCAGGCGTCGGACTTCGAAGCGGGAGCTGTCAGGGCAGAGAACGATGCCATGGTTTAGGCCTGGAGACCCATGCTGCAACATCGTGCCGGCCGTGGTTGTTGTTTTCCATGGACAGGGTTGGGGAGGCAACCTCAGAATCAGGCGATAGGCATGACTTTTCTTGATTACCCATAAACCTCCGCGACCCTGAGATCGCGCTCGGTGCAGGGCATGCAGCAACAGACCGCATTGGCGATCCGTTCGGTCATCGCCGCCAGCGAGAAGCGTCTGTTGAAGCGGAAGCAGTAGCCGGCGAGG
>JBJTBH010000002.1:0-16133 GCA_046091285.1 Cyanobacteriota bacterium | reverse complement strand
TGGAGAGTGGTGGTCATGAGAACGGAAGGGGGAGCTCCCGGAAGGAGCAGGTAAAGAGGACGGACAACCGAACCGGTCGCCTCGCCCCCAGCAGTGTAACGGAAGTTTGCGCTGTGTGTGGATCCTTTGAGCCTGGGGCGGGGTGAGGCCTGTCTGGGCCGGGTTTCCATCGGGCGGCTCCCGAGCCGGAGTGTCCTTCATCTGCCGTCGAGGCCTTGCGGCGGGAGGCTGCTTCGGGGCGGTTTGCCGTGGGGTTTCCCCACCCCCGGGCACGCCCGCTGGAACGCGATCACCCCCGGGCCGCCGTCCCGGCGCGCTTCCCGGTGGCTCGGGGCCCGGAGGTTGCCGCCATTCCCGGCCTCTGCTGCCGACGCCGGCCTGTGCGTGTTGTTAGCGTCCGATCCCGCCTGAATTGATCGTTGCCGTGAGCCACCACAGGGTGTTGCTGGTGCGCCTGCCGTGCAATCCGATTTTTCCGATCGGTCCGATCTATCTCGCCGATCACCTGCACAAGGCCTTCCCGGACCTTTCCCAGCGCATCCTTGATCTGGCGGCCCTGCCCGTGCTCGATGTCGAGCGGGTGCTTCTGGCCACGGTGGAGGCCTTCCGGCCCACCCTGCTCGTGTTTTCCTGGCGCGATATCCAGATCTATGCGCCGGTTGATGGGCGCGGGGGCAACCCGCTTCAGAACTCCTTCGAGGTGTTCTATGCGCGCAATCCGATCCGGCGTCTGCGCGGCGCTCTCGGTGGCCTGCGACTGATGGCTTCCTTCTATGGCGAGCTCTGGCGCAACCTGCGTCTGGTGCGGCGGGGTCTGCGCCGGGCCCGGCGCTTCGTGCCTGAGGCCACGGCGGTGCTCGGTGGCGGAGCCGTCAGCGTCTTTTATGAACAGCTCGGTCGCAGCCTGCCCGCCGGCACGGTCGTCTCGGTGGGGGAGGGGGAACCGCTGCTGGAGAAGCTGATCCGCGGCCAGTCCCTCGATTCGGAGCGTTGTTTCATCGCCGGTCAGGATCCGCGCCCGGGCCTGATTCATGAGCAGCCGGCCGGAATGGAGAAAACCGCCTGCAATTACGACTACATCGCCTCAATCTGGCCCCAGCTGCCCTGGTATCTCGAAGGCGGTGACTTTTACGTCGGTGTGCAGACCAAGCGTGGTTGTCCCCACAACTGTTGCTACTGCGTCTACACGGTGGTCGAGGGGAAGGGGGTGCGCATCAATCCTGTGCAGGAGGTGATCGCTGAGATGCGTCAGCTCTATGCCCGCGGGGTGCGGGGCTTCTGGTTCACCGACGCTCAGTTCATCCCAGCCCGTCGTTATATCGACGATGCCAAGGAGCTGCTGCGGGCGATCCTGGCCGAGGGCTGGAACGACATCCGTTGGGCGGCCTATATCCGTGCCGACAATCTTGATGCCGAGCTGGCGCAGCTGATGGTGGACACCGGCATGGATTATTTCGAGATCGGCATCACCTCCGGTTCCCAGGAGCTCGTCCGCAAGATGCGTATGGGGTACAACCTGCGCACCGTTCTCGAAAACTGTCGCCTGCTGGCGCAGGCTGGCTTCCGTGAGCACGTCTCGGTGAATTACTCCTTCAATGTCATCGACGAGCGGCCTGAAACCATTCGCCAGACCGTCGCTTATCACCGAGAGCTGGAGCGGATCTTCGGGGCCGATAAGGTGGAACCGGCGATCTTCTTCATCGGCCTTCAGCCGCATACCCATCTTGAGCAGTACGGCTTTGATCAGGGTCTGATCAAGCCCGGCTATAACCCGATGAGCATGCTCCCCTGGGATGCCCGTCGCATGCTCTGGAATCCGGAGCCCATGGGCAGCACCTTCGGTCGAATCTGCCTGGAGGCCTTTGAGCGCAACCCCCGCGATTTTGGCCGCACGGTGATGGATCTGCTCGAGCGTGATTTCGGTCGGGCGCCGTTGCAGGAGGCTCTGCATGCTTCCGTGGAAGGCAGGCGGGCCCTGGCCACGGCGACGCGCTGATCAGGCCTGCGGCCACCAACGTCGACGGGCGAGCAGCAGCAGGCCCAGGCCCAGCCAGCCGAGCAGGCCCCCGATCGGATTGGCCGGGCCACTCAGCCACAGGGGCGTCTGCGGGCTCACCTGGATCAATCCCTGCGTCAGCACGAACCATCCACCGACCAGGCCGCCATGCAGACCCACGGCTCCCCAGAGCAGGCCGCCATCGGCGCGGCGCTGGAGAGCCAGCACCAGGCCCAGGGCCATCAGACCCACCAGCAGGCCGAACAGGCCTGGAAGGGGCAGGTTGAAACGGGTGTGCACCAGGCTGAAGATCAGCGCCTGCACCACAAGGCCTCGCCGGCTCCCGAGTTCGAGCTCCAGTTCACCCAGCAGCCAGCCGCGGAAGAGCAGTTCCTCCGCAAAACCCACCCCCAGGCCGAGGGCGAGGCCGTTGAGGATCAGCGCCGTCGTCAGTTGCGGTTGCCATTGGATCTGGCCGCTCAGCTGCAGCCCTGCCAGCAGCAGCAGCAGCAGCAGCAGAGCCTTGAGCAGGCCCCGCAGCAGGGCGCGTGTCAGGCCGATCGAGCCTCGACCGCAGAGGCCCAGGCGCCGCCAGGGTTGCGTCTCGCCCCAGGCCCGTCGCAGACGCCAGGGCAGGCTGCACACCAGGGCCAGCAGGGCCGGCACGGCCGCCGGTGCCGCCCGCTGGCTTTCGGGGACGCCCACCAGGGCCAGAAGCCCCTGACCGCCGAGGAACAGGGCCACCAATAACGCCGGATAGGCCAGGGTGCCGCGCCAGCGCGGCTGTCCTGGGGCCATGGGCGGAAGGGAGGGCACCTAGCTTTCCGGCTCGATGCTGCTGGAGAGACCCTTGGCTTTCAGGGTTTCGCTGTAGAACTCCGCCGGTTCGAGATCACAGACGATCACCAGGCCCACCCCGGTGTTGTGGGCCTCGAGCATCACCGCGATCGCATCCTGCTCGCTGAGCAGGGGCACCACCTGGCGCAGGGTGGTGACCACGTACTCCATCGTGTTCACTGGATCGTTGTGGAGCAGCACCTTGTAGCGCGGTGATGGTTTGCGCACCCGTTCCGGGGCTTTCTCCATCACCGCCGTCCCACCGGGATCGCCGGCGGGTGTGCTGGTCGCCAGGGTCATGACCGGATCCGACATGACAGGTCCTCTAGTTTAGGTAAAGGAACAGCGGGTGATGCGTGCCATCGCCTCTTCGACGTTGGCGCGGCTGTTGAAGGCCGACAGGCGGAAATACCCCTCGCCGGCGGCGCCGAAGCCACTGCCGGGGGTGCCCACCACATGGGCGTCCTGTAACAGGCGATCGAAGAAGCCCCAGGAATCCAGCCCTTCCGGGGTCCTGATCCAGACGTAGGGAGCCTGTTCACCGCCGTACACCTGCAGGCCGGCGGCGGTCAGTTCGCGGCGGATGATGGCGGCATTCTCCATGTAGAAGGCGATCAGCGCCTTCACCTGGGCCTGGCCTTCGGCGGAATACACCGCCTCGGCGCCGCGTTGCACGATGTAGCTGACACCATTGAACTTCGTGCACTGGCGACGGTTCCAGAGGGCCCAGAGTTCCACCGCCTCGCCATCGGCCGCTGTCCCCATCAGGCCGCGCGGCACCACGGTGATGGCGCAGCGGGTTCCGGTGAAGCCGGCATTCTTGGAGAAGGAGCGGAATTCGATCGCGCATTGCCGGGCGCCTTCGATCTCATAGATCGAGTGCGGCAGGGAGGGATCCTGGATGAAGGCTTCATAGGCCGCATCGAAGAGGATCAGGGCCTTGTTGGCGAGGGCGTAGTCCACCCATTGTTGCAGTTGTTCGCGACTGGCCACGGCGCCGGTCGGGTTGTTGGGGAAGCAGAGGTAGATCAGATCCACCGGCTGCTCCGGCAGCGGGGCCGTGAAGCCGTTGGCTGCGGTGATCGGCAGGTAGGTGAGGCCGCCGTACCGGCCCGTGTCATCGGCATCGCCGGTACGGCCCGCCATCACGTTGCTGTCCACGTACACCGGATACACCGGGTCGGTGACGGCGATGCGGTTGCCCTCGCCCAGGATGTCGAGGATGTTGCTGCTGTCGCACTTCGAGCCGTCGGAGACAAAGATCTCCTCCGGGTCCACCTGGCACCCGCGGGCCTGGAAATCGTGGCGGGCGATCGCCTCCCGCAGCCACGGGTAGCCCTGCTCGGGGCCGTAGCCACGGAAGCCCTCGTGGGTCCCCATCGCATCCACGGCTTCCTTCATCGCGTCGCGGCAGGCAGCCGGCAGCGGTTCCGTCACATCCCCGATGCCGAGGCGGATGATCGCCGCCTCCGGGTTCGCTTCGGCGAAGGCCCTGACCCGCCGGCCGATTTCGGGAAACAGGTATCCCGCCTTGAGTTTGAGGTAATTGCCGTTGACCTGGACCATCGCGGGGGTGGGCCGCTTCCGGGCCCGTTGACACTGGCGGCGATTGTCCTATGGCGCGGTGGCGGCGGCTCCCGCCGGCCGGATGCCCTGGCTCGGAGCGGCCCTGGCGGCCTGCGGTGCCGGAACGGATCCGGCGGCCCGTGGTGGCGGCCCTGCATACGATCGAGAGGCCCCTCCTGCCGGCGTCGTCCCGCCGTTGCCTGTGACCGCTGCACCGGCCCGCTCTGACGCTCCGATCGATTTCGAGGCCCTGATCGATCTCTCGATCAGCAAGCCCGGCCGTTATCTCGGCAATGAGCGCGGGGTCGTCCCTCGCGACTGGCAGGCCGCTTCGGTGCGCTGGGCCCTCACCTATCCCGAGGTCTATGAGGTCGGCGCCAGCAATCTTGGCCACATCATTCTCTATTCGATCCTCAATGCCTGTCCGGGGCAGCTGTGCGATCGCGCCTATCTGCCGGCTCCTGATCTGGCCCAGCGCCTGAAGGAGCGTCAGCAGGCGCTGTTCGCGGTCGAAAGCCGCCGGCCCCTGCCCGCCTTCGACATCCTCGGCTTCAGCCTCAGCTACGAACTGAGCGCCACCAACATCCTCGAGATGCTGTCGCTGGCACAGGTGCCCCTGAAGGCAGCGGATCGCGGCAACGCCCCCCTGGGGGATCCCACGGCTCCGCCTCTGATCTTCGCCGGCGGTCCCACGGCCACCAGCAACCCTGAGCCCTATGCCGCGTTCTTTGATTTCATCGCTCTCGGTGATGGCGAGGAGCTGCTGCCGGAGATCGGCCTGGTGGTGGCTGAGGCCAAGGCGGCAGGGCTGTCACGTCAGGCTCTGCTCAGGGATCTGGCCCAGGTTCCCGGGGTCTACGTCCCTTCGCTCTACCGACCGGCCGCCGATGGGGTCACGGTGGAACCCCTGCCGCCCCCCTCGGAGGATCCCAGCGCTCTGACGGCGCCGCGGCGGGTGCTGCGACGCACGGCCCGGCCGATGCCCCACTACGCCATGGGACTCGTGCCCCACATCGAGACGGTGCATGACCGGTTGACGGTCGAGATCCGGCGGGGCTGCACCCGCGGCTGTCGCTTCTGCCAGCCCGGGATGTTGACGCGGCCGGCCCGCGATGTGGAGCCGGAGGCGGTGATCGAGGCGGTGGAGGAGGGGATGCGCCGCACCGGGTACAGCGATTTCTCGCTGCTGTCGCTGAGCTGCTCCGACTATCTGGCCCTGCCGGCGGTGGGGGTGGAACTGCGCAACCGTCTCGCCGATCAGAACGTCAGCCTCACCCTTCCCAGCCAGCGGGTGGATCGTTTTGATCAGAACATCGCCCACATCCTGGGGGGGACCCGCAAGGCGGGCCTCACCTTCGCGCCCGAGGCCGGCAGCCAGCGCCTGCGCGACATCGTCAACAAGGGGCTCACCGATGACGACCTTCTGCGCGGTATCCGCACGGCGATGGAGAGCGGCTATCGCAAGGTCAAGCTCTATTTCATGATCGGTCTGCCGGGAGAGACCGATGAGGATGTGCTCGGCATCGTCGAGACATGCCGGATGCTGCAGCAGCGCTGTCGTGATCTGGGGCGGCTGGAGCTGAATCTGACGATCAGCAATTTCACCCCCAAGCCCCACACACCGTTTCAGTGGCACAGCGTCAGTTCCGCGGAGTTCTGCCGTCGTCAGCAGCTGCTGCGTCAGGCCCTGCGGTCCTTGCGCGGCATCAAGACCAATTTCACCGATCCCCGCCTTTCGGCTGTGGAGGATTTCGTCGGTCGTGGCGATCGTCGCCTGTCGGCGGTGGTCGAGGCGGCCTGGCGGGCCGGAGCGGGGCTGGATGCCTGGTTCGAGTCGGTGGATTGCACCTATGAGGCCTGGACGGCAGCGATCGAGGCGGCCGGTCTGGCCGGTCCGTACCGCGATCTGGAGCTGGGTGGCTGGAGCCGGGCCCAGGCCCTGAGCGGTGACGACCTCAGCACCTTCTGCGAGCAGGCCCTGCCCTGGGATCACATCGATGCCGGCCTCAGCAAGCGCTGGCTGGCCGAGGATCTGCAACGGGCCCTGGCAGCCACCGTGGTGCCCGATTGCTCGTTCGACGGCTGCAGCAGCTGTGGGGTCTGCGGTCCGGACCTGGGGCACAACGTCGTCGTGCCGCCACCGCCGATCCCGCCACAGCATCCGCCGTCCGCTCCGGCCAGCGAACGGGTGCATCGCCTGAGGTTCGGCTTCAGCAAGACAGGGTCCCTGGCGCTGCTCAGCCACCTCGATGTGCTGCGGATGCTGGAACGGGCCCTGCGCCGCAGTGGTCTGCCCGTGAGCTTCACCGGAGGCTTCCATCCCCTGCCGCGGCTGCAGCTGGCCCTGGCTCTGCCCCTGGGAGTGGAGGCCGAGGGTGAATGGCTGGATCTGGAGTTCACCGAGACGATCGATGCGGCGACCGCCCGTGGGCGTCTGCAGGAGCAGGTGCCTGCGGGGTTCACCCTGCTGTCGGCGCGAGAGGTCCCGGTGGCGGGGGCCAGCCTGGCGATGGAGGTGGAAGCGGCCCTCTGGCGGATCGCGTTCCAACCGGCTCTGGCGAGCAGCGCTGACGCCGGAGCCTCCTGGCCCGATCGTGCCGCCTGGGAGACGGCGGTGGCCGACGTGCTGGCGGCGGAGTCCCTGCTCTGGCAGGACACCGATAAGAAGGGGCGCCCGAGGGAGCGCGAGTGCCGTCCTTCCCTGGAGACCCTCAACCTGCTGGCCTGGGAGCCGCAGGGTGTGAGCCTGCGGTTGCGGGCCACGGTGGACGGGGCCGGTCGCAGCCTCAGGCCGGAACAGCTGCGCCACTGGCTTGCGGAGCGTCTGCGGGTGGAGCTGTCGCTGGGGGCGCTCTGCCGTGAAGCCCTGCTGCTGCAGTCGTGCTAAAGTCCAATCAAGACGGCTGAGAAGTCAGCTGATCACATCAGGACCTTTTTTTGGTCCACGATCTGATCAGGACACTGATGCTGCCTGAGGAGTCTTCAAGAACCCCGTGTCCTGCGAGCCCTCTGCGGCCTTCGTGTCCGGTCCTGCCAGTGTGCGTCGTTGACCAGAGGGTCTCTTTCAGGCCTTGGTCTCGAGGCTGAACCTGCGGGTTCCGATCGACAGCTTCATCCCACCACCGGTTTTTCCGGTTGGTTCAGGTTTCCGTCTGAGGCCGGCTCGCTTGGCTCTGTTCGGCCAGTCCGGCTGCCAGCGGCTCCCATTTCTCCCTCCTGATCCGTTCCGGCTTCGTCCGTTGCGTTCTGAGGGGCTGCGATGGTCTGAGCCCTCTGGCCCGCTCCAAACCATCCAGGACGGTCGGGACCCGTCTGATGTCCAGCTTCGCCGGCTTGTCCATCGTTGTTTTGGCTGAAATCGCCCGGGATGGCTGATCTTCCGATCCATCCCCCTCCCCCAGTGCGTGCACCCTCTGGCCTTCTTGCCGATCTGGTGTTCCCGCCCAGGTTTCACGCGCCCTGAGTTTCGACATCGTCATCGTTGTCCTGCGACGTCGTGCACTCCGTGCCGTCCTCGCCCAGCGATGACACCGGCTCGCCGAAGTCCGTCTCAGCGCTGCTTCCCCTCTACTCCCAGGCAGGACCCGCAAGGGTCCAGGACATTTCCCTATGCCCCAGCAGATCGTCATCGCCGAGCAGCTGCGGATCGCCGCGGTTCTCAACGACGAACGTGTGGATGAACTGGTGGTGGCCCAGGGGCGCTACCAGATCGGTGATGTTTATCTCGGCACCGTTGAGAATGTGCTGCCGGGTATTGATGCGGCTTTTGTCAATATCGGCGAAAGCGAGAAGAACGGTTTCATCCATATCACCGATCTCGGCCCCCTCCGCCTGAAGAAGGGGGGCGCCGGTATCACCGAGCTGCTTGAACCACGCCAGAAGGTGCTGGTGCAGGTGATGAAGGAGCCCACCGGGACCAAGGGGCCGCGGCTCACGGGCAATCTCACCCTGCCCGGGCGTTTCCTGGTGCTTCAGCCCCATGGCCAGGGGGTGAACATTTCCCGGCGCATCAATGGTGAATCGGAGCGCAACCGCCTGCGGGCCCTCGGGGTGTTGATCAAACCTCCCGGTGCCGGCCTGCTGATCCGCACCGAGGCGGAGGGCGTCAGCGAGGAGCTGCTGATCGATGATCTCGAGGCCCTGTTGCGTCAGTGGGAAGCGATCCAGACCGCCGCTGAGACCGCCAGTCCGCCGGTGCTGCTCAATCGCGATGAGGATTTCATCCATCGCGTTCTGCGTGATCTCTACAGCCCTGAGGTGGTCAGGGTCGTGGTTGATGGTGCTGATGCCGTCGCCCGGGTCAATGCCTTTCTCGGTCCCGACCAGGCCAATCTTCTGGTTGAGCATCACAACGAATCCGCCGAACTGCTGGAGCACTTCCGGGTCAATGCTGCGATCCGTGATGCCCTCAAGCCCCGGGTTGATCTCCCTTCCGGCGGTTACGTGATCATCGAGCCCACCGAGGCGCTGACGGTGATCGATGTCAATTCAGGCTCCTTCACCCGCTCCGCCAATGCGCGCGAGACGGTCCTCTGGACCAACTGTGAGGCGGCGGTCGAGATCGCCCGGCAGTTGAAGCTGCGCAACATCGGTGGCGTCGTCATCATCGACTTCATCGACATGGAGTCCCGTCGCGATCAGCTGCAGGTACTGGAGTCGTTCACGGCAGCTGTTCGTGATGATGCGGCCCGGCCCCAGATCGCCCAGCTCACCGAGCTCGGTCTGGTCGAGCTGACGCGTAAGCGGCAGGGTCAGAACATCTATGAGCTGTTCGGTCGTGCCTGCCCCAGCTGCGGCGGCCTCGGCCACGTGGCCGTGCTCCCCGGCAAGGACACTCTCCAACCCCTGGCCACGCTCACCGGTCTGGTGCGCTCGGTCGCCTCGGCCCGGGCCGAGGTGCTCAGCCCAGGCACCGGTGTCGATGGTTCGTCCCGTCGTCGTCGCGGTGGGCGCGGTGGACGCGGCGCTGCAGACAGTGGTGATGATTCCGGCAATGCCGGCGAACTCGTTTCCACCGCCTACGACGCAGGCCGCCCCTCCGATGCTCTGGCTGCCGCCACCGAAGCGCCATCGCGCCGTCAGGAGCCTGAGCTGGTGGCGGTGCCGATGGATGCCGATCAGGAACTGGTGTTCGGCTGGATGGGGCTCAATCCGGCCTTGCTGCTCGATCAGCCCGGTCAGCCCCTGGAAAATCTGATGGTGCGGGTGATCCGCCCCGGTGAGGATTCCGAGGCGGTGCTCGATGAAGCTCGCCAGCAGCTCGCTGCCAGCGGCGGCCGTCGCCGGCGGCGAGGGCGGGGTGGTGGCGGTGCCGAGGCTCTGCCGGTGATCCCTGCCTCGCTGCCTTCCGGAGCGGCACCGGTGGAGATCACCCCCCTGCCGGAACCCACCCCCTTCATTTCCGGCCAGGAGCCCCTGTCGATGGTGCTGGGGATCGCCCGTGAGGAGCCCCCGCAGCCGGCGGCGCCCCTCGCAGCGGGCTGCGAAACGGTCAGCCCCACGGTGGTGGTCGCCGCCGTTGAGGCCCCCGAGCCGGTGACCGATCAGGAGGAGGAGTCCGGTGAACCGCGCCGCCGCCGCCGCCGTTCCTCCGCCGTCGTCTGATCCGGTTCCCTGGCAGGCCTGGCCTGTCGAGGGCCTGGCCGGGGTCGACGAGGTCGGTCGGGGTGCCCTCTTCGGGCCTGTGTTTGCGGCTGCGGTGATCCTCACCGAGCAGGCCTGCCGTCAGCTGCAGGCCGCCGGTCTCACGGACAGCAAGAAGCTCACCGCCCGCAGGCGCCAGGCCCTGGTGCCCCGGATCCGGGCTGAGGCGCTGGCCTGGGGGATCGGACAGGCCAGTGCCGCCTGGATCGATCGCTGCGGGATCCGCAGCGCCACCGAACTGGCGATGCTGCGGGCTCTGCAGCAATTGATGGTGCCTGCCGGCGCCCTGCACGAACCGCCGTCCCTGGTGCTGGTGGATGGGGTCCTGCCCCTGCGGCTCTGGCAGGGAGCCCAGCGCACTTTGGTGCGCGGCGATCAGCAGTGTCTGGCGATTGCGGCCGCCAGTGTGCTGGCCAAGGAAGAGCGGGATGCCCTGATCCGCCGTCTGGATGCCCGCTACCCCGGCTATGGCCTGGATCGTCATGCCGGCTATGGCACGTTGCAGCATCGCCAGGCCTTGAACAGCCTGGGGCCGACGCCGTTGCATCGGCTGTCCTTTCTTGGGGCCGGTCAGCGTGCCTGTTCGTCGCACCAGCGGCGGTAGTCGCCTAGCAGTTGCTGGCTCACCCTGGTGCGGATGCCCAGCAGGATGCCGCCCAGCAGCGAGCGGCCCGTGGCTTCGAGCACCCGCGCCGGAATCATGCGCAGCAGGGGTGGCTGGCTCACCTGCACCGACAGCGTGGCTTCTCCCTCCAGGCCATCGTCACTGGCCACCAGCCAGGACTCGAGGCTGAGCTGGAAGTGATCGACCATTCCGAGACCTTCCAGCCGGCAGTCGGTGGCCTCAAGGTCGATGCGGCCGCTCGAGAGGCGGGCCCGGAGATCAACGATGGGCTGAATCTGCAGCTGAAACACCTGCAGGCGGGTGACGGTGTAGCGGTAGTGGCCCGGAGCGAGGGGTTCGAGCTGCTGCAGATTGAGAAGGGCGCCGATCACCCGTTCCTCATCCGCCAGATAGTCAGCCAGACGCTCCCCATCTCCCGCAGCGTTGAGGCAGAGGGTCTGGCGGGCGCTGAAGGCCAGAGTCATGGGCTGCAGGCCGGCGCGTCATGATCCTATCGGTCCTGCCCTGTCCAGTCTCTCCCCCCATGCGCGTCGCTTTCCTCGGTCCCAGTGGCACCTATGGCGAGCAGGCGGCGCGCCGCTTTGCCGATCTCGATGGCTGGGATGCGTTGGAGCTGCAGCCATGCCCTACCATTCGCGCCGTGGTCGAGAGCCTGGCCACCGGTCGCTCTGAGGCCTCGGTGGTGCCGGTGGAGAATTCGGTGGAGGGTGGGGTCACCGCAGCGCTTGATGCCCTCTGGATGCATCGGGAGCTGGCGATCACCCGGGCCCTGGTGCTGCCGATCCGCCATGCCCTGCTGGGCGATGGCACGGTCGAGAGCGTCAGCGAGGTGTTGTCCCATCCGCAGGCCCTGGCGCAATGCAGCCAATGGCTGGCGGATCATTGTCCCAGGGCGCTGCAGTTGCCGACGGCGTCGACCGCCGAGGCGGCGAGAATGGTGCGGGGCAGCCGTTTCCGGGCAGCGATCGCGTCCCTGGAGGCGGCCCGGGAGCAGCAGTTGCCGGTCCTGGCCTATCCGATCAATGACATCGCCGGCAATTGCACCCGGTTCCTGCTGCTGCGTCGAGGCGTCAGGGCCGAGGGTGGACCGATCGCCAGCCTGGCGTTTTCCCTGCATGCCAACCGTCCTGGGGCGTTGTTGGAGGCGTTGGCCTGCTTCGCGCGGCTGGGATTGAACATGAGCCGGATTGAATCCAGGCCATCGAAGCGGGAGCTTGGGGAATATCTGTTCTTTGTCGATCTTGAGCTCGAATCACCCCAGGGTCTGCGTTGGCCCCGTCCTGAGGTTGATGCCGCGGACAGCAGCGAGGGCTCTGAGGGCTCCAGCCTTGAGCAGGCCCTCAGCGCTCTCGAGCCCCTGTGTGAGCATCTGGCCCTGTTCGGGACCTATCCGATCACCGGCCTGCCGGCAGCGGGGCAGGAGCCGGATGGTGCGCAGGGCCTCCCTGGGCTGACGGGCGGATCAGCCGGCCGGGCGGTCTGCGGCCTCGGTGCGGAAGACGCCGAAATCCATCAGGCCGGTGCGGAAGGCCCAGTGCATCAGCAGCAGGGTGGGGGTTTCCCGCAACCCCTGAAGGATGGCCCTGGGCCCGAGGCCCAGAACAGCGCCGGGTCGACGCAGGCCTTCCAGGATCGATTCAATCCACGAGGGCAGGGTGGCGGCCGTCCAGTTGGCGGTGGTGACCGGTAGGGAACGCCAACGGCTCGATTCAAGATTGGCCTGGAAGGAGCGGATGCTGGCGAATTCCGGATGGGCCCACTGGTTGAGCAACTGCTTCATCACCCAGCGTTCGGTTCGGTTCATGGCCCCATCGATCGGGTCGCGACGGTTCCAGTCGGCGACCGCCAGACGACCGCCGGGGCGCAGCACCCGCAGCAGTTCATCGGCGAAGCGTTGCTTGTCGGGCATGTGGGGGCCGGCCTCCACGGTCCAGACGGCATCAAAACAGCCATTCGGCAGGTCCAATGCGAGGGCATCCATGACCGCGAAGCGGCAGGACAGTCCTGCCGGTGTGAGGGCGGTGGCCCTGGCCACCTGGGCCGGGCTGATGCTGATGCCCAGCACCTTGAAGCCGTAATCACGGGCCAGAATCCTGGCGCTGCCCCCGATGCCACAGCCCACATCGAGCAGTGTGGAACCCGGGGGCAGCTGATCGAGACCACTCCAGCGCACCAGTTCGTGCACGAAGGCCTCCTTGGCCTGGCGGAAATCGCGGCGGCGCGGAGGATCGCCGTAGTGACCGAGATGGACGTGTTCGCCCCAGAGGCGTTCGAGCAGTTGATCGTCGGTCCAGCGGTCGTAGGCGTCAGCGACGCTGCTGCTGGAGAGATAGCGACGATCACGGCGCTGCCAGAGCCAGATGGCGAGCACCAGGGCCACCAGGATCAGCAGCAGGGACAACAGAAGGGTCACGGAAAAGGCGTGCGCAGGCCGGGTCGGGGGATGGGGGAGCTGGGGCTCAGGGCCGTGCCGATGCCATGGACAGGCGGAGGCCCGTGGCGCCCGGTGCCGGTGCTCGGCAGTCTGGGACCTGACCCGTCAGGTCGATCGATCCGTTCAGGAGGGATCAATGTCCTTGTAGGTTTCCTTGAGCACGGTGCGAGCCTCGAGCTGGCGACGGGTGTGGTCGAGAAGCTCGAATTCCTGTCGCAGCCGTTCCCCGGTGTCCGTGATCTCGAGCAGGGTCTGCTGGTGGGCGGCCACCGGCCCTCCGAGGTGAGAGGCGATCCAGAAGGAGAGCTCCCGGGGCAGATCCGGAAGATCACTCGGCAGTGGGGTCTGGTTGCCGAAGAGTTTTCCTGTGAGGTCGACCACATCGGTAAGGGCCTGACTGACCTCCTGGGCCAGGCTGTTCAGGACGTCGTGACCATCGCTCTGGCCATCTTCGATCCAGCTCACCATCGCCACCTTGTAAGGGGCTTCGCGGACGATTTCGAGGATGCGGAAGCGCTGCTGACCGAGGGTGACGATATTGCTGCGATCATCATCCTGGGTCTGGCACTGCAGGATTTCGGCGCAGCAACCGACGTCGGCCATCGTGCGCTCCTGAGGGTCCCAGCGCACCACACCGAATCGGCGATCGGTTTCGAGCACCGTGCGCAACATCATCCGGTAGCGGGGCTCGAAAATGTTCAAGGGCAACACTTCTTCCGGAAAGAGCACCACATCCGGCAGGGGGAACAGCGGCAACTCCCTGACGGAGAGGTCGGACACGGGATGGCAGCAGCAGTGTTTGGGAAGAAGGCCGGCACGGGGCTTTCAGACCCTGATCCTAGAAACAAACAGACCCACCCCGGGAGCGGAGTGGGTCTGCGAAGGGCCCGGGTTGGCTTCAGAGTTTCACTTCGATGTCGACGCCGCTGGGCAGGTCCAGCTTCATCAGGGCGTCAATCGTCTTGGCGGAGGGGCTGTAGATGTCGATGATCCGCTTGTGGGTGCGGGTCTCGAAGTGCTCACGGGAGTCCTTGTCCACGTGGGGCGAGCGCAGCACGCAGTAGATCTTGCGTTTCGTGGGCAGGGGGATCGGACCGATCGCAGTGGCGGCGGTGTGATCCGCCGTTTCGATGATTTTTTCGCAGGATAGATCCAGCATGCGGCGATCAAACGCCTTCAGGCGGATGCGGATCTTCTGCTGGGAGATGGCCGTGGACATCAGAGAACGGGAAAATGTCTTGGATGGTGTCCGCCGCGCCCGCGGGACGGGAGCCGACAGGGTGCCCCTCGCATGCGAGGGAAGGGACTCGAAGACCTGTCGCTGGTGGGCGCTGGCCGGCGCTGACAGTGACGGATGCGGAGTTCGGTTGTCGAGGTGCGCAGGCAGACCTCAGGGGGGCGGCCATGATGCCGCTCCAGATCATGGAACCTGGAGTGGCTGATGGAAGAGAGGGGGCTGAAACGCCCCTGCTTCCATCAGCCTGGATTCAGCGGATCAGATCAGCGATCAGGCGATGATCTTAGAGACCACGCCGGCACCGATGGTGCGGCCGCCTTCGCGGATGGCGAAGCGCATGCCCTGCTCGATGGCCACGGGGCAGATCAGCTCACCGGTCATCTTGATGCGGTCGCCCGGCATCACCATTTCCACGATGGAGCCGTCGTCGGCGGTGAACGCGGTGATCTGACCGGTCACGTCGGTGGTGCGGATGTAGAACTGCGGCCGGTAACCGGCGAAGAAGGGGGTGTGGCGGCCGCCCTCTTCCTTCTTCAGCACATACACCTCACCCTCGAACTTGGTGTGGGGGGTGATGGAGCCGGGCTTCACCAGCACCATGCCGCGCTCGATGTCCTCTTTCTGGATGCCGCGCAGCAGCAGGCCCACGTTGTCGCCGGCCATGCCCTCGTCGAGCAGCTTGCGGAACATCTCCACACCGGTGACAGTGGTCTTGCGGGTGTCCCGAATACCCACAATCTCGATTTCCTCGCCCACCTTCACCTTGCCGCGCTCGATCCGGCCGGTGGCCACGGTCCCACGACCGGTGATCGAGAACACGTCTTCCACAGCCATCAGGAACGGCTTGTCGATTTCGCGCTCGGGCTCGGGGATGGCGGTGTCAACGGCAGTCATCAGCTCGTCGATGCGGCCTTCCCAGTCAGCATCACCCTCGAGGGCCTTGAGGCCAGATACCTTAACCACGGGAATGTCGTCGCCGGGGAAGTCGTAGCTGCTCAGCAGCTCACGCACTTCCAGTTCCACCAGCTCGAGGATCTCCTCGTCGTCCACCATGTCGCACTTGTTCAGTGCCACCACCAGAGCGGGCACGCCCACCTGCTTGGCCAGCAGGATGTGCTCCTTGGTCTGGGCCATGGGGCCGTCGGTGGCAGCCACCACGAGGATCGCGCCGTCCATTTGGGCGGCACCGGTGATCATGTTCTTCACGTAGTCCGCGTGGCCGGGGCAATCCACGTGGGCGTAGTGACGACCGTCGGTCTCGTACTCAACGTGAGCGGTGTTGATGGTGATACCGCGCTCACGCTCTTCGGGAGCACCGTCGATCTGGTCGTAAGCCTGGGCTTTGGCCTGACCCTTCTTGGCCAGCACGTTGGTGATGGCGGCAGTGAGGGTGGTTTTGCCGTGGTCAACGTGGCCGATGGTGCCGATGTTGACGTGGGGCTTATTCCTTTCGAACTTCTCGCGAGCCATGATGAAAATGAATCGGGGGGTAAATGGGTAGGGAAAAGATCAGGAATTGCCCTGATTCTTGGAGATGATGGCTTCTGCCACATTGCGAGGAACTTCCTCGTAATGGCTGAATTCCATCGAGAAGATACCCCGACCCTGGGTCATGGATCGGAGCTGGGTGGCGTAGCCGAACATTTCGGCCAGTGGCACCTTGGACTGGACTTTGGACTGTCCGCTATCCACGGATTGCCCCTCGACCTGTCCACGGCGGGATGAAAGGTCGCCGATAACGGAGCCGAGGTAATCCTCAGGCACCTCCACCTCAACCTTCATCATCGGTTCAAGC
>JBJTBH010000001.1:0-6904 GCA_046091285.1 Cyanobacteriota bacterium | reverse complement strand
ACCTGATCCATGGCGGTAATGACCTGCTGGAGGTGGCCCTGAGCGGCGAGGACGGGCGCACCGTGCTGATTCCGTTTGTGGACGCGATCGTGCCGACCGTGGAGCTCTCCCAGGGCTGGCTCGGGCTGACGCCGCCGCCGGGTCTTCTGGAGATCTGATCTGGCGACACGGTCCGGCGCTGGGTTGGAATGGGCCCAACAGCCCGTGCTGCGTGACCTCTCCCACCCCCCTGGTTCCGGTGATCCTCTGCGGTGGCACCGGCACCAGGCTCTGGCCGCTCTCCCGTGCCAGTTATCCGAAGCAGTACTGGGCCCTGGCCGGCCAGTCGGATGACACGCTGCTGCAACAGACTCAGCAGCGACTGCAGGGGTTACCGGGGCTGATGCGCCCCCTGCTGATCTGTAACGAAGACCACCGCTTCATCGTCGCCGAACAGATGCGGCAGATCGGTGTGGAACCGGCAGGCATCCTGCTGGAGCCGATCGGTCGCAACACGGCGCCTGCAGGGCGGCCACCGCCACTGCAGGCCAGTGCCGATGGCACCGACCCGCTGCTGCTGGTGCTGGCCGCCGACCACGTGATCCGGGACCCGGAGGCCTTCCGTGCCGCAGTGGCGCGGGGTCTGCCCTGCGCCGAAGCGGGTCGGCTGGTGACCTTCGGGATCGTGCCGACGGCACCGGAAACCGGCTATGGCTACATCGAAGCGGTGGGCCATGCCGAACTCGAGCCGGTGCCGATCGCCCGTTTCGTCGAAAAACCGGATCGAGACACGGCCGAACACTTCCTCGCCAGCGGTCGGTTCACCTGGAACAGCGGCATGTTCCTGTTCCGGGCCAGCACAATCCTGGCTGAACTGGAACGGCTGGCCCCGGCGGTGCTCAACGCCTGCCGTGCGGCATTGCAACCCGAGGCGGTCGATCTCGAATTCCTGCGGCTGGAGCGGGAAGCCTTCACCACCTGCCCGAACGTGGCGCTGGATGTGGCCGTGATGGAACGCACCGACCTCGGCTCCGTGCTGGCACTCAACGCCGGCTGGAGCGATGTGGGCAGCTGGAACGCCCTCTGGGAAACCGGGGACCAGGATGCCAACGGCAATGTGATGCGCGGCCGGGTGATCAGCGCCGATGCCCGCAACTGCTACCTGCGCAGTGAACACCGCCTGGTGGTGGGCCTGGGGGTGGAGGACCTGGTGGTGGTCGAGACCGATGACGTGGTGCTGGTCGCCCATCGCGATCGCTCCCAGGAGATCAAGGCCGTGGTCGGTCAACTGGAGCGCGAAGGGGCACGGGAAAGCCAGGCCCATCGGCGCATCTATCGCCCCTGGGGCCACTACGACGGCGTCGTGGAAGGCAGCCGCTGGCAGGTGAAGCGGATCCAGGTGAACCCCGGTGAATCCCTGTCGCTGCAGATGCACCACCACCGCGCCGAACACTGGATCGTGGTGGCCGGCACCGCGCTGGTGGAAAAGAACGGCCTCGAAGAACTGATCGGCGAGAACCAGAGCACCTACATCCCCCTCGGCTGCCGCCACCGCCTCAGCAACCCCGGGCAGATCCCGGTGGAACTGATCGAAGTGCAGAGCGGCCCCTACCTGAGCGAAGACGACATCGTGCGCTTCGAGGATCGCTACGGCCGCAGTGCCGCCGGCAGCACGGCAGTCAAGCGCTGATCAGGCCCGGACTCACTCAACGGTGACGCTCTTGGCCAGATTGCGGGGTTGATCGACATCCAGACCGCGATGGGCAGCGATGTGATAGCTCAACAGCTGCATCGGAATCACCGTGAGCAGGGGGCTGAGCAGCTCATCGAGCTCCGGCACCGGAAGCAGCAGATCAAACAGGCCCGTGTCGGGACCTTCAGGGGCGACACCGATCAGCTGGGCATCGCGGGCCTTGGCCTCCTGGGCATTGCTGAGAACCTTGTCGAACACCTGTCCCGGCACAGCGATCGACACCACCGGCACGCGGGCATCCAGCAGGGCGATCGGTCCGTGCTTCATCTCGCCGGCTGGATAGCCCTCAGCATGGATATAACTGATCTCCTTGAGTTTCAGGGCGCCTTCCAGGGCAATCGGATAGTTGATGCCACGACCGAGGAAGATCACATCCTGAGTCTCCGTGAAGTGATGCGCCAGGTCCGCGCAGCGCTGATCATGATCTTCCACGAGAGTCTGGAGCCGAGCGGGCAGGCCACGCAAACCGTCCGCCAACGCCAGAAGGCGCTCGGGTGACTGGCCGGTGGCACCGCTGCCGCGGCGTTCCGCGAAGGCCAGGGCCAGGCCATAGAACGCCAGCAGCTGCCCCAGGAACGTCTTGGTGGCAGCCACGCCCACCTCGATGCCGGCACCGATATCGAGAACGTGGGGGACGAGGCGACCGAGGGAACTCTCAGGCCGATTGGTGATGCCCAGCAGCCGGGGGGCATAGGCAGGATCGGCCCGGAGAACGCGGCGATCCTGTTCCATCGCCAGGGCCGCAAGGGTGTCGGCGGTTTCTCCCGACTGGGTGACGCCGATGGTGAGGGTATGGGGCGTCAGCGGCGGTGGTGAATAGCGGAACTCACTGGCATAGAAGACATTGGTGGGCAGACCCGACAGCTGCTCCAGCAGATGGGCCCCGACCATCGCCGCGTGGCGACTGGTGCCGCAGGCCAGGATCTGAATCCGCTCGATGCCCTCGTAAAAGTCATCGTCGAGGGGAAGCGCCACCAGGCCATGGCTGCCGGGCAGGGGCGAGGAGGCCGCCGGAACGTCAGGCAGATGACGCGCCACCCACAACGCTGCGGTCTCGGGCTGCTCATGGATCTCCTTGAGCATGAAATGGCGGAAACTGCGCTTGTCCGCCACGTGCTCGGTGCCCCGGAGCAACGTCGGGGTGCGCTGCACCCGCTGCCCGGCACCGTCGTAGAGCTCGATACCGAGGGGCGTCAGCAAGGCGACCTCACCGTCCTCCATCGGCAGGATCGTGCGGGTGAACCCAGCCAGGGCCGGCGTATCGCTGGCGCAGAGGAACTCACCTTCACCGAGCCCGATCAACAGCGGCGCCTGGTGCCGGGCGACCACCAGGGCGCCGGGTACCTGGGACCAGACCACCGCCAGGGCATAGGCGCCATGGAGTTCGGGAAGCACCTGCTGAATCGCTTCCAGCAGCAGGGCGGCACCGGCCTGGCGGCCGGCGGACTGCAGCGCTGCCAGCCTCCGGGCCAGCAGATGGGGGATGACTTCGGTATCCGTCTCCGAACGGAAGACCACGCCCTCGGCCTGCAGGGCTTCGCGCAGGAGACGGTGATTTTCAATGATGCCGTTCTGAACCACGGCCAGCTGGCCGCTGCCATCCAGGTGCGGATGGGCATTGCGCTCCTCCGGCTTGCCGTGGGTGGCCCAGCGGGTGTGACCGATGCCGCAGTGACCCGGAGCACCGTGCTCGTCAAAGCGGGCGGTGAGATTGACCAGCTTGCCCTCGGCCCGCAGGCAGTGCAGCTGACCGCCGGCCTCGACGGTGGCGATCCCGGCGGAGTCGTAGCCGCGATATTCCAGCTGCCGCAGACCCTCCAGCAGTTGCGGAGCGGCATCGCGGGAACCGATCAGGGCAACAATGCCGCACATAACACCAGGGGCACAGAACGGTGACGACTCCGGGGTGGCGCCGACAAAAAAGCCCGGCCGAGGGCCGGGCATGAGCTTATGGCGGCAGGGGTTCCAGTCTTTGTGACCGGGACGTCAATACGCGAGACCCATGCTGCGGCTGGTTTCATCGCCGAGATAAACCCGGATCGAGAGGAAGTCGGTGGGGCAGGCGGTTTCGCAGCGCTTGCACCCCACACAATCCTCTGTACGGGGAGACGAGGCGATCTGGCCGGCCTTGCAGCCGTCCCAGGGCACCATCTCGAGCACATCGAGAGGGCAGGCGCGAACGCACTGGGTGCAACCAATGCAGGTGTCGTAGATCTTGACGGAATGGGACATGCCCGGGCCGGAAGCAAACGGCGTGGAGCCCAAGGTACCCACGTCCGGCCAACCGGACCCGAACCGGCCGGCAGGCCGTCACCCTTGTTTACGGAGTCGCGACCCCTCAGGGAGAGAAGGGCGGGGGCGACCCGTAAGATGCGGCATCCCACACCGTGGCCATGTCCCAGGAAGCCATCTACGAGAAAGTGCGCTCGATCGTTGCTGAGCAACTGAGCGTCGATGCGGCGGATGTGAAGCCGGAGTCCAACTTCCAGAACGATCTGGGTGCCGACTCCCTCGACACCGTCGAACTGGTGATGGCGCTTGAGGAGGCCTTCGACGTGGAGATCCCCGACGAAGCGGCTGAGGGCATCGCCACCGTCGGCGATGCCGTGAAGTTCATCCAGGACAAACAGGGCTGAGGAACCGGATGGTGGAGGGTCTCCGCCGCGTCGTCGTCACAGGCCTGGGCGCGGTCACACCGATTGGCAATGACGTCTCCCAGTACTGGGAGGGTCTGTCCTCAGGGCGTAACGGGGTGGCCGCAATCACCCTGTTCGATGCGTCGCGGCATGCCTGCCGCTTTGCGGCGGAAGTCAAGAATTTTGACCCTCGCGGTCAGATCGAACCGAAGGAAGCCAAGCGCTGGGATCGGTTCTGTCAGTTCGGCGTCGTCGCTGCCAAGCAGGCCGTGGCCCACGCCGGTCTTGTGATCGATGAGGTCAGTGCCCACCGGGTGGGGGTGGCGATTGGCTCGGGCGTCGGTGGTCTGCTGACCATGGAAACCCAGGCCAATGTTCTGTTCGAACGCGGCCCCGATCGGGTGAGCCCGTTCTGCGTGCCGATGATGATCCCGAACATGGCCACGGGCCTGGCGGCGATCGCTCTCGGGGCCAAGGGTCCGAGCACCGCTGTGGCCACGGCCTGCGCGGCCGGCTCCAATGCCATCGGCGATGCCTTCCGGCTGATCCAGCTCGGCCATGCCGACGCCATGATCTGCGGCGGTGCTGAATCGGCGATCACCCCCCTGGGAGTGGCTGGGTTTGCCAGCGCCAAGGCCCTGTCCTTCCGCAATGACGATCCCGCCACCGCCAGCCGACCCTTCGATGCCGAACGCAACGGCTTTGTGATCGGCGAAGGGGCAGGAATTCTGGTGCTCGAAAGCCTGGAGCACGCTCAGGCTCGCGGCGCCGAGATTCTGGCCGAGATCGTGGGTTACGGCATGACCTGTGATGCCCATCACATCACCTCCCCCAGCCCCGGTGGCGTCGGTGGTGCTGAGGCGATGCGCCTGGCGTTGAAGGACGCACACCTGGAGGCTGAGGCCGTTGATTACGTCAACGCCCACGGCACCAGCACGCCGGCCAATGACAGCAACGAGACCGCGGCCATCAAGGCCAGCCTCGGGGACCACGCCTACCGGATCCCGGTGAGTTCCACCAAGTCGATGACCGGACACCTCCTCGGAGGCAGCGGCGGCATCGAGGCCGTGGCCTCAGTCCTGGCGATTCGCCATGGCCTGGTTCCGCCTACGATCAATTATCAAAATCCTGATCCGGCCTGTGATCTGGATGTCGTTCCCAACACCGCTCGGGAACAGTCACTCAACGTCGTGCTTTCCAATTCCTTCGGGTTTGGCGGCCACAACGTCTGCCTCGCCTTCCGTCGTCCGGTCTGAGCACCCCGCTCGCACCAGATCCGGCCGATCCCGGCCCGGCAAGGATTCTCTCAACTCTTCCTACCCGTACCCATGGTCGCCGCACCCGCCGTCTCCGGAACCCAGTCCGTCGACACCCTCTGCGTCAACAGCATCCGCTTCCTGGCGGTCGACGCGATCAACAAGAGCAACTCGGGTCACCCCGGTCTGCCCATGGGTTGCGCGCCCATGGCCTACACGTTGTGGGACAAATTCCTCAAGCACAATCCGAAGAACCCCAAGTGGTTCAACCGCGACCGTTTCGTGTTGTCGGCGGGCCACGGCTGCATGCTGCTCTACGCGCTGCTGCATCTGAGCGGCTACGACTCGGTGACGATCGAGGACATCAAACAGTTCCGTCAGTGGGGCTCGAAGACCCCCGGGCACCCGGAAACCTTTGAAACCGCCGGTGTCGAAGTGACCACCGGCCCCCTCGGTCAGGGCATCGCCAATGCCGTCGGTCTGGCGATGGCCGAAGCCCATCTGGCCGCCAAATTCAACAAGCCCGACAGCACGGTGGTGGATCACCACACCTACGTGATCATGGGCGACGGCTGCCACCAGGAAGGCGTGAGCGGTGAAGCCGCTTCCCTGGCCGGCCACCTCGGCCTGGGCAAGCTGATCGCCCTCTACGACGACAACCACATCACCATCGACGGAAACACCAACGTTTCCTTCACCGAGGATGTGCTGAAGCGCTACGAGGCCTACGGCTGGCACACCATTCACGTCGAGGACGGCAACACCGACCTGGCCGCCATCGCCAAGGCGATTGAAGAAGCCAAGGCCGTCACCGATCGTCCGTCGTTGATCAAGGTGACCACCACCATCGGCTACGGCTCCCCCAACAAGGCCAACACCGCCGGCGTCCATGGTGCCGCCCTCGGTGCAGACGAAGCCGCCCTCACCCGCCAGAACCTCGGCTGGGAGTACGGCGAGTTCGAAGTGCCGCAGGAGTCCTACGACCAGTGGCGCCAGGCGATCAGCCGCGGTGCCGCCGCCGAGGTCGCCTGGAACGCCACCCTGGCCGACTACCGCACCAAGTACCCCAGCGAGGCCGCCCAGTTCGAGCGTCAGCTACGCGGTGAACTGCCCGAAGGCTGGGATGCCAATCTGCCGGCCTACACCGCCGATGACAAAGGTCTGGCCACCCGTCAGCACAGCTACAACTGCCTGAATGCCATCGGCCCCAACCTGCCGGAACTGATCGGCGGCTCGGCCGACCTCACCCACTCCAACCTCACCGACATCAAGGGTGAGAA